>JBCCEE010000290.1:0-10902 GCA_039030415.1 Acidobacteriota bacterium
GTCGTGTGGCAGCTCGATCCGGAGCGTCCGATGTTCGCCGTCGGTCCGATGTCGCAGAGTTGGGATTGGCAAATCGCGCGGCCGCGATTCAGCGCGTTGCTGAGCGGCGTGTTCTCGCTCTTTGCGCTGCTCCTGGCGGCCATCGGCCTGTACAGCGTGCTGAGCTTCTCGGTGTCCCAACGTGGCCTCGAGATCGGCGTGCGGCTGGCGTTCGGCGCGGAGCGCCGCGGCCTGCGCAACATGGTGGTGGGGCAGGGCATGCGGCTGGTGGCGATCGGTCTGGCGGTCGGCTGCTTGGCCGCCCTGGGGTTGAGCCGACTGCTCGAGAGCCTGCTGTTCTCGGTCGGAGCGCAGGACCTCACGACCTACCTCGCGACCGGCCTGGTGATGCTGGCCTCTGCCTACGTCGCGTCTTATCTGCCGGCGCTGCGAGCCAGCAGCGTCGACCCCGCGGTGGTGCTGCGCGAGCAATAGCCGCTTCGCGTTGCAGCGCGACGCCAACCGCGGCCGGGCTGCGTCGTCTAAGGGGGCGAGAGCCAATAACCCGAGGAGCCCCCGCCATGCTGCGTCGCGTTTGTTTGATTGCCCTGTCGTCTTGGATCCTAGTGTTCTCGCTGACGCCGGCCGCCGAAGCCGGCATCGGCAACGCCGAGCTCCGTCCCCTGGGCAGCCCGCTACCCGACCTCGACACCGCCTTCGAGCGTCTGCTCGCCGACACCGAAGGTCCCGCCTGGGCCACCTACCTGGTGCCGATGGCGGACCCGCAGCGCCAGCTGTGCTGCGGTAGAGACTGCCGCTGTCGCCTCGAAGGCTCCAACAAGTCCTACCAGGTGCTGGCCGACACAGAGACCTCACAGAGACTGCGCGTGCTGCTGCGTATCGAAGACCGGCAGCTCGACGACGTGCGCATCTTTGGCGAGAACTGCGAGATCGACGCCGGTGGCCTGCCGGTGTTCGCGTGGGAGGGCGTCGAGGCGTCTCAGAGCCTCGATCTGCTGGTGGAGCGCGTCGACTCGCACCGCCATCGGCTAGCGAAGGATGCCCTGATGGCGATCGCTTACCACCAGGGGGCCGCGGTCGACGCGATCCTGGAAGCCGCCGCCAGGTCGGATCACCCCGGGCTGCAGCGGCTCGAAGAGGAAGCTATCTTCTGGCTGGGGGAAGCGCGCGGCGCGTCGGGTTTCGAAGCCCTGACTCGTCTGCGGCGCGATCTCGACGACGTCGACCTGCAGGAGAAGATCGCCTTCGCCCTCCACCTCAACGATACCCCAGGAGCGCTCGACCTGCTGATCGAGATGGCGCGCCGCGATCCCCGTCGCGAAGTGCGCAGCCAGGCCCTGTTCTGGCTATCGCAGGAAGCCGGCGAGCGCGCCGCCGACGCCATCGTCGAGGCGACCGAGGAAGATCCCGACCTCGACGTCAAGGAACGCGCCGTCTTCGCACTGTCGCAGCTGCCGCCGGACCGCGGCGTACCGCTCTTGATTCACTACGCCGAGAACCACGCCCAGCGTGCCGTTCGCAAGAAGGCCATGTTCTGGCTCGGCCAGTCCGATGACCCGCGCGCCCTCGAGCTGTTCGAGAAGATCCTGAGTCGATAGAGTCGTTCGGGTCGATAGACGGCCGTGTTGAACGGGCTCTGCCGGGCTTCGGAACTCGCAGGATCGAAGTTTAGCTGCGTAAATCCCTAACCCACCGAGGGTTACGAGCAGCTTTGATCTTGCACGCTGTCGTAATCGCGTCAAGCCCTTGGTTTTGGAGTTTGGGGATGACTCTAGGGTGCACGAATCCTTCAGCCCAAGTGACTTGGCTTAGGTTCGGGGCTTGACGCGCCCCGAACCAGCGGATTCGTGCGGCGTGGATCCCTCATTACCTCTGGAGGCTTGCGACTGGGGTCGGTCAAAGCTGTCATTCGTTGGGTGTCCGCTTAGGCGGCACCAAATCAGCTCTCTCGGACATCGATTCCCAACCGGCTACCTCAGGGTGCCTCGAGACTCAAACCGGATCTCGATAGATCATGCGTGCAGAAGAAGGTCACCCGTCAGAGGTTTCTCAGGACCTAGGGTCTCATTGTGCTCTCGTAGTCTTCAGTCTCCCTTGAGAGGTTCTTGTTTGAAGCTCTTGGAGCTCTCTAAGCCATCTTGAGACGGCGAGCATCGAAGAGCTTCTCTGTAGTGAAGGGAGCACCCTGAGCGACCCACCACAAGGCCCGAGCCAGCTTGCGCATGACCGCCACCAAAGCCTTCTTCTTCGATCCGCCTGGATCACGCTGGAGCTTCGCTTCATACCAGGCCCGTGCTAGAGGATCATCTTTGATTAGGCGCAGGCTCGCCAGGTACAGGTACTGGCGACCGACACCGGGACCGCGCTTGGTCAGCTTCAGCTGGCCGGAATACTTCCCGCTCTGGCGAATCTTCAGATTCAGACCGAGCGCCTTCTCGAAGCTGCGAGCGTTGCGGTATGCACTCAAACGGCCATTGTGAAGCATCAGCACCACTGCCGTGACCTTACCGACAACCGGTGCCAGATGCTGCAGCTCAGCGTCACCCTGGCTCAAGGCCTCTACTTGCTCTCGCGCACGGCGCACGCACTGTTGAAGCCGACGGGCTTCGCCAGCCAGGGCCTGCAGCGCCTCACATTCTGAGGCCAACATAGCCACACCCAGAGTCTCCTGTGAGGAGCTCAACACCCGATCGATCGATGTTGAAGCAAGGCCGTTGCCGCCAACGCGGCGCATCAGGGCGCCAGCACGCTGCGGGGTCGCTGCAACGCCTGAAGGGCCACCAAACTCTTGCAACAACTCCAAGAGAGTCACCGAGCTCAGCGACAGGATCCCGCCGAGCTCGGGCCAGTAGCGGGCCAAAGAACCCTCCAGGCGATTCAAACAACGCTGAAAAGGCACCTGGTACAGCCTCAGCGTCTCCACCGCAGCCTTCATATGGCGATCTACATCGCTTCGCTCCGGCCAAAGCTCGCTACGACCTTGCCAATGCAGCCAGCCAATAATGGCCGCTGCTTTCGCATCATGGCTACTAGGCACACCGTCATAGATCTCACGAGAGTCCTTAACCTTCTTCGGACTCACCTGGTACACCGCCACTCCTGAGCGCTCAAGATGCCAACGCAGCGTGTCACCATATGTCCCACTGGGCTCCATCGCTACCTCTACTCGCGGCCCAAAGCCTGAGAGCCAAGAAACGACCTCCGAGGTCGACTCCAGATGGTGCCACTTCAACGTCGTATGGACCAGCTCAGCCTCGACTTTCAACGTCGCGAACATCACGTCCTTAGCTATATCCAAGCTGAACACCAAACGTTGCGCGGCTTCCAATTCCTTGCCCAGGCGATCCAGATCCAATGTCTTGACAGACTTGGCTCGGTAGGTACGCTTGCTCATGGGGATGACCTCCTATATCTAGGGTGAAAGGGAACCTAATCAGCTCCCTCCTATTCTGAGGCATCCCCAACTCCAACCCCGTTAGTTATAGCTGACTCAAACATCTCAGCCCTTGCTCGCTCCGTCCAACTCGGCCTGCTACCTCAAATGTCGTTTCGGGATGCGGACTCGCTATGTTTTGCCTGGACGTTCTAGAGCACCTGGGCGTAGGCCCAGTCGAGCCAAGGCAGCAGGGCCTCGACGTCGGACCGCTCGACGGTGGCGCCGCACCACACGCGCAGGCCGGGCGGAGCGGCGCGATAGGAGCCGATATCGTAGGCGACGCCCTCCTGCTCGAGCAGGCCGGCGATCTGCTTGGGCACCGCGGCGCGGCGCTCGGCGTCGAGGGCGGCGAAAGCCGGATCGACGATGCGCAGACAGACCGAGGTGTTGGAGCGGGTGGCGGGATCGGCCGCCAGGAAGTCGACCCAGGCGGTGCGCTCGACCCATTCGGTGACCGCCGCCAGGTTGGCGTTGGCGCGCCCGTGCAGAGCTTCGAGACCGCCGAGCCTCTCGGCCCAGCTGAGGGTGTCGAGGTAGTCTTCGACGCACAGCAGGCTCGGGGTGTTGATCGTCGAGCCCTTGAAGATGCCTTCGCTGAGCTTGCCGCCCTTGGTGAGGCGGAAAACCTTGGGCAGCGGCCAGCTCGGAGTGTAGGTCTCGAGGCGCTCGACCGCTCGCGGGCTCAGGATCAGCATACCGTGGGCGGCCTCGCCTCCCAGCACTTTCTGCCACGAGTAGGTCACGACGTCGAGCTTTTCCCACGGCAGCGGCTGAGCGAAGACCGCCGAGGTGGCGTCGCACAGGGTGAGGCCGGCGCGGTCTCCGGCGATCCAGTCGCCGTTCGGCACCCGAACGCCGGAAGTCGTGCCGTTCCAGGCGAAGACGATGTCGCGCTCCGGATCGGTGGCGGATAGATCCGGCAGCTCGCCATAGCCGGCGTCCATCACCCGCAGGTCTTCGATGCGCAGCTGATCCAGTACGTCGGTCACCCAGCCCTTGCTGAACGACTCCCAGGCCAGGGCGTCGACGCCGCGGGCGCCGAGCAGGCTCCACATCGCCATCTCGAAAGCGCCGGTGTCGGAGCCCGGCACGATGCCGACGCGATAGTCGTCGGGCAGACCGAGGATCGCGTGCGTGCGGTCGATGGCAGCGGCAAGCTTCGCCTTGCCGGTCTTGGAACGGTGGGAGCGGCCGAGGGCGGCATCCTCTAGGGTCGCCAGATTCCAGCCTGGACGCTTGGCGCAGGGGCCGGAGGAAAAGTTCGAGCGCTGCGGCCGCGAAGACGGTCGCGATACAGAGGTCATGTTTGAGCTCGCTATTGGTAACCGATCCAGACCGCGATGGCCAACAAGATCGAGCCGACGATCCAGATCTTGATCATGAAGGGGAAGATGAAGCGCAGCCAGCGGTCGTAGGGAATGCGGGCAAACGCCAGAATGCCGACCAGCACGGCGTTGGTCGGAACCAGGATGTTGGTGAAACCGTCACCGAATTGGTAGGCGAGCACCGCGACCTGGCGCTGCACGCCGACCAGATCGGCCAGCGGAGCCATGATCGGCATGGTGACGTAGGCTTGGCCGCTGCCCGAGGGAATGAACAGGTTGCAAACGGACTGCACGAAGAACATGCCGACCGCGGCCAAGGCCGGGCCGGTCGCCTGCAGCGGCGTCGCCACGGTTTGGACGATGGTGTCGATGATGTTGCCTTCTTCGAGCACGAGCAGGATCGAGCGGGCGAAGCCGACCAGCAGCGCCGTGGTGGTGAGCTCGGTGGCGCCCTCGCAGAATTTCTTGGCGGATTCGTCGAAGCTCATGCGCGAGATCAAGGTCAGCACCACGGTGAGCCCCAGAAACATGGCGCCCATCTCTTTGACATACCAATGCCAGCCGCTGGCCTCGCTCAGGCCGTAGATCAGCACCACCACGGCGGCCAGAGTGATTAGCAGGACGAGTATGTGGACGCCGGTGAGTTTCGGGTGGTCACGACTCGTGAGATTGGGATCGGGCTCGATATCCGCCACCAGGCTGGAGCTTGGATCGGCCTTGACCCGCCGGGCATAGCTCCACACGTGCTGGAAGCCGACCGCCAGAAAGACGCCGCTGATCGCCAAGCGATAGCCCCAGCCGGAGGTCGGAGTGACTTCGGCGACGTTTTGAGCGATCAGCACCGTGAAAGGATTGATCGTCGCCACACCGTAGCCGATGCCATAGCCAACGCACAGGATGCCGATGGCGGTCATGGCGTCGAAGCCCAGGCCGAAGGCGAGGGCGAGGAGGATCGGCACGAACGGCAGGTATTCCTCGGCCATGCCAATGGTCGAGGAGCCGGCGGCGAACACCAGCAGCCCGCCGCCGATGAACAGCCACGGGCTCTTTCCGAGCCGCGGCAGGATCACGCCGATGATGGCGTCGATGGCGCCGGTGGCGCGCAGCACGCCGAAGGCGCCGCCGATCAGGAAGACGAAGAAGATGATCTCTTGGGCGGCCTCGAAACCGCGCGGAATCGCGGTGAACACCACCAGCGGCGACAGCGTGACTTTTTCTGTCGCCGGCTGGTAACTACCCGGCACCACCTGCTGCCGCCCGCTGTCGTTCTCCTGGCGATCGAAGTTGCCCTGCGGCAGGAGGTAGGTGAGGATCAACGCCAGGCAGACCATCCCGAAGAGCAGGACCAGCGTATGGGGAACGCGAAATTGGGAAGTCATAGAGCTCCTCCGGGTTGGTGGACGGGTCGACGGTTGCGTAGTTCTAACACAGACTGGAATCTAGACCGCGTGTTACGATGGCGAGACGTATAGCCAACTGCAGGATGTGAAGAACGATCTTGTTAGGCAGTCATGACCAGACAGTATTCAATATCTCAAGCCCGTGACAGTTTGCCTTCGCTCGTCCATGCTGTGGAGGACGGCGCATCGGTGGAGTTGACCCGTAAAGGCCGACGGGTAGCAGTGCTGGTTTCTGCAGGAAAGTACGATCAGCTCACGAGGAAGCGGCCAGATCTTTGGTCAGCTATCGAGAGTTTTCGTACTCAGGTCGATCTCGAAGAGCTCGATGTCGAGGAGATCCTGCAGGGAGTCCGGGATCGTTCTTCAGGCGTCGAGCCAGAGATCTGAGTTTGAAATACCTGCTTGATACCAACGTCCTTTCCGAGCCAGTCAAGCCGATACCGAATGCTCTTGTCCTCCGGCAGTGGCGCGAAAACGCCGATCGAATCTGCACCGCGTCGCCGGTTTGGAACGAGCTACTCTATGGTTGTTATCGGCTTCCACTATCGAAGCGTCGTAAGGCGTTCGAGCAGTATTTGAGAGAGGTTCTGGAGCCTTCGCTCGCAATCTTGCCGTATGAATCCAGGGCTGCGGATTGGCACGCTTCAGAGCGCGCCCGTCTGGCTGGCTAGTATTGGTCGGACACCCTCTTTCAGAGACGGGTTGATCGCGTCAGTTGCCCGGGTCCAGGACCTGATTCTGGTAACGCGAAACACACGAGATTTCTTGGACTACAAAGGTCTCGAGATCAAAGACTGGACGCTGCCAGACGAGTCGCCTTGATTAGATGATCGTCTTGCCTAAAAGCGAAAGCAGCAGCTCGATGGCGAGCTCGGCGGTGCGGTTGCTGTGGTCGAGGATCGGATTGACTTCGACGATGTCGATCGAGCCGACGGTGATCGATTCGGCGATGATCTCCATCAACAGGTGGGCTTCGCGGTAGGTCAGGCCGCCGGTGACCGGGGTGCCGACACCAGGAGCCTCGCGGGGATCGAGAGCGTCGAGATCGAGGCTGACGTGCACGCGCGGCAGATGCTCGAGCCGCTTGACCGCCTCACGCGCCACCGGCCCGATGCCGCGATCGTCGATCTCGCGCATGGTGTACACGCCGGCGCCGCTGGCCCGCAGCATCTCGCGCTCCCGAGTATCGAGATCGCGGATGCCGATCAGCATCACGTCCTGGGCCGAGATCTTGGGGCCGGGGCGGCCCAGGTTGACCATCTCGGGGATGCCGTTGCCGGTGAGGGCGGCCAGCGGCATGCCGTGAATATTGCCGCTGGGTGAAGTCTCGGGAGTGTTGAAGTCACCGTGGGCGTCAATCCACAGCACGCCGGTGCGGCGCTCGTGGGAAGCCGCGCCGACGGTGCCCATGGCGGTGGAATGATCGCCGCCCAGAAACAGCGGCAGGTCGCCGTTGGCTATCGCCTCGACGCCTTTGGCATAGATGGCTTCACAAGCCTCGACGACGGCGGGCAAGAACGCCATGCCGCCTTCGCGCGGCAGGGTGTCACGAACCGCGACTCCAACGTTGCCGCAGTCTTGCACCTGACAGCCCAGGGCGGCCAGGCGACGCTGCAGGCCGGCATAGCGCAGGGCGCTGGGCCCCATGTCGACGCCGCGGCGCGACTGGCCAAGATCCATGGGTGCGCCGACGATGCAGAGGGAGGGGTTGGAGTTGGGTGGCGTAGCGTCGGTCATGAGGTTTCTCCAGCGTTTGTCACGAGGCGGGTGGTTATGAAGAGGCAGTGGATTTATGAAGGGGCAGTGGGTGCTGCAGGCGCGGGGTCAGGACGAGACCCGCCGCTTCGAGCAGCTCGACATCGCTATCGGCGAAGGTCGTCATGCGAGCGTGCAGGCGGTCGAGCTCGCGCTCGAGGGTCGCGGTGTCGGCTCCCGCCCGCTGCTGATCGCGGATGGTCTGCAGCACGGTTTCTTCGAGGGGAGAGGGTGTAAATAAGGCCGGACCCGGTAGCACCTCGGCGCCAGCGACCGCCAGGTATTTGGCGCGAAACGCCACCCGCGAGGTGAGGTGAAAGTGGAGGACCGAGGGGCCAGCCAGAAATCGATGGGCGTCAGCGTGGGTCGGATCGAGCGACCAGCTGTGGACGCCGGCGGCGCTGGTGGCGCTGTCGACTCGGACGGCGGATTTACCGTTGAAGTAGCCGGTGAAGTAGGGGCGCAGATCGGTCTGGGCCATCTCGAGATGCGCCACCAGCTTGGACCAGCCCACGGCACCTAGCTTGGCGGCGGCGAGGCGCGGGTTGAGCTTGAAGCTCAGGCGGTCGCTGTCGCTATGCAGCAGCCTTTCACCATGCAGCAGCCTGCCACTGTGCAGCCTGTCACTGTGCAGCAGCTCGTGGTTGGCGTAGCGCAAGCAGTGCAGGCCGGCACGGTCGGCGGCGGCAAAGTGCTGGCTCAGGGTGGCGCCTCCGCGCCCCGCGCCTTCGAGCACGAAGAGCTCGTCGGCGTCCAGGTGGAGCAGCCAGTCGAGCGGCCTGCCGCCGAGTTCACCGCGGCGGGCGGCGCCCAGTGCAGCGCTGGCGTTGAGCGTCTGCCGGGCCGCGATCGCCGGGTTGGAGGCGCCGCTTCCGGCTACCTGCTCGAGCTCGTGGCGCAGGCTTTCGGCGAGATTCGGCCAGCGATTCTCAGCGACGTCCGAGCCGGCCCACACGGTGAGCCGGTCGCCGTAGCGTGCGGTCAGAAGCCGCGCCTGTTCGGCTTCCGCGGGCTCCTCGAGGTGATCGAAGACCAGCAGCAAGTGGGCAAAGCCGAGCTCGAGATGGTGGCGAACCCAGGCATCGAGCGTGCTGCCCGCGCGGTAGACCGTGCTGATGAGGCCGATGCGCGGCCGCTCTTGCGCGGCGGGGCGCACGGTAGTGGGGTGCACGGTGCCGGGGGACACAGTGCCGGGGTAAACAGTAAGGGTGCCGGCCGGTGTCGCGTCGTCGAGCTCGTGGAACAGCACGGTATCCGGCGGCAGCGGCGGCTCTGCGATCGGCAGCAGCAGGTCCGTGAGGGTGAGATCAGGCGGCGGCGACGGCTCGGGCGGACGCTGGGGAGCGTCGTTGAACCACAGCGTCAGCGCCCAGCGCGCTGGACCCGGCAGCAGCGGCCGCACCTGGTGAGGAATCGTCCGGGCGTCGAACAGCACCGCGTTGCCGCCATGCGCGGGCAGGATCTCAGCGGGCGGCTCGGTGGTCGGCCGGCCGGTATTCCAGAGTGCGATCTCGCCGCCACTGCAGGGCGTCTCCAGGCCGTTGAGATAGAGCACCAGGGTTACGGTGCGACCGTTGTCGTTGGGCTCGCCGGGGTTGTCGAGGTGGGGGTGAAAGCCGGCGGAGGGGGCCGGGTAGCGTGCCAGCATCGCCGAGGCGGGTGGGAAGATCGGTCGTCCACCCAGGGCGGCGGCCAGTCGACGGCCGAGCTGCTCCAGGCACCACTGGATCCAAGCGGCAGCGGCAGGCGCGGCCCGCAGCAATTCGGGCTCGTGGCCGTTGAGATAGAGCACCGCGTCGCTGCGTCGATCCGAGACGCGCTCGCTGGCGCCGACGCCGGCGCGCTCTAGGTCGAGATAGCCGGCCTGATAGGCGGTCTCGAGCTGTTGGTGCAGCTCGCCGAGCAGGGCGGGCTCGAGCAGTTCGGCTGCCGTCGCCCAGGATCGTGCGCTGAACGCTTCCCGCAGCACCTTCTGGGATGGCCAGCGATCACCGGTGCGAGCGACTCTCACCCCCAAACGCTCCGCTGCGGTGGGTGCCGGCAGCGGCTCCCACCACAGGGGATGCTCCGTGGACCAGGCGCCAGCCGTCCGCAGAAGGTCGCCCAACTGCTCGAGCTCGGTGCGCAGCCTCCCCGGCGTCGCCAAGGGCAGCGCGCCGAGCTCGCTAGCCCGTTGTGCTTTTGCCAGCAGCAGGCTGGGGGTCGGCATCGATGGCTCGCGGTGGGTGGCGCGCAGCTGCGTTCGCAGGGCGATATCGAAGAGCTGCGCCAGCGCTTCTGGAGCCGCCAGTTGGCCGAGCTCGGCGGTGTCCGTTTCAGGTCGCGTCAGCAGCTCGTCGAGCCGCTCGAGGCGCGCCCGGGTGCTGATCAGCGCCTCGGGTGATGGTGGGTGGGTTGACTGAGTCAACGAAAGGTCCTCTCGGGTTTGGTAGCCTCGGAGCGTGGCGCCCGAGCTTCTACCGGAGAACGATGACGCCGAAGCATTGACCCATGATTTCGGGAAGTCAACCCTGTTGAATTCGATAGCTACCTCGAGATCCCAGCCCGCTGGTCCATCGGTAGAGCCCTTGGGCTTGTTCGACGCCTGGTACCAGGAAGCCGAGGATTGCGACCTCATCAAATACGCGGCAGCGGCCTGCCTGTCGACGGTGGATCTCGAAGGTATGCCGGACGGTCGCATCGTGCTGCTCGAGCTTCACGATGCGCGAGGGTTCGTCTTTTTCACGGACGAGCGGTCGGTCAAGGGGCAGGAGCTAGCGCGTCTACCGGCCGCCGCGCTCACCTTCTACTGGGGACCGCTAGATCGGCAGATCCGCATCCGAGGGCGCGTCGAGCTGGCATCGAACGAGATAGCCGACGCGTGCTTCGAGCAGCGTCCGCGAGCCAGTCGGCTCACCGCCTGGGCGTCGCGTCAAAGCGAGACCTTACCTCAGCCCGCTGAGCTCGACACCAGCTACGCTTCCTTTGCCGATGACTTCGAAGATCA
>JBCCEE010000291.1:0-10857 GCA_039030415.1 Acidobacteriota bacterium
AATACCCGGATGTCGTAGACGTCGCGCTGGGCGATGATCCAGTCGAGACCGCGGATGACGTCGGCGTAGGTGCCGACGCCGTACTCGCCGAAAGCGCGCACCTGCACCAGGTTGGCGTTGGGGGCGATGCCGTGGCTCAGGCCGCTTTCGGCCGTCCGGCTGCTGAGCAGGACGCTGGTGACGTGAGTGCCATGGCCCGACTTGTCGGGGACGGGCTCGAGCCTGTCCTCGACCGCGTTGTACTCCGCCAGGATTCTCGAGTCCTCATAGCGGTTCCTCTTCAGCTCGCTGTGCTCGTGCCACCATCCCGAGTCGAGTACCGCTACGGTGACCCCCGAGCCGTCGACCCCCAAGCGGTGCAGGCGGTCGGCGGCCACCTGGCGGGTGACATTACCGAGACCGCCGGCGCCGGTCGCGTAGGAGCAGGTGACGCTCGCCGGATTGCCGCCGGCATAGCGGATCTCGAGCAGCGGCTCACGACCCGGGTTCTCGCGACTACCAATCCTGGCCTCGCCTTCGTCGTCGTCGCCCTCGGCGACCAGGATGACGCCTTCATTGGCGTACGTGCCGTCGGCCCAAAGCTGAACCAGCTGGGTCAGGTCGACGTCGTAATACTCACCATCGTCATCGGGAGTGAACCACCCGAAGGCTACCGGATCGTAATCGCCGCCCTGGCTATCCCAGCTGCCGGGATCGTCATGGTGCTCCCAGTCGGCGCCGTAGTCGTCATCACCATCGCCTTCGGCCCAACCGCGGGTCAGGCGGTGCACGCCCACGACCAGGTCCTCGCCATCATCCTCATCCGAGACGTATAGCCGCAGCGTGGCCGAGATCACCGTGGCTCCGGCCGGTACGTCACAGAGATCGAACCGCAGCAGCACACGCTGCTGATCATCCTCATCGGCTTCGAGCTTCAGGTCGTCTTTGTCGCCCTTGTTGTCGTCTTCGTCGTCTGAGTCGATGTAGGTATCCGCCGTGGCCGTGAGCTGGAGATCGAAGCTGGCGGTCTGGACGTCGTGATTGCCGAAGGTCCGAACGTCGTCGCCGAGCTGTTGGAGCTGTTCGGCGTTCAGGCGGGCCGCGACCGCCTGAATGACCCCCAGCTCGTGCGTGATCTCGCCGCCGACCCGGCGCACCGCGGCGGCGGCGCGTTCAGTAGACTGCGCTTGGACGATCAGGCTGTGTCGGTGCTCCGTTCGCGGTTCGATCCGCGAATTCAGCGCCAGCTCTCGCTGATTCTGTGAGTCGCTCCATACGAAGCCGGCCAGAATCGTCTGGTGAATGCGTGGCGTGACCGCTGTGATCGCAAGTGCGATCGGCAGCGCCATGGCCCAACGCGTCAAGATCATCTTTTTCCCAATCATGATAGACCTCTTCCTTGTCGCTCGATCCCCGAGCGATAGCGATCGTTCCAACGGTGATGTCGCACGAAAAGAGATGGAGAGCATCGGACCGCGAGCCGATCTCGCGAGTCCACGGACAGAGGCCGAAAAGGGCAGGCTCTCAATGAGCGCGAGAAGGCCGGAGCGTCGGCTCTTGGCGATCTCGCTTCGAGCTCGTGAGAGCTCAGGAACCGCGGCGAGTCAGCCCGTGCGGCTGGCTATCCGAGTTAGTTCCATGTGCCACCCTGCTGGCGCAGAGCCTAGGGCCTTGTCGAAGGGGGGGCGTGCCTCTGGATCACAACGACTCCCTGAATCTGAAGAAAAATCCTAGTGATCCACCCGCTATAGCGCTGAAGCTGCATGAGCTGCCAACGACGAAAGCTAGCGTGGATCACGCGATGTTGCCTGCGCAGCAGGCGCGTGTGACCGAATGGAGAGAAGATAGAGGATGGATATGACGAAATGAAAGACTTTCATATGACGTTTTAAAAGACTTTTATATGACGTTAAATATGACGAGAAAATGCACGCTTTAAAATGTTTGAATTGTGAGATATTCGGAAGGGTCTGGGCAGATGCAAAAACCCCTCGCCAGACTCTGGCGAGGGGCAAGACGGATGGGGTTGGGAGAAGAGGCCACGCAGGCCCCTCGGACGATCACCCGGGAGACATATCGATCAGATACGAGCTCACGCGAGGTCGAAACGGTCGAGGTTCATGACCTTGTTCCAGGCGGCCACGAAGTCACCGACAAACTTCTCCTGAGCGTCGTCGCAGGCGTAGACCTCGGCGATGGCGCGGAGCTGGGAGTTCGAGCCGAACACCAGATCGACGCGGGTGCCGGTCCACTTGACGTCGCCGGAGTCGCGATGACGACCTTCGTAGACTCCTTCGGCACCGTTGGTCTGCCACTCGGTGGCCGGGTCGAGGAGGTTGACGAAGAAATCGTTCGTCAAGCTCTCGGGTCGGTCGGTGAGTACGCCATGCTTGGCTCCGCCGGTGTTGGCATCTAGCACCCGTAGGCCGCCGAGCAAGGCGGTCATCTCGGGAGCCGTCAACGTCAGCAGGTGAGCGCGATCGACCAGCAGCTCCTCAGCAGAGCGAGAGTGACCGTTGCCGAGGTAGTTGCGGAAGCCGTCGGCGGTGGGCTCGAGGACGGCGAACGAGCTCTCGTCGGTGTGCTCGACCGTGGCGTCGGTGCGACCCGGCGTGAACGGCACCTGCACGTCTTGGCCGGCACTCTTGGCCGCTTGCTCGACCGCCGCGCAGCCACCCAGCACGATGACGTCGGCGAGCGACACGCGCTTGCCGTTGGACTGCGCCGCATTGAACGCCTTTTGGACGTCTTCGAGGGCTGACAGCGCCTTGCCGAGCTCGAACGGAGTGTTGACCTCCCAGCTGTTCTGCGGCGCCAGGCGGATGCGGGCGCCGTTGGCACCACCTCGCTTGTCGGTGCCGCGGAAGGAAGCGGCTGAGGCCCAGGCGGTCGATACCAGCTGAGAAACGGACAGACCGGAAGCCAGGATTTTTGCCTTGAGGTCGGCTGCGTCCTGGTCGTCGATCAAATCGTGGTCTACCGCCGGCACCGGATCCTGCCAGATCTGCGGCTCGGCCGGCACCTCTGATCCGAGGTAGCGTGCGATGGGGCCCATGTCACGGTGGGTGAGCTTGAACCATGCCTTGGCGAAAGCCTCTTCGAAGTCGGCCGGATTGTCGCGGAAACGGCGCGAGATCGGCTCGTAGATCGGGTCGAAGCGCAACGCGAGATCCGAGGTCAGCATGACCGGAGTATGGCGCTTTGAGGCATCATGAGCGTCGGGCACGCTGTCCTTCGCTTCCGGGTTCTTGGGCACCCACTGGTGAGCGCCAGCCGGGCTCTTGGTGAGCTTCCAATCGTAGCGGAAGAGGAGGTCGAAGTACTCGTGGTTCCACTTCGTGGGCTCGGTGGTCCAGGCACCCTCCAGGCCGCTAGTGATGGTGTCGACACCCTTGCCGCTGCCGAAGTTGTTCTGCCAGCCGAGGCCCTGCAGCTCGACATCCGCGCCTTCCGGCTCGGCGGCGAGGTTCGAGTCGGGCGCTGCGCCGTGCATCTTGCCGAAGGTATGACCTCCGGCGATGAGGGCGACGGTCTCCTCGTCGTTCATCGCCATGCGGGCAAAGGTCTCACGGATGTCGACCGCCGACGCCAGGGGGTCCGGATTGGCGTTGGGACCTTCCGGGTTGACGTAGATCAGACCCATCTGGACGGCACCGAGCGGGTTCTGGAGATCGCGCTCGCCGGTGTAGCGCTCGTCGGCTAGCCACTCACTCTCGGGGCCCCAGTAGATGTCCTCTTCGGGCGCCCAGGTGTCGGCACGTCCACCGGCAAAGCCGAAAGTCTTGAAGCCCATCGATTCGAGGGCGACGTTACCGGTGAGGATCATCAGGTCGGCCCACGAGATGTTGCGGCCATACTTCTGCTTGATCGGCCACAGCAGGCGGCGTGCTTTGTCCAGGTTGACGTTGTCGGGCCAACTGTTGAGGGGCGCGAAGCGTAGCGTGCCGGCGCCGCCGCCGCCTCGGCCGTCACCGATGCGGTAGGTGCCGGCGCTGTGCCACGCCATGCGGATGAACAGACCGCCATAGTGGCCGAAGTCGGCGGGCCACCAGTCTTGCGAATCCGTCATCAGCGCTTCGAGATCAGCCTTGACGGCCGCCAAGTCGAGGGACTTGAAGGCTTCAGCATAGTCGAAGTCCTCACCCATCGGATTGGACTGGGCCGAATTCTGGTCGAGGATCTTGAGGTTCAACTGGTTGGGCCACCAGCGGTGGTTGGCCGAGGTGCCTCGAGTCTGCGCGCCGTGCAGCGCTGCACCGTGCATGACCGGGCATTTTCCGGCTCCTACGCTCTCCAATCCCGCGCTTCCGTTTCCTGAGCTTTCCGCATGCTGATCCATCGAAAGATCCTCCTTCACGACAAGGTTTTTTAGGGTGGGTGAGTGTTGGTGGGTGGACGAATACCGAGTCCCAAGAAGGGATCGCGGCGAGCTTTATCTGAAGCACGGCCACCAGCGCCGCGCAGAGAGCATGAGTTTGTGGTGTGGGATGAGCTGCGGACTTCAGATCATGAAGGCGGCCGGTTGGCGCGCTCTTTCATGTTCCGACCTGATTTTCCTGCCTTCTTCGAGCGCTTCGGCGATCCCGGTCGGCTCGTTCCATTCTTGGCCGCCTGCTGACATTCTGGGCAGTATCCCCAGTAGATCACCTCGGCTTCGTCGATCTCGAAGCCGTGGTCGTCATCGGCGATCAGGCAGGGTGTCTCGCCGACTGCACAGTCGATATCGAACATGATGGCGCAGCCGCGACAGATCAAGTGATGGTGATTGTCACCGACACGATCCTCGTAGCGTGCTGGCGAACCGGCCGGTTGGATGCGGCGGATGATACTCTTCTCGACCATGACGCCGAGTGAGTCGTAGACCGCCTGGCGTGAAATCGATCCAATCACCTCACGAACCTCCTCGATCAGCTCGTCTGCCGTGCCATGCGGGTGCGCCGCCACGGCGCGCAGGATGGCCAGGCGCTGAGCTGTCACCTGGAGTCCGTTTTTTCGAAGCAACTGATCTAGACCGTCTCGCATGCGGCGATTGCATCATGAATTCTGGACTCAGTCAAGTATTTGACTGGGCCTTAGATTAGCTCTCTGCCAGAATTCCACACCCCAGCAGCCGGTGAAGCTCGCGTCACACCCTTGAAAATACTTTGTCTACATTGTAAAATGACAGAGGCCTGAACCAAGAAATGAAGTCTGTAAAGCCCCGTGAGCCCAGTGACTATAGGCTCGTAAATTCCTTATAATTAAACTTCTTGTGAAACTTTGGAGAGGTCAATCTGGCCAAAGTCTGAGAACGGTTGGATATCAAACCCTTGGTTTGTTAGTTAGACGTCAAAGCAGTCATCCAGGAACGAGCGATCGTCCTGATGTCGGGTCACCAAGCACGACTCTGAACTGCTCTCTCCCATGGTGTGTCGACCCATGGTGTGTCGAGGGACCCGCTGACCAAAGCTTGATGAAGGAGATCTGAATTGTGTTGACTGAGGCGGCGAGACCAGGCGCCAAGCTAGATTCCAAGCCCGTGTCGGATTCGAAGAACGGATCGGGCAGCCCATCGCAGAGCCAGTTCCCCCAGCTGTCGCCGGCGGCAATTCAGGTTGTCGACGAAACTCCCTTCGAGCTCGAATATGGTGAGGTTCTACCGCGTCTCGAGATTTGCTACGAAAGCTGGGGAGAGCTCTCGGCCGAGCGCGACAACGCCATTCTGCTGTGTCCGTCATTTTCTGGGCATTCGCATGCCAGCTCCCATACCGATGATCCCACGCCCGGATGGTGGGAGGGTCTCATCGGACCCGGCCTGGCGTTCGATACCGACCGGAACTTCGTGCTGTGCCCCTCACTGCTGGGGGGTGCGTGCGGTACGACTGGGCCCGTTTCGATCGATCCGAGCACCGGCTTGGCCTACGGCGACTCATTCCCGACGATCAGCGTCCACGACATCGTCAACGTTCACGTGCGCCTGCTGGACCTGCTCAAGATCGATCATCTGTTCGCCGTGGCCGGCGGTTCGCTGGGAGCCATGCAGTCCCTCGAGCTGGCGATGCGTCATCCCGGTAGGGTCGGGCGAGTGCTGGCGTTCGCCGGCACCGATCGCACCCGACCCTACACGGCTGGCATCCACCATATCGGGCGGCGGGCAATCCAGCTCGGGCGCCGGTGCGGCGATGACGAATCGATCGACGAGGGGCTGCGCCTGGCGCGCGAGATCGGGACTCTCTTCTACCGGTCGCGCACCGAATTCAACCAGCGATTCTCCTGGAATCCCAGCAGGAAGCCGGATCGAGAGAGAAGCGTGTTCGAGGTCGAATCCTACCTGGAGCACCAGGGCTACAAGGCCGTCGGGAAGTTCAACCTCGATGCCTACCTGATCCTATCGATGGCGATGGACCTACACGACGTCTGGAAAGGAAGCCCAAGCTCGGAGGAAACGCTCGAAGACGTGTCGGCTGAGTTTCTGAACGTTTCGGCGGAAGAAGATCACCTCATCCCGACCGACGAGCAGCTCGAGTTTCACCAGCGTCTCGACGCGGCTGGCAAGCGAAGCCACTGGTGTAGCTTGCCGAGCATCGTAGGCCACGACTCCTTCTTGGTGGAGAAAGAGAAGGTCAGCGAGCTGGTCGAGGAGTTCTTCGCCGGCTCGCTACAGGCGAGCTAGGCACTTCACGAAGCTGGTATTCAGCCCGGTCCCTGCTACGAGCTCAGCACCACGAGCTCAGCGCTGCTCGATCGAGCCGGTAGTCAAGAACGGGCTGGCGTCGATCTCCCGGGCCTCCATCATCGAGACCACGCGCTGCAGCGATGTCAGGAGCATTGACTGTTCCCAGTCTTCTAGCGTCTCGAACTGGCTTGCGAAGGAATCCTGAAGCGGAGGAGGCGCAGTAGCCAACAGGTCTGCGGCCTCGGCGGTGGGGCGAACCAAGACCCGGCGCTTGTCGGTCTCACTGCGCTTGCGCGTGATGAGCCCGCGGTTTTCGAGGCGCGTCAGGATGCCGGTAACCGTCGGTAGGCTCAAGCTGACCGACCTTGCGAGCTCGCTGCCCGAAGCCTCCTCGAGCTGAGAAAGCTCGCGCAGGATCACGAGCTGAGGGCCGGTGAGCCCGTAACGCTGAATCAGAGAGCGGGAGTGAAGATCTACCGCGCGCATGATCCTTCGCAGTGCGATGAGGACCTCGTCCAATGAGTTGCTCGTCGCCATCGTTTGATTCTAACCTCATCGATGGCGTTGTCCGTGCTGATTGAAGAGCAGGGCGAGTCAAAAGCTCGATTGAACGAGCCCCTTCAGGCAACGGTGCGTTGCTTGACCGTCGCCAGCCCACCATCGACGCCCCAGATCTGGCCTGTGACCCAGTCGCCTTCGGGGCCCAACAGCCATTCGATCAGCGTCGCGATCTCCTCGGGCCGTCCGACGCGGCCCAGCGGGTGCATCGCCAGCGAAGTCTCGAGAGCCTTGGGATTGTCGATGATACGTCGGCTCATGGCCGAGTCGACCAGGCCCGGTGCGACCGCGTTCACCCGCAGGCGGGCGTGGGCATAGGTGGTGGCAGCCGCTCGCACCAGGCCTTCAATACCCGCTTTGGCGGCAGCGATCGCCTCGTGGTTGGCCAAGCCGATCGAGGCGGCGGCCGAGGATACGAGCACCACCGAGCCACCGTTTCGCCGCATGGCGCGAGCTGCTGAGCGCACTGTGGCGAAGGCGGAGCCAAGGTTGGTAGCGATCGTTTCCTCGAATTCCGCCGCGGTGGTCAGGTGGGCGGGTTTGAGCAGGATCGAGCCTACGCAGTTGACGGCGCCGCACAGGCGTCCCGAGAGTCTCTTGGCCTCGGTGAAGGCTTCCGCCACCTGCTCGAAATCGCGTGCATCGATCTGGAGCGGCACTCCGGCAACCTCGTCCGCCAAGGCTTCGAGGGCGTCGAGGCGTCGGCCAGCAACCACGACCCGCGCTCCACGCTCCGAAAGCCGTCGCGCCAATGCGGAGCCGACGGCACCGGTCGCTCCGAGGATCAGATAGATCGGATGATTGTCAACGTCTGTCATCTTACTTCTCCGCAGCCGGTCGAGCCGGCCTGTTGTCTCATCAGTACTTTGATCTCCCTTGAGAGATTTCGACGACCCGTCCACGATGGATGACACCTGGAGCCGGGTCCGCATGAAAAATGTCTCGATCGCTGCAAACCGACGACGCCGGCAAGCCGTAACATATGAAACAACGCTCATATGAAACGCCATTCACATCCAACACCGCTCGACGGTCGAGCCCGGAGGCCCGATGACCTCCTCTGAAGCGTCCGATCCCTGTGTCTCCAAGCTCAAGGCTCTCGCCGACGGCACACGTCTGGCGGTAATGGAGTCCTTGATGGAAGGTCCCAAGCGGGTCGGCGAGCTTGGCGACGAGCTCGGCGTCGAGCAGAGCCTGCTGTCGCATCATCTTCGGGTCTTGCGCGAGATGGGGCTGCTCGAAGCTCAACGCGACGGCAAGGCGGTGGTCTACACCTTGGCGGAAGGGGTCGAAGGAGGCATGGCGCAGCGTTCACTCAATCTCGGCTGCTGCCAGCTGTCGTTTCCTCAGGAGGAGTCCGAATCGTGAAGTCCCATCGTGTCGCGGCAGCGTCGGGGATCGCCCTGGCGATCCTAGGTGTCCTGATGTCCGGCTGTGGCGCTGCCGGTGCTGGCTCGCCACCGACCGAGCGGCTGGTGATCACCGGCTCGAGCACGGTCGCGCCCCTGGTCGCCGAGATCGGCAAGCGGTTCGAAGCTGTCGAAGGCGTGCGGGTCGACGTCCAGACCGGGGGATCGTCGCGCGGCATCGCCGACGCCCGCCAGGGGCTGGCGGATATCGGCATGGCGTCCCGGGCGCTGGGTCCAGCCGAGGAGGACCTGAGCGGCCACACCATCGCGCGGGACGGTATCTGCGTGATCGTCCACCGCGACAACCCGGTCGAGAGGCTCGATGATTCCGAGGTGGTGGCGATCTTCACCGGTCGCCACCAGGAGTGGAGCGAGGTTGGCGGTGAGACGCGGCCGATCACGGTGGTCAACAAGGCCGAGGGGCGCTCCACGCTCGAGCTCTTCCTGAAGCACTTCGCGCTCGAAAATCGTCAGGTGGCGGCCTCGGTGGTGATCGGCGACAACGAGCAGGGTATCAAGACGGTGGCGGGTAATCCCGGGGCGGTCGGCTATGTCTCGATCGGGGCCGCTGAGCATGCTGCGGCGCGTGGTGTGGCGATCAAGCTGCTGCCGATGTCGGGAGTCGTCGCCAGTACCGAGGCGCTGAGTGCCGGCACGTTTCCGCTGGCGCGCCCCCTCACCCTGGTGACCCGCGGCACCCCTTCGAACCTGGCTCAGCGGTTCATCGAGTACGCGCGTTCGCCGGCGGTCTCCGATCTGGTGCGAGAGCTGTCGTTTGTTCCGGCGAGCTGACAGGCTGCTGAGCTGCAGCCTGTGGTTGAGTGCTGCGCTCAGCGGCTCGCTGGTGCTGCTCATCGCTGCGTTCGTGCTGGTCGAGTCGTGGCCGGCGTTGACCGCGGTCGGAATCGACCGGTTCCTCTACGACCCGTCTTGGCATCCGGCCGGCGGTCCGGAAGTCGGCTCGTTCAACCTGGTGCCGATGCTGCTCGGTACGCTTCTGACCACCCTCGGCGCGATCGTCCTGGCGGCTCCGCTCGGCGTCTTGTCGGCGATTTTCCGCCGCGTCTACGCGCCGCCGTTCCTCGGGCGCGCCTATCGCTGGTTGATCGAGCTGCTGGCTGGCATTCCGTCGGTGGTGTACGGCTTTTGGGGCCTGGTGGTGGTCGTGCCGATTCTGGCGAGCTTCGAGCCGCCGGGAGCTAGCCTGCTGGCTGGCATTCTGATTTTGACGCTGATGATCCTGCCGACCACCGCCTTGACCAGCGACGCTGCCCTGGTCAGCGTACCGCGCCGCTACCTCGAGGGCGCGGCGGCGCTCGGCCTGAGCCGCTGGGCGACGCTGCGAGGCGTCGTGCTGCCCGCCGCCGGTTCCGGAATCGGCACCGGGATATTGCTCGCCATCGGTCGAGCGCTCGGCGAAACCATGGCCGTCTTGATGGTATGCGGCAATGTGGTGGCGGTTCCCGACAGCCTGTTCGCGCCGGTGCGCACTCTCACCGCCAACATCGCCCTCGAAATGGCCTACGCGCTCGAAGGTCATCGTTCGGCGCTGTTCGTGAGCGGCCTGCTGCTGCTGCTGCTGGTCAGCGCATTGGTGCTGGCAGCCGACGCACTCGAACGCCGAGCCGTGGCGAGCGAAGGAGGGGCTGTTGGATAGGGAGGCTTGGGCGGCGTTGGCGTCCGGTCGGGATCGCCACGGCCCGGATCGGCTAGCGGCGACGCTCGCCGCCGTGGCCGCTTTAGCAGTCACGGCGGTCTTCCTCTGGCTGCTCGCCGACCTCTTGCGTCACGGCGCGGGGCAGCTGTCGTGGGCGTTTTTGGTCGAGGCGCCGGCGAGCGCCGGACGTGCGGGAGGGATCGGGCCGATCCTGCACTCGACTGCCTGGATCCTGGCGATCGCCCTTGGCGTTTCCCTACCGATTGGCCTCGGCACCGCCATCCTGCTGACCGAAGTCGCGCCGGCGGAGGCGGCGTTCGGGCGGCTGGTGCGCCGCAGTCTGGATGTGCTGGCGGGGGTGCCGTCGATCGTCTTCGGCCTGTTCGGAAACGCGTTGTTCTGCGTTGCCCTAGGCCTCGGCTTCTCGATTCTCTCGGGCGGCTTGACCCTGGCCTGCATGGTGCTGCCGATCCTCATCCGCGCCACCGAGGAAGGGCTGCGAGCCGTGCCTGAGGAATATCGCCTCGGCGGTGCCGCCCTCGGCCTCGGGCGGCTGACGATCTTGACGCGCCTGCTGCTGCCGGCGGCGACTCCCGGTC
>JBCCEE010000292.1:0-10805 GCA_039030415.1 Acidobacteriota bacterium
ATCCTGGGTCGGGAGGTCGGGAGGTCGGGAGGTCGGGAGAGCTCGAGACGGATGAAAGTCTGATGCCCTCGACGAGGTAATTCGTCAAACGCCCACAAATCCCGCCATCCTGATGTGATGAATCGAGACTCCTTCCGGCCCGGGCGCCCCGAAAGCGCCAGGGAACGCCCGTCAGCCCAAGCCGGCCGCCACGCTGCCAGCTGCCGGTCCGGCAGGCCGATCAGAACTGAAAGTAGAGGAACGGACTGAAGTTTCCGCTGGCGATGAGGGTGGTGGCAATCACCGCACCACCCCCCAGCCAGACAACCCGTACGAGCGAGAACAGCGGCCCGGGCTGCACCGCCAGCTGCGGTCCAGCGACGAAGCTCCGCGGCAGCAGGACAACCAGGGCCGCCAAGCCAGTGACCAGAGCCACGCGATGGGTCCGCGCTAGCGCCACCTCGGGCGCCAGCTCGAAGCCGGAGAACGAGAACATCGCGGCGTAGATCGCGACCGCGTGCTGCACGGAATCGGCCCGAAAGATCACCCAGCCCAGCGTCACCATCAGCATCACGCAGGCCCGCCGCAACGCGACGAATGACGCGGTCTCGGTCGGACGCTGACCGGTAAGGCGCTCGATCACCAGCAGCGCGCCGTGAAAGGCGCCCCACAGCACGAACGTCCAGTTGGCGCCATGCCACAGGCCACACAGCAGGAAGACGATGACTAGATTGCGGTAGGTCGCCGAGGCTCCGCCACGGCTGCCGCCCAGCGGGATGTAGAGGTAGTCGCGCAGCCAGCTCGATAGCGTCATGTGCCAGCGGCGCCAGAAGTCAGTGATCGAGATCGCCGAATAGGGGCGCCGGAAGTTCTCGGGAAACGTGAAGCCGAACAGCCGCCCGAGGCCGATCGCCATGTCCGAGTAGCCCGAGAAGTCGAAGTAGATCTGCAGCGTGTAGGCGATGACGCCGAGCCAGGCGGTACCGGCGTTGAGCTGATCCCCCGGCACGCTGAAGGCGGAGTCGGCCAGCGAACCCGCAGCGTCGGCGACCACCACCTTCTTGACCAGGCCATGGACGAATCGCACAGCGCCTTCGGTGGCGTCTGCGAGACGCACGCGGCGCTTCCGAATTTGCCGCGAGATCTCGTGGTAGCGCACGATCGGACCGCAAATGAGCTGCGGGAAGAGCGCCACATAGAGCGCGAAGTCGAGCGGGTTGCGCAGGTGCTCGGCGCGTCCGCGAGCCAGGTCGAGGGTGTATGACATGCTCTGGAAGGTGAAGAACGAGATGCCGATCGGCAGCCCGATCGTTGTCCAGGCGATGGTTCCCCAGCCCATCGAAGCCGCCATCCCGTTGAGCTGCTCGACGATGAAGTTGGCGTACTTGAAGCACGCCAGCAGCCCCAGATTGACGCCGACGGAGACGCCGACGCCGACCGCGACCCGCCGCTCTAGACCTTTCTCACGCGCCCGCGCTACCCAGGCACCGGCAAAATAATCGCCCCCGATCGAAGCCAGCAGGATGAGCAGGAACGCCCCGCCGCTCCAGGTATAAAACAGCAGGGACGCCAGCAGCAGCACGGCGTTCTCGAAGCGCCGCGGCACGATGCGGTAGAGCCCCAGCAGCAGGGGCAGAAAAAGGAATAGAAACTCGATCGACGAAAAGACCATGGGGGAACCCGCACGACGCATCGCCGACCGAGGGTCGGCGCGCCGATGCTAGCGGGATCCGCCTACGTCTCAAAGCGGGCCTTCGCGGCCCGCTGCGGTACCTCGATCCCCGAGAGCTCTTACAGCCAGCTAGTTGCCAGGCTCCCCAAGGCGAAGAGGAAGCCCATGACGAAGGCAGGCCCCCAGCCGTCGAGCTCGAATGGCTCGAGCACAGCGTCCGTGATCTTGAGCAGAATGGCGTTGATGATCGTCGTCACCACGATCTTGAACAGGCCGAGGGTGAGCCAGATCAGGGGTAGCGAGAAAAACGTCAAGATGCCGGTCAAAAGCCAGCCGATCAGCACGTTGCAGATGCCGAAGACGAGCGCGACCAGCGCCGCCGCTCCCGTGCCCCGCACCTTGATGCCGGGCGAAACTTGGGGACTGATCGCGGCGATAACGGTAAAGACGAAGAATTTGATCAAGAGGTCCATAACATCCCCTACGCTTCGAAGCCGCCCAGTGTTACGGCTCGTCTGCTACGTCATACCGAGTCACGGCTCGCTGACTCACGTGTCGCTGACCCACGGCTCGCCGACTCAATCCTGGAAAGCGTAGCGGTAGCAGCGGGTCACCCGCCAGCCCGGCCCCTCCAGGGCCAACGCGCCGACCGCGCCGGGCTCGGGCAGCATGTGGTAAAGCGACCAGTCGCGAGCGCGACGCGAGTCGCCCCCCAGGTGGATGAAACGGGCGGGCTGCTCCGGCTTCAGAGTGACGCAAAATCGATCCAGCGGCTCGGACAGACCTTCGCCGATCGCCTTGATGTAGGCTTCCTTGCGGGTCCAGCAGTTGAAAAACGCCGCCGAACGCTCGGTCTCCGGAACCCCCCGCAGATCCTCGCGCTCGTCGGCCGCGAAGAAGTGCTCGGCGATGCTCAGCGCATCCGGCATCGGCCGCAGGATCTCGACGTCGACGCCGAGCTCCGCCCCACGCGTGATGGCGTAGACCGCCAGGTCCTTGGAGTCCGTCAGGTTGAAGTGCAGCATCTGCGCTGGCGGCGCCTCCGGCTGCGGCACAAAAGGCTTGCCCTTCTCCCCTTCTTCGAACCGCACCGCCGCCGGATCCTGTTCGAGGTAGGCTCCCATCAGCCGACGCAGCGCGCCGCGCCGCACGATGAAGCGCCGCCGGTGACGGTCGAACTTGAAGCGCTCGGCGCGCTCGATCTCTTGGGACGTCAGCAGCTTGCGAAAGGCCGCCACCGCCTTGGCGTCGGGATGCAGATCCACGCTCCACAGATGCACCTCGCGCGTCTCCGGCGTCGCGTCGACCCGGCTTTGGGACGGAAACTCACTCAGGATGGGCGCGTCGCTCATGCTCCACACGATAGCTGGCCGCCGCCCGCCGACGCAAGACCGTTCAATCCACGTGGAGCGGCAGCGTAAATGAGAAGGTGCTGCCCTGCCCCTCGCCTTCCGACTCGACCCAGATGCGGCCACCGTGGACTTCGACGATACGCCGGACCAGCGCCAAGCCGATACCGGTACCGCCGTCGTTCGGATCGAGCTGGTCGAAGAGCCCGAAGACGGTCTCGTGATAGGCCGGGTCGATGCCGACGCCATTGTCCCGCACCGAGCACATCACCTCGTCCCCCTGCTGACGGGCACGCACTTCGATTTTCGGCGAGACCTGGTGGCGGGTGAACTTGACGGCATTCTCCAGCAGGTTTTGAAACACTTCCAGCAAGCGAGTGCGGTCCCCCGAGACAATGGGCATCTGAGGCTGGATATCGAACGCGACCGCATGCTCCGAGGCTGGGCCGACGGTCAACCCAGCGGCCTCCTGCGCCAGCTCTGAAAGGTCGATCGCTTCCGGCCTTCCCATGACCCGGCCGATCCGACTCATCTCGAGCAGCTCGTCGAGCAGCCGCGCCATCTTGTCGGCGGCTCCGAAGACCCGCTGAATGTGCTCGGCCGCGCGCTCCCGATGGCCTCGGTCGAGGTCTCGTTCGAGCAAACCCAGGAAGCCCTTGATGGTGACGATCGGCGCCTTGAGATCATGGCTCACCGTGTAGGTGTAGCGCTCGAGCTCGGCGTTGCGAGCCTCGAGCTCGGCCTTCGATGCTTCGAGCACCGCGTTCAGCTCGCTCTTCAGATCCAACGCTCCCTGCTGCTCGCTCAGCAGCTCGGCTTGCGCTCGCGCCTTCTCCTCCCGCATGATGTGGATGCGATCCGCCAGGGCCAGAGAGAAAAACAGCACAAAGCCATTGGTGCCCAAGCGGATTCCAATGTCCACCCACACCGGCGACAGCCACGGTACAACCCGGGTCAACATCACCAGGATCGGCACGCTGACCGAGAACGTCAGCCAGGCCGCGAGCAGAAAGCGCGCTGGCCGATAGCCGCCGCGCCAGACCGCCCAGCTCACCGCCAGAATCAGTCCGTAAGACAGGACCTGAAAGAGAATCAGGGGCTCAGCGAGTACGCCATAAGGCAGCGCGAACACCAGCGCCATGAGCCCCACCGCCGCCCAAGTCGTCACCTCCATCGCCCGGTGTGCCCTGGGCGCCAGAATCGAAGTGCGCAGCAGGGTGCTGGTGAACTTCACCGCTGCGCCGCATGTCGCTGCCAAGAAAAGCAGCACGGCGCGCGGATCCCAATTCCAATCCCGTGGCCAGAAGAACTGCTGCCCGAGTCCGTCGAACGCCAGCAGGCACGCCATGGCCACCGTGAGGTGCAGCACATGGTAGAAGTAGCTGGCGTCTCGCAGCGACAGGAACAGCAGCAGGTTGTAGCCGATCAAGGCCAGCATGAAACCGTAAAACAGCCCGAGTCCCAGGCTCTCGAGCTGCCCCTGGCGCTCGAGGTCGCGCCGCGCCCACAGCTTGAGCGGCAGGATCATGGCAGCCTCGCTCTCGAACCGTAGGTAAAAGGTCTGTACCTGTGAGACCGCCGGGGCCGTCGGCTCCAGCGACGGCAGGTCGAACTGGAACTGGCGGTGCGGGATTTCGCGGCTGGCGAAGGGCAGCAGGTTCCCCGTCTCGTAGACGGCGTGGCCACCGTCCGAGGTCGGACGGTAGATAGCCACCTGGTTCATGCTCGGCGAGTGGAGCACCAGCCGCCAGCCGCCCTGCCGCGATCGATTCTCGACCCGAAAGCGCACCCAATAGGCCGAGCTCGAGAATCCGAAGTTGGGCGTCCCCTGGCGATTCGGCTGAAACTGGTCGCGCAGTGCGGGAGAGGTGACGTCCTCGAAGGTCCAGAAGGTCGAGCGATCTTCCAGGATCTCGAGGTGCGGGCCGAGATCCACCTCGCCTACGGTCTCACCAAGGGCCATAGCCTCGCTGAGGACCACAGTCTCAGTAGAGATCACAGCCTCGGTAGGGATCACGGCCTCAGTGCGTTCTGCCGCTTCGAGCGTCGGAGACGGCAGCACGCAGCCCAGTGACAGCAACCAGCCTGCCCACCCGACGACGCCCGCGATCACTCGGCGAGACGCCGCGCTCGGCCCTCTCAGGCCGCTAGTCGCCGCCGTTTCGCGGGCTGGCGGTGCGCTCGTGATCTGCGGCTGTGTCATATCAAGCCAAACTCGGGGCCGCGGCCTCGCTCCGCCGGGAGCCGTGCACCCCTCCGGGTTGTTTCGCCAACCGCGAACAACGCGGCAGAAAGCGTATATCCTTGGGACCGGTAGCGGCCCGAGCCGCCGCCATCTTCTCACCTTTAAGGGCTGACGTGACGCTCGCACCGCTCGGACCTCGGGCAAGAGCCCGGTCCAAGAGCCATCAGGCGATTCGCTGCGCGAGCATGGCGCACCGCGCCTCGATGCGACGCCGGGCGACTCACGACCCACGACGCCTCAGCACACGGCCAACAGCACTCGGCCTTCAAACTCAGGGCACACGGCAAGATGACACCACCTCTCTCGGTCCTCCAGCGCTTCGAGCAACACATCCAGGACCGCCCGGACCAGCTCCTCTACGTCTTTGTCGACGGCAAGGGGCGCGACCAGGCCACCACCACCTACCGCCAGTTCGGCGACGCCACCAGCAGCGTAGCGCGTTTCCTGATCGAGGATCTCGGCCTCGAGCCGGGCGACCGAGTGCTGCTGGTCTACCCACCATCGCTCGATTTCGTCACTGCCTTCATCGGCTGCCTGGTGGCCGGCATCATGCCGGTGCCGGTGGCGCCGCCCAACCCGATGAAGCTGACCAACGACCTCAAGGCCTTCGAGTCGGTGGCTGCCAACAGCGGCAGCGTCGCCATCCTCACCGACGGCAGCTACCTGCGGGCCAAGCGTCTGGCCGCCGCCAAAGACCTCTTCGCGCGCCGCGGCGGCGCCTGGTCGAACCTGCCCTGGCACCGCACGGATCGCCTGCGTCCCAGCTCCCGACCCTTCCCCTTTCACGTGCCGGAGCTCGAAGACACCGCCTTCCTGCAGTACACCTCGGGCTCGACCTCGAGCCCGAAGGGAGTGATGATCACTCATGGCAACATCCTCCACCAGCTGGCGATCAACTCTGCCGATCTCGGCCTCGGCCTCGACTCACGCTCGGTGATGTGGGTGCCTCACTTCCACGACTTTGGCTTGGTCAGCGGCATCCTGAGCGCGCTCCACGGCAACGGTGCGCTCTACATGATGTCGCCCCTCAGCTTCCTGCGGCGGCCCTATCTGTGGTTCGACGTCATGTCGCGCATCCGAGCCACCCACACCGCGGCACCCGATTTCGCCTACCGCCTGGCGGTGCGCAAGACCACCACCGAGCAGCGTCAGGGCTGGGATCTGAGCACGCTAAAGGTCGCGATGAGCGCCGCCGAACCGATCCGCGCCTCCACCGTCGATGGCTTCCTCACCGCTTTCACCGAGTCCCAGTTCTCTCCCGAGGCCTTCTGCCCCGCCTATGGCCTGGCCGAGCACACCGTCGGCGTCTCGGTGTTCGGACGCCGGCGGCTACGGGTCGAGCGCGACCCGCTCGAGCACGATCGCAAAGTGGTAGCGGCGGCCGATGACGACGCCGATGCGCTCACCCTCTTCGGCTGCGGGCCGCCGTCCGAGGCCGTCGACGTACGCATCGTCGACCCCGAGAGCCGCCAGGAGCTGAGCGGCGATCAGGTCGGCGAGATCTGGGTCGACTCACCGAGCAAGGCCGCCGGCTACTACGGGCTGGACGAGCTCTCCGAGCAGGCGTTCCGCGCCCGCCTCGCCGGCGCCAGCAGTACGAGTGACCGCGGCTACCTGCGGACCGGCGACCTCGGCTTCTGCTTCGAGGGCGAAGTGTTCGTCACCGGACGAATCAAGGATCTCATCATCCTGCGCGGCCGCAACCTCTATCCGCAGGATCTCGAGGAGTCCGTATTCTCGAGCCACGAGCTGATTCGCCCGGGCCGAGCCGTCGCCTTCTCGGCGCCGCCGTCGGAAGGCAACGGCCACGGCGGAGGACGGGAGCGCGAGCAGATCGTGATGATGACCGAGGTCCTGAGCAAGAAAGTCACTGCCCAGCAGCTCGACGAAGTCGTAAGGGCCGCCCGCTCCAGCGTCCAGCACGACCACGGCATCTCCTGCGACGTGCTACTCGTCGCCCAGCCCGGCGAGATCCTCAAGACCACCAGCGGCAAAGTCCGCCGCCAAGCCTGCCGCCAAGCCTACCTCGACGGCACCCTGCAGGATCGCCTGCTGTGCGTCGACGTCAAGCCGCCGCACAAGACGAGCTAGCGGTTGGCTCGAGCGCCGCGCGCGCTCGGCAACTCACGAGCAGATCCTCACAAAGCTCGAATCCCGCTGCTGTAATTTGCCGACCCCATGAATTGTTGTCACAATTGACCTTGGTCGATGCGTTCTATTGGCGGCACTAAGGAGCTAGCTATGCCGGTACCTAGAGTCCAAACCACTGTCGCGATCGCTGCAGATCTACTCGAAGCCGTTGACAACGCAATCCGTGAGGGTGTCGCGCGAAGCCGCACTGAGCTGGTCAACTTGGCACTCGAGAACCAATTGGCTGCAGTTCAGCGTCAGGCGATCGATGCCGATTTTGATGGCATGGCTGAAGACCAAGAATACCAAAGCGAGGCTTTGGAGATCGCCTCAGAGTTCGAGACTGCCGATCACGAGTCCCTATGGCGGGCTCTTGAATCGAGGCGCCGTCTATTCAGCTCGACTCGATCCTGCGGAAGGTTCCGAGCAGTCCGGAAAGCGGCCGGTCATCGTCATCAGCCGCAACGCCATCAATAGATCGAGTCCGGTAGTCGTGGTCGTCCCATGCACGACCTACCGCTCTCATCGCAAGATCTACCCGAGCCAGACCCTCATCAAAGCACCAGATGGTGGCCTCCGTGCTGACTCCATTGCTCTCGGTGAACAAGTTCGTTCCATTGCCAAGACTAGGCTTGGTAAGAAATGGGGCACGTTGTCAGCAGCAGCGCTGAAAGAAGTCGAAAGAGCGCTACTCACTACTTTGGATCTACCTGGCCAGGGCAGCTTCTAGCCCTTACCCCGCCGCTCCTTCAGTCGGGCCCAGGCGGCGAGCCGGCGCTTCATGATGCGCTCCAGCTGCTCGTTGATCTCGGCGATGCGCTGCTTGAGCTCGACTTTGTCGGTGACGACTTCACAGCGGATCGGCGGGTAGAACTTGATCACCAGGGGCTTGAAGAGCTTCGGGTAGGGTCTGTGGCGCGGCCAGATCTCGAACGCGCCGACAAGGGTGGCGGGGACGATATCGACGCCATGGGTGAGCGCGGCGCGGGCGGCGCCGGGCTGGATCTTGCGCAGCTTGCCGTCGCGGGTCAAAGACCCCTCCGGGAAGAGGATGAGGCGGTTGCCGCCGCGAATCACCTCGAGGCAGCGCTGGTAACCCTCGCGATCGCGCCGATCGCCCAGCGGCACGCCGCGGAAGGTGCGCAGCCACCAGCCGATGAACGGCTTGTGAAAGTAGTCGCGGTCGACGGCGCAGAACACGGGCTGCGGCACCCGGTAGCCAAGGGGCAGCGCATCCATGCGCGTCTGGTGGTTGGGGGCGATGATCGCCGGGCCGGAGCGCGGGATGTAGCGCGCGTTGCGGATCTTCAAGAACAGCAGGGTCTTGAACACCACGAAGATCACCACGCGCTGGACCTGCAGCAGAATCGGCACCAAGAGAGACTTGACCATGGGTTGGGCTCGCGGATTCGAGGGGCGGGCGACCTCGGCAAGGCCGCAGTAAGGAATCAGGGTCGCAGTACAGAGTCAGGGACGCAATAGGGAGTCAGGGGACGCTAAGTAGGAACCGGGCGCGCTACCAAATCAACGGAACTGCGAATAGAACTCTAGGGACTGGCGAAAACCGTCCTCGAAGGGAGTGGGATCGAGATCCGGCAGCAGGCGCGCCAGCTTGCGGTTGGAGAAGTCGTTATCCTGCGCCACCAGCTTGAGACGGATCGAGGTCACCGACGACGCCGCGACCTCGGGATCGATGCCGAGCAGCAGCTCGCGCAGCCGCACCGGCGCATACAGCAGACGGTACGGAATGCTGATGCGGGGCGGTTTGTAGTCGAACGCCTCACAGATCGTGGTGATCACTCGCCGGTAGCTGATCGGCTCGCCGTCGGTGACGTGGTAGACCGGATCTTCGGCGTCGACCGCCACCGCCTCGGGATCAGCCAGGCGACGGATGATCTCGGCCAGGTCGGGCGCCCAGATCAACGACATGCGCGCCTTGCCGCCGCTCAGCCAAAAGGGATAGCTGCGCGCCGCCTTGATCAGCCGCGGTAGCACCGCGGCGTCACCCTCGCCGTAGACGAAACGGTGACGCAGCACGATGCCCTGGAAATCACCGGCGCGGCTGGAGTCGAGCACGATGCCCTCGGCGGCCGCCTTGGAGCGCGAGAACGGCGTGTCCGGCTGGATCGGCGTCGTCTCGTCGGCATCGCGGTGGGCACCGTGGCCATAGATACCCACGGAGCTTAGGTAGATGAAGCGTTCGACGCCAGCCGCCGCAGCCGCCCGGCACAGCGCGCGGGTGCCCTCGACGTTGATCTTCTCGAAGCCCGAGCCGTCGTGATCGACATGCTTGGAAGCCAGATGCACCACCGTCCGGGCGCCCTGCAGCGCGCGCTCGAGCCCCGCGGCGTCTCCCAAGTCCCCCGGCGCGACCTCGACGCCGGGAAACTCCTCGGCGAAATCGTCACCAAAGCGGATATCGAAAGCGCGCACCGACTCCCCCGCCGCTGCCAGCGCTCGCACCACATGGCGGGCGATGAAGCCGTTGGCGCCGGAGACGAAAATCATCACGCCGCTCCTGCCAGCGGAGTCGCCGCCAGCGGTTTCGGGGCCAGGGCCACAATCGCCTCGCGCAGCCGACGCGTCAAGTCCACCGGGTCACCCGACGGCTCGAGCGGCTCACCCACCACCAGGCGCGGCGCACCGCGCTGGCCTCGCGTCGTGCCATAGAGATAGCACGGCAGGAGCGGCACGCGATGGGCGAGCGCCACCTCGGCAGCCCAGGTCTTGAATTCTCCCAGAGCTTCCGGGAAACGGCCCATCTCGGGATAGATCAACAGCGTCTCTCCCGCCGCCAGCAGCTCGCCGGTATCGGCCAGGAACTGCTCCCGGTTATCGACCCGCAGGATATTGGCCAGCGCCATGGCGAAGCGCAGCGGCGCGCTGCGAAACAGCCGCGGCTTGGCGCCACAGATTGTGAAGCGAGCCGGAGCCGCCAGGATCAGGTACACCGAGTCGATGAACGCGGCGTGGTTGCAGGCCAGGATCAACGGCGTGCGGCGCCGCGGCAGGCGCTCAGCACCTACGACGCGGAATCCCTTCAGCCCCCAGAACGGCGCCTTGAGGACCCACCTCAGGAAGCCGCGCAGTGCCAGAAAGAGCGGCCGATTGACGCTCATCCAAGGTAGCGGTCGGCGAAGTTCTGCGCGTTGTCGTGGAATAGGCGCGGAGCCAAATCCAACGCGTCGTACTCGCGCAGCGCCGCCAGATGCAACTTCAGGTTGAAGGGGTAGGCGAACGGCGGCGAATCGTTGCCCCAGAAGACCTTCGACCAGTCGACGGTGGCGCCGGCCCGCAGCAGGCGGCGCAGGGCGAACAGGCCAAAGCCGCTGGTGTCGGCCCATACGTTGTCGTGCTGGGTCACCATCTGCGCGGCTTCCTCGTGCCAGATCGCACCGCCGAGGTGGCAGAGAATGAACTGCAGGTCGGG
>JBCCEE010000293.1:0-10800 GCA_039030415.1 Acidobacteriota bacterium
CTGCACGGTGGACCACCCGCTCGTGTCCCCGGACTCGAAGCCATCAGCGAAGAGCGACTGGCTGCGGACGACCAGCACCGCGCCGGGCTCGGCGCCGAAGGGCTCGCCGCGGCGCGGAATGCCGATCGCCAGGTCCTGGCCTTCGGCGCTGCGGTTGAAGAAGCGGCCCGTGGCGAGGGCGGCACCGAACGCGTCTGCGATCTCGAGGGTACCGAAGAAGATCATGTTGAGCACCTGCCCGCCGGCAACGACCAAGCCTTCCGACGTACCGTAGAGCACGTCGACCTCCCCCGCGTTCGTGAATCCGAGCGAGTTGTCGAGCGGCGCACCGATCGCCAGGTCGTCGCGATCGTCACCATCAAAATCACCTGCAGCCAACGCCTCACCCAATCGATCGAACGGATCGATATCCGTATCGAAGCTGCTCTCGAGAAAGAGCTGGTCGAAGGTGCTCAGCCCGAAGAAGTTACCGTAGATCACGTGGACGGCGCCGGCTTCGGTGACCCCGAAACCGCTCTCTCCGGGCGCACCAATCGCCAGGTCTGTCCACGAATCGCCATTGAAGTCGCCAACCGTCAGCGCATAGCCGAATTGGTCGCCGTCTTGACCGGAGCCCAAGATATCCGGATCGTCCTGGCTCAATACCCGTTCGCTGCTCGCCACCGGATCCAGGCCGTCGACGGCTCCGGTGAAAATTACCACGGCGCCTTTAGTCCCTGGTCCGCTGACCACCTCGCCGGGCACGCCCACCGCAAGGTCGGGCGTTGGGTCGTCCTCGAATTGGCCGATGGCGAGGGAGAATCCGAACAGCTCGTTGGCGTTGGCGTTGAGGGTGACGCCGGGCGAGTCCTGATGCAGCCACTGATTGCCGCCGACCTGGAGCGCACTCCCCGCCGAACCATAGACGATGTTCACCGCGCCGGCATCCTCGGCCGCGCCCAGCGGCCCCGGATTGTCCGGAACGTCTTCGAACGGAACGCCGATCACGAGGTCGTCGACGCCGTCGCCCGAGAGGTCGCCAGCGGCCAGGCTAGTGCCGAGTCGGTCGTCGTCCTCTGGGACACCCTCGAAGAGCAACTGGCTGATGAATTGACTCCGGTCGAGAGAGTCTTCGTCACCATAGACCACGAAAACGGCACCAGCTCGCGCCCCGAAATTGACGGTGCGTCCGGGCATGCCGATGGCGAGGTCGTCGAATCCATCGTCATCGAAGTCGCCCACAGTCAACGCGGTACCGAAACGCGCACCGGCTTCGGCTTCGTCATCCAGGTCGACGGGCGTCAGCGTCTCGATCCGAGACCAGCCTTGGGAGCCGCCGAAGTGGACGTGAACGACCCCTACGTTCGCCATTCCCGCGACCTCGGCTTCGGGAGCGCCCATGGCGAGATCATCGTAGCCGTCGGCATCGAAGTCCCCGCGCGCAATCGCGCTGCCGAGCCGACCGGCACCGACGCCGTCGTTCAACGAGAACCCGGCGAGGCCGAGCTGGGCCCGCGCCATCGGTGCGGGTAGGTTGATCGAGGCGACCAGCAAGCTGACGGTCGCCCAGTGAGCCAGTTTGTGCCATGTCTTTCTTGCGCGATCACGTTGCATAGAGAACGAGCCTCCAGTCGAATGCGATTGGGCCGCGCCGGCGACACCACCCCGTTCCGTTGTCGCGGTCCATGAGCGGTACCCTCCCCACGGGGGAGGCGCCGAGCTTCCGCCGGTGATACTCGAGGCATCGCGCTGCCGCCGTCCTGATGGAGCGCAAAAAAGAGCTTAGGAATAGCTTAGGGCCGTATGACGACTTTGCACTCGGTGCGTTGCGCGCTCAGCCGTCCGAAGGGTCCTGCGAGGTCGCACGAAGGGTGGCCGAAGCCCGCTGACAGTCCGATCACCAAAGGGGATGCGATCCTCGTTTCGAGCGTCTTGCCCTGACGACAGCAAGCACGTCACGGGTCACGGCACCGACCTGGAAGGCGCGGATCCAGATGGGACAGGCTCCGGGTGCCACAGCGGAATGTCCTCGAGGACGCCTATCAAGCGAGGGTCGTCACGCAACCCGTCAAACGCGGTGTCGCGCAACGAGTGCACCAGCCACATGTTTCGTTCTGGCACCGCCTTGGCCAGCCAGTGAAGGGTGTCGTCCACGAGACCCATACCGGCGTTCACCGTGGCCATCCATGTCGGATAGCCAGGCAGACGTGGATCGGTTTTCAACAGTTGCTGGTGCTCCCACCGGAAGTAACCGACCTTGCCGTGAGTCTGGACGGCGAGGTCGAGTGCGTTCTGCTCGGCGGCAGTGGTGGGTCGTCGTGTCTTGCCCAATGCGACCAGAAGAGCCAGCCCTTCCTGGTGGCGCCCGAGCCGTTCGAGCGCCCAGGCCTTCTCGCGCTCCAGCCACCGGAAGCGAGCACCGAGTGCTTCCGCGTCGCGGCTGCGACGCAGCATTTCGGTCAGGCGTCCCGCCGCGTTCAGGCGCTGGGCGGCCGCCGCGTGCACGAGCGGTGAGAGCGGGTCGAGATCGATGGCGATCTCGATCTCGGAGAGCGCCTCCTGGTGTCGGTTCAGCAGGGACAGGAGCTCCGAGAGCCATTGGTGTGCGGTGACGTTGCTCGGCTCGAGTGCGATGGCGCGCCGGTAGGACGCTTCGGAGCGTGCCCAGTCACGATCGCGCTGAACCCGCAGCAGGCCCAGCGCAGCGTGCGCCGTGGCCGACTCCGGGTCGAAGCGAAGCGCCTGATTGATGGCGGATGCGGCGCCCGTGTAGGTGGATTCGGCCGGATGGCCCAAGTAGGAATTGGACAGCAGATACGCGTTCGCCAGGGCCGCCCAAGCGGCAGCGAAAGTCGGCTCGATCTCGACGGCGTGCTGCAGCAGGTCGAGCCCGCGCGCGAGGTCGCTACGCTGCTGAACAGATTGTTGCCCTTGCAAAAAGGCGCGGTAGGCCGCGGCGTCGACCGAACGACCCTGGGTCAGCCGATCGACCTCCATCGGACTGAGCTTGGTTCGTGTCTGCTCGGCCACGTCCTTCGCAACCGCCCTTTGAAGGTCGAGGATCTCGGAGAAGTCGCGGTCGTAGCTTCGACTCATCAAGTGCTCGTCGAGGACGGGTCGGATGAGCTGCACCGTGATCCGCAGCTGATCGTCGATCGTCAGCACGGTGCCTTGCAGCAGGAATTCAACGCCGAGAGCCTCAGCGATCTCAGGCGCTGTGGCGTTCGAGTCGCGAAACGTCATGGACGAAGTGCGCGATACGACACGCAGCCCCGCGATCCCAGCGAGTTGATGGATCAGCTCCTCGGTCAGCCCATCAGCGATGTAGCCGTTGCCTGGAGCTGGCGAGAGATCCTCGAACGGCAACACGGCGATTCCCATTCGTGTATTGGGCGCAGGCGACGAGGTGGCCGGATCCGCGGAATCGGCCCCGCGCCGACCCTGCACGACGAGCAACCCGGCAACCAGTACGCCGGCCAAGATCGCCACCGCAACGACGGCTCGCCAGCGCCACAGCGCGGCCACCGAGGCCGCGTCGCGATCCGACGACGAACCTCCCGCCGCAGCGTGTCTCGGCTTCGCTGTCGTGGTGGACGACGTTCGTTCCACGGCGATGAGCAGGCGATAGCCCCGTCGCGGAACGGTCTCGATGTAGCGCGGATTCTGGGCGCTGTCGCCAAGTGCCTGGCGGACCAACGACATGGCGCGGCTGAGGGTCTCGTCGACCACCGCGCGTCCTTCCCAGACCTCGTCGAGGATCGCGGACCGCGAAACAACCTCGCCCGGTCGCTGGGCCAAGAAGACCAAGAGCCGCATCGCCATGGGCTCAAGCTTGCGCGCTTCGTCCCCTCGCACGACTTGGAGCCGATCCGGCTCGACGCGACAGTCACCGATCGTGAATGGCCGGCGCTCGACCGGATGGGCATTGTTCGACGCCGGGGGATCAGATTCCGTTGGTGATCCAAGGCCGGCCGCGGGCCGATGGCTGTCACTGCGGTTGGACATGGCTGCTTCGTGCGCGGTCTCGATCGGACCGGGCGCATCGATTCTATAGCCGGTCGAGCGCGGGCTAACCACTCGGCCAAGCGCGCGGCGACAAACTCTGGTCCGTTATCTACTGTGATTTGGCCAGGAAGCTGATCGAAAGCCTCGAGCTGCTCAAGCACTCGAATCACTCGCTCACTAGGCAGCGAGAAATCCGCCTCCAAGCTCGAGCACTCTCGGGTGTGGACCTCGAGCACGCCGAGGATGCGGAAGCTACGGCCATCGATCAGGCTGTCGTGAACGAAGTCCATCGCCCAACGCTCGTGTCGAGCTTGTGTCGTCGTGGGACTCTGGTGACCAGGACGTCGAATGCGTTGCGGGTGCGGCGTTTGAGCCCAAGCCTGGCCCCGCGATAGAGCCGGTAGACTCTCTTGTCGTTCACCATCCAGCCTTCGCGGCGAAGGAGACGACCTAGTTGCCGATAGCCTGCGCGCCGCCATTGCTCACAGAGCTCGATCATGCGCCGCCGAAGCTTCTCGTTGCGATCAGGCTGGCACCTATAGCGCGCCGTCGAACGCCAACTCCTCATCAGCCTGCAAGGTCGGCCGCGTGGCGTCGTAGCCTGAGCCGTCGCCAGCCGCCGGTCGCGGTCATGGCCAGCGCACTCAGCACGACCAGCCCTAGGCCCAGGCGCAGCGACGCCGGACGGTAGGCCAGCACGATGTCGACCTCGCGACCGGCCGGCACTTCCACCGCCGGCATCATCAGGTCCAGGCGCAGCAGTTCGACCGACTCGCCGTCCAGGGTGGCGCGGTAGCCGGGGAGCCACGGGCGGGCGAAGGACACGATGGCGGGCAGCTTACTGCCGCGGGTGTCGACCCGGGCCGCCATGCGGTGGCGTCCTTCCTCGATGCGGGAGACGCGTGCCGCGCCGAAGACGGTACTCTGATCCGGCGCGTCCGAGCTCAGACCAGGACGCTCCAGCCGCGGTTCGTCGGAGCGTCCCAGCAGGCTGATCTGGTCGACCCAGGGGATGACGCGGGCCTGAGGAACCGTTTGGATGCGCTTCGAGCGCTCGCCTCGGCGGTGGTAGATCGTGATCTCGTTCGCACCCTTGCCCTCGCTCAGGGCCGTAACGCGTTCGAAGTCGGCGAACGGCAGGTCGCGCAGCTCGTGGGAATTCGGCCACACGATCAGACCGTCGACCGCCATGCGGCGCAGCAGCGGCCCGAGGGGCTGCTTGGCGATCCCCGGCACCAGCTCTTGGGCGATCATCGCCCCCATGTAGTTGAGTCCCAGGGTTCTAGCGAGTCCCGCGGGCTGCAGCGGCGAGTAGCCGTTGACCGTGCGCGGCCCGGCGTGCAGCGGCTCGTTGCCGGGGAAGTAGCGCTGGCCGGGATAGATCAGGGGATTGGGGGCGAGATCGGCGAGGGTGTAGAACGCCAGGTAGGTGATCTCCGGGTCGAAGGCCGACGTCGGCACCGGCTCGACCCGGCGGTGGTGGATCGGGAATGCTTCGAGGCTGGTGCCGAAGGTCAGGGCAGCGCTGATCGGCACCACCAGCCAGAGCATATGAAGCCGGGCGCTGGAAGCCTTCTCACTTCCCCGCAGCGCCGCGGCATCGAGGCCCCACCATAGGGTGGCGGTGGCCAGCAGGCCGAATATCAGCACCAGCGTCGGAGCATCGCGGTCGCCGTCGAGGGCGAGTGCCAGGGTCGCGACGCTGGCGACCAGCAGCCAGGCGGTGCGGCCGAAACGCTTTAGCGCATCATCCGGTATCGACCGCGCTGCGCCGGCAGCCACCAGAGCGAGCTGGAGGAAGAACAGCGGCAGCCAGCGGAAGCTCCAGCGCATCACGCTCACCCCAGGGGCTGCCATCAAGAGCAGGAGAACGGCGAGCACCAGCAGGTCGTAGTCGAGCTCCTGCAGCAGGCGCGAGCGCCGCACCCAGAAGGCTGTCGCCAGCAGCGCCACCGGAACCAGGCCGCAGTGCATGACGATCGAGGGCGAGTCGTCCGCCCCCAGCCACGGTGCGCGCCACGGCGCGGTGATGTGGGGCAAGACGGTGCCGAAAAGGGCCTTGAAGGGCACCGTGAGATCGGTCTGTAGGAACCAGCTCGCGGTGTTTTGGGATCTCAGGGTGGCGCCGGAATACTCGACCAGCATCAGCCAGGCGGGAGCGGACAGTCCGAGCCCGAGCATCAGGCTCCCGATCGGTGCGCCTGAGGAGGCCAGGTCTCGGGTGTTGATCGCCCGGGTGTTGATCGCCCGGTGGGCGATCATCCGTCGCCCCACTTCGACGATCACGACGAAGCCCGCCATCAGGCAAGCGTGGGGGAAGCCGGCGGTGATGAGCAGGGCCAGGAAGACTCCGGCGAGCTTGAAGTGCTCGCGCTCGAGCGCCCACCAGGCCCAGGGCAGCCAGGCGATGGCCGCGAGCGCGCCGAACCAGTTGACGCCCCAGATCGCGATCCAGCCGTTCAGCGAAGCGGCCAGCGCCACCATCAGGGATAGCTCGGGCGAGTGCTCGCGTCCACGCGCCAGGCGGTAGGCGCCGCTGGCGAGGATCAGCAGGTGCAGCCACACCAAGGCCGTGGCGATCAGCTGCAGGCTGGCGCCGGCGCCGAACAGCATCAGGTTGGCTGCCAGCAGTACCGGTGAGAACAGGCCGAATTGGTACTCGCCGCCCAAGGCGCCGGCCTGCCAGGATCCCTGGGTGAGCAGCGGAAACTCGCCCGCCGAGAGGGCGCGGCTGATCTCGGCGAAGCCGCCGAGGTAGTAGTTGAGGAAGTCGTCGCGCAGGAAGAAGCTAGCGTCGGCCCAGCAGCCGGCTGCGACCATCAGGGTGAGCGTACCGGCCAGCAGGCCCAGGGCAACGCGGTCGGTGAGTGCTGCCTCGGTCGGCCGGGCTGGCATTTCGCTCGCGGTCGGTTCGCTCACGGTCGGTTTGCTCGTGATGGAGTCCGCACCCCGGCCCGGTAATGCTGCAGCATTCCAGGGTGGCGACGCAGCCAGTCGACCAGTTTCAGGAAGCCGGCTTCGAAGTCGACCCGAGCTTTCCAGCCCAGTTTCTGCTCGATACGGCGGGCGTCGGCGACCCACACGTCGGTATCCCAGCGGCGGTCCGGCATCGAGCCCCATTGCGGCTCGGCGGAGAGGCCCAGGGTCCGGCGCACGATCTCGACGGCGTCGCGTAGGGTGGTCTGGCGGCCGGTGCCGACGTTGAAGATCGCCCCCGGCTCGCTACCGGCCTCGCTGGCGGCGGCCAAGAAGGCGTCGACCACGTCGTCCACCCACACGAAGTCGCGCGCGATGTCGGGGTTGACCAGCGGCGGCAGGCAGCCTTCGAGGGCATGGACGGCCAGGGTCGGCAGCAGGCGAGTGGGCTCCTCGTAGGGGCCGTAGACCGAATACAGCCTGAGGGTCACCGCGTGGACGCCGCGGTGGCGCGCGATATGGCGGCAGTAGTGCGTCGCCGCCGCCTTGGCGACGGCGTAGGTGCTGTTGGGCTCGAGGCGCTCGCTCTCACTCGGCGGGTGATTGCGGGCGCCGTATTCGGACGACGAGCCGGCGTGGACGAAGGCCTCGAAGCCGGTTTCGAGGCAGGCGTCGAGCAGATGGATGGTGCCCAGGGTGTTGGTGTGGACGATGCGCGCCGGGTCGGTCTGCTGCGAGTAGGCGCCGTGGGCGGCGAGGTGAAAGATCCACTCGGGGCGGATGCGGCGCACCGCAGAGGCTACCGCTTGGGCGTCGGTGAGGTCGGCGATCTCCAGGGAGAGGGCGTCTCTCAGCCCCTCGATTCGCCAGCTGGCGTGCTGCGGCCGGACGAGCAGATGCACCGAGTGGCCGTCACGCACCAGGCGTCGAGCGAGGTTGGCCCCGACGAAGCCGGTCGCTCCGGTGAGGAGTACGCGCTTCATAGAAGGTCTTGGTAGTCGAAGACCTCCAGATACTGCCAGGCGTAGGCTCGTACGGCTTCGCGCTCATCGGCCGAAAGCGCTTCGGCGGTTTGCTGGTTGGCCTGCGGGTTGGCGCGGACGATGGTGCCCCAGGGGTAGACTTCTTCGAGCCTGGTGCCGTTCCACGACGGATGCTTCAGGGAGTCGGCGGGGTCGACGCCGAGGGCCTGACAAACCGGCCCGAGCGCAGCGATCGGATCCGCCAGTACGTCTTCCAGCCGCACGACGTGCACGCGGTCGGGGTAGCGCTTCTGGTAGAGCAGGGCATAGTACTGGTTGAGGGTCCAACCCAGCATGTAGCTGTGAAGGGAGAGCGGCACCGGCCGCTTCTTGGTGTCGGCGTAGGCCGACCACGGGTTGCGCACGACGTGCAGCACGTGGGCGGCGGGAAGATCCTGCAGGATGCGCTCGGCGTCGACGATGATGATCGGGCTGTAGCCGACGGTGACGGACTCGCGGCCGGTGCGTCGATAGTCCTTCCAGGCGTCGAAGGTGGCGCGGAAGAAGGCCTCGACGTTGCGCCCCGTCGAGCGGCCGCTGGCTTCGACGTGGCGCTGGTAGATCTCGCAGCGCTCGTCGTCGGAAAAGTCGAAGTCGACGTGGCGGAATTTGCTGACGTGCGGGGTGCGGGCGCGCACCTTGCACTCTTCGTCGATGATGCTCTTGTAGTCGCGGTAGGGGGTCGCGTCGAGATCGAACACCGGCCAGCGATATTTGAGCGGAAACGTCGAGCTCAGGGGATCCACCACGGCGCGGGTTCCGAGCTGTGACTCGAAGGGATAGACGAACATCTCGGGATGGCCGTCGAGAAAACGGTGGGTGGTGTTGCCACCGTTCTCGTACATGGCGCTGAGCATCAGCAGGCGAAAGTCCTGACTCATCGGTGGGTTCCTCGGGTTCGGTTCGCTAAATCTCGAAGGCGTAGAATAGCCGTTTGGAGCGCTCCTTCGAAGGTCTGCGGGTCGGGAATGGTAGCCCGGTGGTGAGGTCTGGAGGCGCCCACTCGATGGCGAAGATCTGGTTGCCGCGCGGCCAGATCAGGCTGCCCAGCACTTCCCCGCGGTCGATATCGACGGCGTGCAGGCCGCATTCGCTGGTCTCGACGTCGAGGCCCGGTGCGTAGTGGCGGAAGCGTGGGATCACCCGCGAGGTGCCGACGATCGCCACCCGATTCCTGAAGCACAGGCCCCGCGTCCAGCCTGGTAGTTGAGCTACGGTCTCTAAAGAGCCGGTGGTGAGATCCGCGGTCACCAGCCGCCCATAGCCGCTGTCGTCGATCCACAGTCGATCATCGTGCAGGCGGGCCGAATGCGGGCGGGTCAAGCCGCGCACGACTGGCCGGCGGCTGGCTCCGGAGAACACCACGCCGCGCCGATCCACCGGGAAGTTCAAATGACCGGGGCGGCGCGCCGAAGGCTTCTCCACCGAAGCCGAGAAGAAGGACTGTTCGAGGCTCGGGCCGGCGGCGATCGAGTTGAGCTGCAGATGATTGCGTCCGAAGAGGGGATCGGAAGCGGTCTCGATCGACTCGGGCCACCATACCGGCTCGGCGCCGGTGGCGTTGTCGTGCAGTCGCACCACCGCATTTTGGCCGACGGCGTTGGCGTGCAGCACGCCGTCGACCAGCGCCAGGTCGTGCAGGTAGAGGCAGCCTGGCAGGAAGCGCGTCTGGACGGGTATCAGAGGGTGCCCCGCCGGCTCGGCGTCGACGTCCCGCCGCGGCAGCGTGCCGGCGACCGGCCGCAGCTCGACGATCTGATTGGGATTGCGCGTGCTGGCGAGGATGACGCGGCGGCGCTCGGCGTCGACGGCCAGGCCCGAAGGGTGCGGCACCGGCAGGTAGGTGACGTCGGGGCCGTCCGGCGTGGCGCGTAGCGCCATCACCAGGTGCTCGTACTCGCGCGTCACCAGCAGGGTGCCGCCGAGCTCCGCCAGGGTCTGCCACCAGCGCCCACGGGTACGCGCTCGAAACAGCGTGCGGTCGACCTCTCCCGCTCCGTGCCAGCCGCTGGCGATCTGCGCTGGCTCGCGCCAGGCGGCGTGGTGGCGGGCCCAGAGCTCGTCGAGCGGGTCGCGGGCGCTCATGCCGCCTTCTGGTTCCGGGCGCGTCGCAGCTCGAGAGCTCCCCAATACATGCGCAGGGCGGAGCGGATCCGCGTGGTGCTCTTGCCGCCGTGTCGGGTCGTCGAAAGCACCGGCACCTCGATGATCGGATAGTCGTGGCGCCGGCAGACGGCGTGAAACTCAGCGTCGATCAGGTCGTCGTCGCGCTCGAGCTCGAGCAGGCGGTCGAAGGTGCGCGGGAAGACCTTGGGAGTGCCGTTGATGTCCCAGTTGGCGAGATCGAACAGCGCGCGGCATTCCAGGTTGTAGATCAGCGAGCCCAGGCGACGGAACAGGCTGTCGCGGATCTTGCGGTTGGCCTTCACCGCGACGTTGGGATAGACCACGGCGTAGAGCAGGATCAGCAGCAGATCCTGAGTCGATGTGCGGGCGGAGTTGGTATAGCACAGCAGATCGCCCTTGGCCTCGCTCAAACCCAGCTTGACCGCAAGGCCCCAGCCGCCGGCTTCGCTGTGCAGCACGCGCACCGCCTCATGCCGCTCGGCGAGCTCGCGGCAGACCTCGAGCGACCGGTCGCGGCAGGCGTTCACCACCAGCAGCATCTCGTGCGCTTGCTCGAGCTGCGCCAGGGCCGCCTGGTGCTCGTCGACGACTCCCGCGATGTGGTCCGCCTGGTTGTAGACCGGCAGGACGATCGAGATCAGGCCGACGCTCATCTGTCGCGCCCCAGCGCCCGCCGGGCGGTGGCGGCCAGGGCTTCGGTCGACAGCCCGTGCTTGCTCAGCAGGAAGCGCTCGCTGCCCGAGGTGCCGTC
>JBCCEE010000294.1:0-10768 GCA_039030415.1 Acidobacteriota bacterium
CACAATAGTTATTTGAAGGTTTTAACCTATTTACGAACTGCAAGAATTTTAGAATGTACTCCAAATCAGGCCGAGAGTCATATACCTGTTACATCTGTCATATGTTTAGGTGAATCAGAGCTGTTCGGGGAGACTTTGCTTTCTTCTCAAGGAAGTACGGACGACGTAGAGCGACGGATATACATCGCTCAAAATCCTATGGCTACTATTGTGCCAACGGCTTCAGTTTGAAACCGACCGCACTTCGCAAGCCGCCCATCGCGTTCCGGCTGTCCCGGGACGCCATATCTGTCGTGCACATGACGTTCTTTGTGCCCCGGGACGCGAGATTCGTCGTACACAGGGCATTCTTTGCGCCTCAGAAGACCCGATTTACCGTGCACGGGACGCCCCGGCTGCCTCGGAACGCGACCTGCGTTGTGCATCCAACGCTGCTGCTGAGTCGCAGTGTGAGCAATGCCGTCTAATGGGCACAGGGGTCGGCCCTCGAGAGCTTCCTGGTGCGGTCAGAGCTTCTTGGTGCCACCCAACTCGTTCTCGAGTCCAAACGCCATTCTGGATTCCACCTAGACCAGCAGCGTCAGCTGCATGTTTTCGACTTTTTTCCCTCGATCCGCGAGATCGAGCGGACACTTTGCGTCTTATATGGGTATGGGACGACCGCACAGGCATGTCTGGCCAGGAGGCACGCATTTCGAAGTCACGACACGCTGCTTGCATGGACGCTATCTGCTGCCCGCAAGTGAGCACTTTCGAAGCATCGCCATCGGCATCATGGCCAGAGCCAAGGAACGCTATCCTGTCGAAATCTATGCCTTCAGCGGGCTGCGCAACCACATCCACTGGCTGCTCGGCGCCTCGGAGGTCGACAACCTCTCGAACTTCGTCGGCTACGTCAAGAGCAACCTCGCGCGCGAAGCCGGCCGCATCGTCGACTGGCGAGAGAAATTCTGGGCACGACGCTTCAAGGCCATCGAGATAAGCGACGAAGAGGAAGCCTGGATCGACAGACTGAGGTACGTCCTCAGTCACGGCCCCAAAGAGAATCTGGTCCTCAGATGTCGCGATTGGCCAGGGCTACAGTGCATCAACGCAGTGACTCAAGGCGAACCGTTAAACGGGTACTGGCGCGACCGAACTTCGGAGTACGAATCGAGAAGAAGAGGCCAGAAGATCGACTCCGACGCCTTCGTTCAAGACTACACGCTAGAGCTTGATCCGCCGCCTTGCTGGCGGCACCTCTCGCGCCTTGCCGTCCAACAGCGGTTCTCAAAGATGGTCGAGGAGATCGACGCCGAGTCAGCACGCCGCGTGATGCTAGGCGGCATGATGCCTCTCGGCGCCCAAGCCATCCGCCAACAGCATCCGCATGATCGGCCCGAACGCTCGAAACGCTCGCCCGCGCCGGCAGTGCATGCCGCTTCGAAAGCAATTCGCAAGCAGATGAAAGAGGCTTATCGGCTATTCGTCGAAGCCTACCGTGCAGCTGCAGCCCGCCTGCGAGCCGGTGAATACGGCGTAGACTTTCCGCCCGGCTGCTTCCCTCCACCCAGGCCCGCCGTGGCTTGCGATGCGGGCTCGCCCACCAGCAGAGCCGGGCCCGCCTTTGCCCCGCTGTAACGATAGACCGATCAGCACGGCTCGGCGGTGCGGCCCTTTTGGTCCAAAGGATCAAGGCACCCCGATGAGCACCCACGATGACCAGTACCTTGGATGCGCATAAGCCACCTCGCGTTGACGAAAAGCAATCCGCGCCCCCCCCGTCTGCTCAAACAGCTCGACGCGGGCGAGGCGCAGCGCCTCGGCCCGTGACGCACCCGCAGTGAGCTCGCGATAGAAGGTCTCCATCAGCTCGGGGGTCGAGCGGTCGTCGACGTCCCACTGCGACACCAGCACCGAGGAGGCGCCGGCTTGGAGGAAGGCGCGAGCCAGGCCGACGACACCTTCGCCACGACTGAGCTCGCCGCGACCGCTGCGGCAGGCGGAGAGGGTGACGAGCTCGGAGCGCAGGTCCAGGCTCAGGACTTCGTAGGCTTGGAGCAGGCCATCTTCCCCGTCGCCGGGCTCTAGCAGTAGGCCGGAGACCATCGGCAGCGTGTCGTCGACGAGGCCATGGGTGGCCAAGTGGAGGTAGGCGTGCTCGCTGGCTTCGGCCTTGAACCGAGCTTCCGACGCCTGGCTGCCGAGACGGCTGGCACCGCCCAGGAACAGGCTCGCCACCCGCCGTACCTCTTCCCGAGCGTGGACCAGCGGCAGACGCGGCAGCGCGCCGCGGATGATCTGCGCCGCCGCCGCGTTGGTCAAGGTCTCGGCGGAAAAGCTCGGCGCCATCGCCAGGACCGACGTCTCCTCGGGAGCCCTGCGACCGCGCTGACGCAGCTCCAAGAAGACTCCGGCTGACGGACTGTAGGTGATCGCCTGGCTCAGCCCCAAGAAGCGACAACCGCGATAGGCGGCGTGGACCCGAGCGTCCGACGCAGCCGAGGGCGGTACCTCGCAGGACTCGATCAGCGACTCGAACGGCAGCCGATGCAGCAGATCGTCCGGCACGATGACCACCACCTCGGCCTCCGCCACGGCTTGACGCACCGGCGCAACCAGCCAGTCGTAGAGCTCGCGACCCGCGGCAATATGCTCTGCTTCGTTGGCCTTGAGCGCCGCGTCTTCGGCGCGCTGAGGCGAGCGCAAGAGATCCAGATAGCGATCGATAGCGTCCGCCAGACGCTGACGCGGGATCGGCATTTCGACGAAGCGGGTACGCTGAGGCGTCAACACCCAGCCCAAGATGCGCTCTTCAGAGACCCAATAGGCGACCAGGGCCTCGTTTGGCGCCAGAGCGGCCCGGACCTGCTCATCGTTCGGAGGCTCCGAAAGGCTCGGCAGGTCCCTGGACGAAGCGGGTCGACGCTCCAAGCTGAGCGCAGCCAGCAGCGCCTCGAGACGCTGCAGCGCGGCGCGATGCTCCGCGCGCTCCGTCTGCGTCGGCGCTTCGTCGAACGCTAGACGGGTGGCACCGAGGTCCGCCAGCAGCCGGCGGCGCTCATCGTCCGAAAGCTCTTCGCTCGCCGCGTGCTGACGACCGCGCAGCCCTTCGAGTAGCGATAGCGCGTGGAAGCGCTCGGCAATGGCAAAACCCTCGACGCCACGGTAGGTATCGGCAAGCAGGCGGATTAGGCGATCGTAAGCGTCGACCTGCAGGCCCAGGAACGCGGCGCGCTCGGAACCGGTGGCCGGCGAGTCGGCCCGGGTCGCTTCCAGGCCGTCGATTGTCGCCCTCAGGTCGTCCTCGGCCGGACGCGGATTGCCGCGGCGCCACTCGATCTCCGCCAGGTTGCAGTAGGCGAATTGGATCAGCCGCTGGTTGTTGTTGCGCCAGGCCTTGTCGAGCAGCTCGTGGTAGAGCTCATAGGCGCGTGTTTCGTCACCCACCTGCTGCACGGCGTAAGCCAGCGCCGACTCCGAACGCAGCACGTCCTCAGTCAGGCCGACGCGTTCGCTCTCCGCTGCGGCCTGTTTAGCGACCCGGATCGCCTCGTGCATGCGCCCTTCCCTCACCAGCGTGTAGGCGCGTCCCGAGCCGGTCTTTGCTGGACCCTCGGCCGAGCCGGCGGCCTCGAAGGCGGCGAGCGAGCGGTCGAGGGCATCGTGAGCGGCGATGAAGTCGCCGGTGAGGGTCAACGAGCGAGAGAGCAGCAGTAGCGACTTGGCGGTCACCTCATGCAGCTCGGCGGCCTCAGAGCGCTCGAGAATTCTGCGATGACGCTCGATGGCGCGCTGCGGTGCGCCGGTCTCACTCACCACCATGGCGGCTTCGACCCGCGCCGTCAGCTCGCCAGCGGTGTCGCCGACGGCGGCCTGCCGCTCGGCGAGACGCTCAAACCCCTCCAGCGCCCGCTTCAAGTCACCGCTGCGATACCGCACCCAGGCGGCCTCGCGCAGTGACTCGAAATCGCTGGCAGCTTCGCTGGGCGAAGCCTCGCCCGGTGGCGTGGGTTCGGCCGCCTCGACGCCCGGTGCCTCGATCCGCACCGGATCTCTTGGGACCCGGCATTCCGTGCGAGCCCACCAGTGAGCGTAGGCCGCCCCGCCCAGCACGATCGCCAGGGTCAATGCCCGGTACCTGCCGTCGCTCATGCTGCCGACGCCCAAGGCCTCAGGGCTCCTCGCCGGATTCGAGGTCAGCGCCTGACCAGCGCTCCAGCTCACGCTCGAGCTCCGCGGGGGTCAAGTGCTGCGTGCCGAGAAGTCCGGCAGCCAGCTGGCGCCCGACCGTCGGATCGAGCTCCTTCGCCGCCTCGAGCGCCGGTCCGACGCAGCCCGCGCTGCCCAACGCCACAGTGCGCAGGAGGGGATTGCCGGCGCTGCGGTTCAGCGTTTCCTCGAGCTGCTCCTGCTCGCCAGCCGAAGCGCGACGAAACGGCACGTAAGGAGACGCGACCCATTCGCCGCCAATGCGAGCGTTCACTTTCCAGGCGTAAGCGCGGCCGGGCTGGAGCGCGACCGCGGCTTGCGGAAGCCTCACCGCGAACGTGCCGTCGCCGGCGGCGACCGGCTCGGCCACCTTCGACGCGACGATCAGCTCCTCGCTATCGTCGACGACCATGATCTCGACGTCGGTAGCGTTCGCCTCGAGCCGCCAGACCCAGGTGGGGCGATCGTCAGCCACCACCGACCAACGCGGCGCGAGCGGCAGGGGCGCTGTGAGGGCACTAGCGCCGCGCAGTATCGGCCCCTGGTCAGCTAAGAAGGGCTCGAAGCCCGCGAGTCGAGGCCAGCTGCCTTCGAGAGCCGCGACGGTATTCGCCACCAGCTCGGGTCCGGCAGCGTCGAACGCCGCTTCGGAGACACCGAGAGCGGCCAGACGCGCCGACGCCGAAGGCGGCTGCGTCGACCACCAGAAGACGCCGGCCACTGCGATCAAGAGGACCGCCGCCAGAGCCACCATCTGGCGCCAGCTGGGTCTTGCAGAGGGAACGGGAAACGCCGCCACCTCGCCGGTCGCTTCCGCGGGTGCAGATTCCGTCTCGGTGACGGCATTCGCCTGTGCGAGCGCAGCCGCCATCGCGATCTGCCGGTCCTCAGCAGAGCTCGCGAGGTGCGCTTCGACGTCCCTGCGGGCCGGTTTTGAGAGCACTCCGTCGACGTAGCGGGCGAGCTCGTCCGAATCGAGATCGGGCTCGGCGGCCTCCGGCCAGGCCGAAGCCTCGGCAAGCTCGCGGACGAGCCAGTCCTCTGGCTCTGTCGTCATATCGTGATCGTCGCGGCTCATTCGCCACCTCCTGAAGGGTGAGAGCGACCGGCTGAGGAAACGTTACCGCCCGTCTCGTCCGATGACAGGTCGCTCCTCGCCACGAACAGCTCGGGATGCGTCTGCCGCAGATGCTGACGCAGGCGCTTCTGGGCGTCGTGCAACGCCTTGCGGGCGGCCCCCTGGGAGAGCTGCAGCAGCACCGCGATCTCGGACGGTTTGTGGCCATCCTGGTAGCGCAAAGCCAGCACCAGGCGATCACGCTCCGAGAGCCCGGCGAGGGCAGACGCCAGCACGCGACGTCGCTCTTCTTGCGCTGCCTGCTGACCCGGACCGGGAGCGCTGTCCGCGATCTCAGAAGCCGCATCGAGCGGTGCCTCATCCCGGCGGACGGAAGCGCTGCGGCGCCTCAAGCAGAGCCGGCTGACGATGACGGTCAGGTAGGTGCTGAAGCGCCCTTCACCGCGCCAGGCGCGCAGCGCCTTGAAGTCCGCCGCCCACAGCTTGACCACGGCCTCCTGCCACACCTCCTCCGCCGCCGCGGTATCGAGTCCGAAACGCCCGCGGGCAAGCCCCACCGCGAGACCCCGATAGCGACTCGAGAACGTCTGTTCGGCTTCGGTGTCCCCTTCGAGCAGACGCTGGATCAATGACTGATCGTCGCCCACCAGGGACGGCGCGGATCGCAACGGGCCGTGCCGAGGCGTCTCGGTCATATGCCTTTGTTACTACGGAACCTGGGCCGGGTCAACAAACGGCTCGGCAGCCAAGCCGGACGATCTCAGCCACCCAATCCAAATTCTCCAACGCGGGAGGTAACGCTTCGAGGTTTCGCGGATCTCACCGATCAACACCACAGGATCGCCTTCAAACCGACGACTTCAAGACCGGTGACTCTGAGCCACGCAACGAGAAAACCGACGAGAAACCTACATTCGACTCTCAACCTCGAGATCTGGAGATGACGATGACACGGAGCATCATACGCAGATGGATTTTGGTAGCGGCACTGTCCTCGATATGGGTGATGGCTATCGCCACGACGCCGGTTCAGGCGACTTCGAGCCTCGCCAATCACGCCTGGCCGATCGAGCCGGACTGGCTGTTGCATGGTGATTTCAACGCAGACGGCGTCCCCGACCAGGTCGCTGCCGAAACGGGTGGCACCTTGCTCTACCTGCGCTCCGGGGACGGCAGCGGCGACTTTGAAGCCGCAACCCACCGCGCCCTGCCGGGTCGCCTCACCGCCCTCGCCGCCGGCGAGATCAATCGTCGCGACGGGTTGATCGATCTCGCCCTGGCGCTCGAGAGCGAGGCCGGTTTCGAAGTCTGGGTCCTCGAATCACCGCACGGCGCCTTCGACGCTAGGCCCGAACGGATCGACGTCGCGACGCCGGCCGACGCGCTGCGCCTCGCGCGGCTCGACGACGACGCCTACCGCGATCTGGAGATCCGCAGCGGTGACGACGTCATGGTCGTCCTGGGGCGCGATCGCCGCCTCTCCTGGCAGTCGTCCGAGCCCGTCGCCGCCCCCCGACGCTCGAGTGGCGCGGCTGCGGCACGCCTCGCCGCTGCGGCCCCGGTTTCCCCTCGCCCCACTCCCAAAGCCGGCGGGGCTTTCGTGGTCGACTCCGCGGGTGATGGCGACGATGCCATGCCCGGCGACAGCCTGTGCGAGACCGCCACCACCACCTGCACCCTGCGCGCCGCTATCGACGAAGCCAACGCCCTGGGTGGCCTCGACACGATCACCTTCAGCGCCTCGATCGTCACGGCTATCGCCGTCGGCAGCCCGCTGATCGTCACCGACCCCTTGGTCATCGACGGCACTAGCCATCCTGCCTTCGCCGGCACGCCGGTGGTCGAGCTCGACGCCAGTGGGCTCAGCGGCCCAGCTACGGACACCATCATCCGCCTCGCCGCTGGCTCCGATGGCTCGACGGTGCGCGGCCTGGTGATCCACAGCTCACCCGGCAACGGCATCAGCATCATCGCCTCGGGCGGCAACGTCATCCGCGGCAACTACCTCGGCACGGATCCCTCGGGCACCATGGCATTGCCCAACGTCAACGGCATCGAAATCTCGGGCGTGGCGCCCGGCAACGTCATCGGCGGCACCGCAGACGGGGACGGCAACCTGATCTCCGGCAACACCGCTGACGGCATCGCGATCGCCATCGCCACCGGTCTCACTGGCACCCTCGTTCAAGGCAACTTCATCGGCACCGCCGCCGACGGCCTCGCCGACCTCGGCAACGGCGAGCACGGTATCGACAGCGGCAGCCCTGAGGCGACGATCGGCGGCACCGCGGCGGGCGCACGCAACGTCATCGCCTTCAACGGCATGCACGGCATCAACCTCGGCGACGACGACACGCTGGTGCAGGGCAACTTCATCGGCGTGGCGCTAGACGGCAGCGCCGCCGGTAACCTGCTCGACGGCGTCCACTTCGGCGATCCCGGCTCGGTCGAAAGCACGGTCGGCGGCGCCGTAGCGAGCGCCCGTAACGTCATCTCCGCCAACGGCCGCGACGGCATCCGCATCCGCGTCGGCGTCGACATCTTGGTGCAGGGCAACTTCATTGGTCTCGACCCCACCGGCTCCTTCGAGCGCGGCAATGGCGGCTTTGGCGTCTGTGACGGTTGCGTCGGGGGCTTTCGCAACACCATCGGCGGCAGCGTCGCCGGCGCCGGCAACGTGATCTCCGCCAACGCCATGGGAGGCTACGCCACCGGCACCTTCGACAGCGTCGTGCAGGGCAACATCATCGGTCTCGACGTCACCGGCGAGATCGCGCTCGGCAATGGCGGCGACGGCGTGAGCGGCGCCGAGGTCATCGGCGGCAGCGCGGACGGCGCCGGCAACCTGATCTCGGCCAATCTCGGCGTCGGCATCCGCCCCGTCACCGACGGCACGGTGCTCGGCAACCGCATCGGCGTCACCGAGAGCGGCGGCGACGCCGGCAACACCGGCGCCGGCATCCTGGCTGAGAGTACGGCACGCGCCACCCTCGGCGGCACCCTGCCCGGCGAAGCCAACGTCATCGCCTTCAACGGTGGCGGCGGCGTGCTGGTGACCTCTTTTGGCTCTCTCAATACCATCTCCGGCAACGCCATCTTCGGCAACGACGGTCTCGGCATCGACCTCGACGACGACGGCATCACCACCAATGACGCTGGCGACCTCGACACCGGCTCCAACGACCTCCACAACTTCCCCGTGCTCAGCGTAGCCAACGCCGCGGCGCGCATCATCACCGGCACGCTCGACAGCAACGACGGCGCCACCCACACCATCGAGGTTTTCGCCAACGCCAGCTGTGACGCCAGCGACAACGGCGAGGGCGTGACCTACCTCGGCTCCACCACCGTCACCACCATCGACGGCGAGGCCGCCGCCTTCACCGTCACGGGCACCGCCGGTTTCTCCGCGGGTGACGCCATCACCGCCACCGCCACCAGTCCCGGCGGCTCGACGTCTGAATTCTCTGCCTGCCTCGATGCCACGGCGCTCGAGATCGAGCTCTTCTCCGACGACTTCGAATCCGGCGACACTAGCGCTTGGGGTAGCTAACGTCTGCAGCGAGAGCGGCTGCAGCGAGAGCGGCTGCAGCGAGAGCGGCTGCGGCGAGAGCGGCTGTTGGCGAGACGCGCTGTCGGGTTAACATGGAGGTCCTACTCAGCCCGCGTGATCTCCCTGGTGCTGGCTCGGCGGGTGATTACGGCGCCGGGTGATTACGGCGCCGGGTGATTACGGCGCCGGGTGATTACGGCGCCAGGCGATTCAACCCAACTGACCCGGGGGACATCATGTTGCAATTCAGAAGAGCGCTAGCATTCGTCTCGTTGGCCGGGCTCTGCGCTGTACCCAGCGCGGCCCAAGAACCCCTGAAATTCGACGAAGTCTCCTACTTCGTCGACTCCGGCCTGACGATCAATCGCTTGACAGAACGGAGCACGGTTTTTTCCGAAACCGTGTGGGTGGAAGACGCCTCATGGCTCCGGCTCTATTTTTCCGAGGCCGTGCTCGGCGATGCGCCGGAAAACGGCACAGAGACCGTCGTGCGCATCACCTCGCTGAAGGACGGTGCGGTCCAGACCCTGGACGCCAAAGCGCTGGCGCAGTGGCGCAGCTCGAGCGCCTACTTCAACGGCAACGCCGTGCTCCTGGAGCTGATCGCCGATCCCGGTGCCGCACCGAGTCGGATCCGCATGCACGAGCTCGAGGCCGGGCGTCTTGATACCTCCGTGCCGACCCGGTCCATCTGCGGCGCCATGGACGACCGCACCTTGAGCACCGATGACAGAGTGGGACGCATCATGCCGGCGGGCTGCACCACCTGGCTGATCAACGATGCCGAGGGCTGTTTCTTGACCGCCGGCCACTGCAACGGCACCGGCCTCGACGTGGTGCAGTTCAACGTACCGCTGTCGAACGCCGACGGTTCCGTGAACCATCCGGGCCCGCAAGATCAGTATCCTGCCGATCTGTCGTCGGTGCAGTTCGCCAACGGCGGCGTCGGCAACGACTACGCCTACTACGGCACCTTCCCCAACAGCCAAACCGAGCTGACGGCCCTGGAAGCTCAGGGCCAAACCTTCGTGCTCGGCACGCCGCCGACGACCGCCGGCAGCGAGACCATCCGGATCACCGGCTATGGCACGGTGGACGGCACCCAAGGCACCCCGCGGTCCTGGAATCAGGTGCAGCACACTCACTCCGGCCCGATCGCGGGCGCCTCGACCAACAGCCTGCAGTACGCGGTAGACACTACCGGCGGTGACTCCGGTTCGCCGGTGATCAACGAAATCAGTGGTGAGGCGATCGGCATCCACACCCACGCCGGCTGCGGTGCGGGCGGCGGCGCCAACAACGGCACCTCGCTCAACCTGGCACCGCTGCAGACGGTGCTCGCCAACCCGATGGGCGTGTGCACCGACGGCCCGCCGCCGCTGCGGGTCGCCCTCGACACCGCCCTGCCGACCCTGGTGCCGCCAGCAGGTATGAACCTCTCGATCACCGCCACCGACCGCAACGATCAGCCGGTGAATCTGCTCTCGGCCACCCTGTTCTATGACGTCGGTACCGGTGAGCAGTCCGTGCCAATGGCGGCAGCCACGTTCGACGGCGGAGCCGTCGGCACCTACGTCGGGGTTCTGCCGGCCCTGACCTGCGGCGAGAACGTGACAATTCGGGTCGAGGCAGAGGACGAGGCGGGTCGCGTCGTGCACCACCCCTTCTCCGCCGACAACATGGCGAACCGCGTCTACCGGCGGTCGGTTGCCGAAGGCACCGACGAAACGTTCCGTGACGACTTCGAGACCGATCAGGGCTGGATGGTGGACGACGACGGATCCCTGAGTGCCGGCACCTGGGAGCGCGGCATCCCGGCGGGCTACGGCATGCGCAACGATCCGCCGTGGGACGGCGACAGCTCGGGCAGCGCTTACCTGACGTTCAACTCCGGCGGCAATACCGACGTCGACGGTGGCGCCACCCGCCTGACCTCACCCACCCTC
>JBCCEE010000295.1:0-10749 GCA_039030415.1 Acidobacteriota bacterium
AGGGGTTGGTCGGTCGGGCTTCGGCGCTCAGATAGATCTTCGGCGGTGCGGCCTGGCGCCGCGGCTGGCGTCGCCGCCGCCGATCGAACAGACTCTCGAACGGATCGTTGGAGAAGAAGGGGTCACGGAACGGATCGCGAGCGCGCTGACGGCGCCGCCCGGGCGGTGCCGTCTCGAGCACGTCGATCTCGCGAGCCGGCAGGTCGACCTGCTGGCCGTCGACCCTGAGGAACGCCGAATGCACCCGCGCCTTGCCAATCTCTAGTGGCTGCAGATGCCAGGTGAAGGTCAGGCTGCGCGAGGCGACGCCGTTGACGAAGCGCAGGCTGTTCGACGTCGAGGGACCCGCGGCGACGTTGAAGTTCTCGATCTCGAACTGCGGCTCAGGAGTGCGGCGCAGGTTGCCGGCCGAATCGATCTTGATCGTCAGGACCGCTAGCTCGTCGAGCCCGATCGCATCGTGCGGCTCGATCTGCAGGTCGACCTGGTAGTCCTGGCCCTGCGCCGAGGCGTTCACCAGCAGGGCGAGCAGCCCCGTAGCCACCATGGCGGAGCGCCGCGAACCGCGCTGGCGAGCGCTTGCAGAACGAGCGTTCACCAGATCACCAGTCCTTCTTGGCCCCGGAATGCTTCTTGGCCGCTTCCAGGGCTTCCTGACGCCGCTGCTCGCGCTCCATATTCTCGATCGCTTCGAGAATGGCGGCTGCCTCTTCGGCGGTCATGTCGGGGAGGTCTTCGAACTGGGGCAGCGGTCGCTCCTGCTCCTGCTGCTGACCGGGCTGCTCTTGCTCGGATTGCTGCTGCTCCTGCTGTTGCTGCTCTTGTTGCTCCTGGTCCTGCTGTTCCTGGCTCTGGTCCTGCTGCTGTTCCTGGTCCTGCTGATCCTGATTCTGCTGTTCCTGGTCCTGTTGATCCTGGTTCTGCTGTTCCTGATCCTGGTTCTGCTGTTCCTGGTCCTGCTGATCTTGATTCTGCTGGTCCTGGTTTTGCTGATCCTGCTGATCCTGATCTTGATTCTGCTGATCCTGGTTCTGCTGCTCCTGCTGCTGCTCTTCCAGCAGCTTCTGGGCGAGCTCGAGGTTGAATTTGGCGTCCTCGTTGCCGGGATCGTGGCGCAGTGCCTCTTTGAACGCTTCGATCGCACCGGGATAGTCCATGCTATCGAGGCGCGCCTTACCCAGATTGTACCGGGCTGCCGGAACCAGGTCGCCGGCACCGCCAGTGGCTGCCGATTCGAGCAGAGACAGCGCATCGCCACCGCTGCTGAGGCGAGCGGTGCCGGCATTGTATTGCGCCACCGGGTCGTTGCCCTGCAGCCTGAGCGCAGTCTCGAGAGGCTCCGAGGCGTCCCCGACTTCGCCATCACCAAAGTGCTCGATGCCGCGCTGTGTGCGCTCGGTAGGATTGAACAGCAGGCGCTCGACCCAGGCCGGCCAATCGGCCGCCGCATTTTGGGCGAGGGTGAGAAGCCCTAGGGTCAAAATTAGCCAGCGGAGCGCCAAGCGCCGCGGCTCGAACCGGTGGAAGAACCTCATGACTCGGCCTCCGAGCTCGTCTCCCTGCGAAACGGGGAGAGCAGCAGATGCAAAATGAGGGTCAGGACCGCCAGGCCAATCGGCCACTGAAAGCGCTCCTCCAACGTGTTGACCACCTCACTGCCGTAGCTCTGTTTCTCCATCGCTTGAATGCGACTGATCAAAGCGCCGGGATCCATGGCCGCGCTGGTCGCGCGCAGGTATACGCCGTCGGTCTCACGGGTCAGCCGCTCCAGCGTGTCTTCCATCAGCCGGCTGACGACGACGTTGCCGGATTCGTCCCGCTTGTACTCGATCGGCGTGCCGGTCTCGAACTGAGGCAGCTCCAAGGGTTTGCCCTCCCGGGTGCCGACGCCGATGGCGTGGACTACGACGCCTTCCTCGCGCAGCCGCGGTAGGATTTTTTCGAGGTCGGTGCCGTGATCCTCACCGTCGGACAGCAGCACCAGCGCGCGGTGCTTGCCGCCGCCTTCTGGGAATAGGGCGAGCGCCCGCTCGAGCGACGGCCGCAGCTCGGTGCCCGGGGTCGGCAGTGAGCCCGGCTGCACGGCATCGAGCAGCAGGTCGATGACCGCGCCATCGGCGGTCAGCGGCACCATGACGACGCCGTCACCCTCGGCCTGCACCAGGGCGATGCGGTTGCCGGGCAGCTCTTCGACCAGACGCCGAATCAGGGTCTGGGCCACCCACAGCCGCGATGGCTGGACGTCGCGGGTCGCCATCGACAGCGAAGTGTCCAAGACGAAGACGATATCGACCCCCTGGCGCTCGACCTGCTGCTCGGTCGCTCCCCAGCGCGGTCGCGACAGGCCCAGGGCAACGCCTGCCACCCCTACGACCAGGAGCAGGTTCCAAGCGATCAGACGGTTGGGGTCGTGGGTCGGCAGCAGCCGATCCCACAGGCTGCGAGCCGCCCAGGCCGCCGCCGCCTGCTGCCGCCTGCGCCAGCACCAGGCCACGACGAGACCCGTGATCGGCGCCGCGATCAGCATCCAGAGCCATAGTGGGGCAGCGAAGTCCATTACCGTTCGATTCCCTTATACCGTGTCCGTTTATACCGTGTCCGTCTCGTCAAGGCTCGGCCGTGAGGCCGAACAGCGCTAGGGCGAGGGGGAGCAGCAGTAGGACCAAGGCGGCCTGTACCAGCGGCTGAAACGCTTCCTTGTAGCGAATGTAGCGCTTGATCTCGAGCGGCGTTTTCTCGAGCTCGTCGATCTCGGCGAAGATGTTGCGCAGGCTTTCGGGATCGATCGCCTGGAAGAACTGACCGTTGGTGCGCTCGGCGATCGCCTTGAGCAGCTCCTCGTCGACCTCTACGTTCATATTGACGCGGCGCGTCTCGAGTCGGCCGAAGGCGTCCTGAAACTGCATCGGCACCGGCACCACGCCAGCCGTGCCGACGCCGATGGTGTAGACCTTGATGCCCAAGCCCTCGCACACCGCGGCGGCCGAATCGGGGTCGATCGCTCCGGCGTTGTTGACGCCGTCGGTGACCAGCACGATCACCTTGGTCTTGGCCTCGCTGTCCTTGAGGCGAGCCGCGCCAGCCGCCAGCGCCATGCCGATGGCGGTGCCGTCCGGCAGGGTGTGCAGCTCGATCGAGTCGAGCAGCAGGTTCAGCATCTGATGGTCGGTCGTCAGCGGTGCCTTGGTCAGCGCGCTGCCGGCGAACACCACGATGCCGAGCCGGTCTCCCAAACGCTTGGAGACGAACTCCTTCATGACATCCTTCGCCACCGTCAGGCGATTGCGCGGCTGAAAGTCCTCCGCGGCCATCGAGCCCGAGATGTCGAGCACGATCTGGATGTCGATGCCCTCGGTGAGATTCTCTTCACGCGCGAAGCCGAGCTGCGGTCGAGCGAAGGCCACGATCAGCAGCGCTAGCGCCAACAGGCGCAGGTAGAACGGCAGGTGCAGACGCCAGGAGCCACCGGCGCCGCGCGGTATGCTGCTGTAGGTGAGGGCGCCGTACGCCCGGCCGCGGTGGCGCAGAAGAGCGAGCACTGGCAGGATCAGCAGCAGTAGCAGCAGCCAGGGATCCTGGAGGTTGAGCTGCTCGTTCATGCTTCGGCCTCCGCCACCGGCTCGGGCGGCCGCAGGGCGTCTTCGATCTCCCGCGCCAGCTCGCGCGCCTTGAGCAGGCGGTCGTCGGTGATCGCTTCGGTGACCTCGAGCCGCGCGAACTTCACCTGATCGCACTCCTGCAGCAGCCGCACCGCGCCTTGGGCGATCGTCGGCGGAATATCGCTCTGGCGCAGCAGGCGCTGGATCTCGCTGGTCGTGCTCTCCACAGCCGGTACCGCCAGGCGTCGTCCGAGGAAGTTGCGCAGGGTGTGGCTGATGCCGGTGTGGGCCGGCTCGGGAGCCGCGGGATCGAGCTGGCGCAATTTCTCGAGCAGCTCCTCGAGCGGCGGCGCCAGCGGTCGCAGAGTGAGCCCGGGAAGGGCGATTCCCAGCCGTCGCCAAAGCTGCCAGGCGAGTCCCAGGGTCAGCGCCGCGAGCACGCCGACGGTCCACCAGAAGCGCTGGTCCGGACTCAGGGCTCGCAGTGGTGCCGCGTCTCGTGGCTCGAGCCCTTCGCCTTCTTCTTCTGGCAGCACCGACTGCACGACGAAGCTCGCCGGGTCTTCGGGAGTGAGCTCTACCGTCTCGTCATCCAGCGGTACCGCCACCGTCACTTTGGGCAGTGCGAAGTCGCCGGTCTCAAAGGCGGTCAGCGTCACGCCCTGGCGGTAGATGCGTCGCCCGCTCTGGTCGACGAACGATTCGACCTCACCCGTCTCGAGCACCTCGGCTTTGCCCCAGGTCTCCTGCCAGGTCGGGAACCGCGGCTCCGAGGTCGGTTCCGGGCCCATCCACACCACCGTGAGCTCGGCGTCGACGCGATCTCCCACCGTGATCTCGGTCGGAGACAGCTCCACTTTGAACGTCGCCACACCGGGGCGGGGCTGCGAGCTGGCCGCCTCAGGCCTGGGCTCAGCAGATCTGGGCTCAGCAGCTTCGGTCTCTGCAGGTCTGGGCTCTGCAGGTTCGGGCTCGGTGACAGCCGAGGGCTCAGTAGCCGGCGGTGCCGGCTCAGCGGCTGGCTGAGCCAGCGCGGTCCCGGTGGTGAGCAGGACTAGAGCGAGCAGGACTAGAGCGACCAGACCCGAGCGCCAGATCTCTGGCAACGACCGGCTCATCGCGCCAACCTCTGGCGGCGCCGCTCGAAGAAGCTGATCAACGTGCTGAGATAGGGACGGTCAGTGCGGATCTGCAGATGGTCGACGCCGAGCTTGCGAATCAAGCGCAGCAGCTCCTGGCGCTCGTCTTTCCTGCGCTGCGCATGTTGGCGCGCCAGGCGTCGTCCGCTGACCGTCGCCAGCCTGCCGGTCTCGGCGTCGCGCAGCACCACCGGCCCGGCGACCGGCGGCTCGTGATCTTTGGGGTCAAACAGCTCGATGACGACCAAATCGTGGCGGGCAGCGGCCGACTTCAACGACGAGCTGAGCTCGACGTCGAGGAAATCCGAGATCAGAAACAGCACCGAACGCTGCTTGAGCGTCTTCAGCGCCGGCCATAGAGCTCGCTCGAGGTTGGTCTCACCGCCCGGCGGGCGCATCAGGATTTCGCGCACGATGCGCAGCACGTGAGTGCGGCGTCGGTCCGGACGCAGGAACAGCTCCATGCGGTCGCTCAGCAGGGCGGCGCCGACGCGGTCCTGATTGCGCACCGCGGCGAAGCTCAAGAGCGCCGCGATCTCGGCCGCCAGCTCGCGCTTCAAAATAGTGCGCGAGCCGTAGCCCAGGCTGCCCGACACGTCGATGGCGAGGAAGACGGTGAGATCTCGCTCCTCGACGTAACGCTTGACGTAGGGTGCCCCCATGCGCGCCGTGACGTTCCAGTCAATAGTGCGGATCTCATCACCGGCGGCGTAGGGGCGCACCTCGGCGAATTCGACACCCCGGCCCTTGAAGGCGGAGTGATAGTCACCGGCCACGCCCTGGTCGACCAGGCGCTTGGTGGTGATCTCAATGCGTCGCACGCGGCGCACCAGGTCCGCCGGCAGGGCGGGCCGACTGCGCTTGGGCGCTGCCGTGGGCTGACGCCGCTTGAGGAAATCGAACAAGCCGACGCTCCTCAGGGGACTTCGACGCGATCCAGCAGGCGGGCGACGATGTCGTCGGTGCTGACCTCCTCGGCCTCCGCCTCGTAGGTTGCGACGATGCGGTGGCGCAGCACGTCCGGGGCGATCTCTTTGACGTCCTCCGGAATGACGTAGCCGCGGCCCCGCACCAGCGCCAGCCCCTTGACCGCGCGGGCCAGAAACAGCGTTGCGCGAGGCGAAGCGCCAAACGAGATCAGGTCCGCCAGGTCGTTGAAGCCGGCGGCGCGGGGATCACGCGAGGCGTTGACCAGGTCCAGGATGTAGCGTCGCATCTTGGCGTCGAGATAGACTTGATCGGCGGAATGCCTGAGGGCGAGCAGCTGATCACGGTCGAGCACCGTCGAGACCGCGATCGGCGCCTCGACCAGCATGCGCTCGAGGATGGTCTCTTCCTCCGAGCGCGTGGGGTACGTGAGCTTGAGCTTCATCATGAAGCGGTCGACTTGGGCCTCGGCGAGAGGGTAGGTGCCCTCCTGCTCGATTGGGTTCTGGGTCGCCAGCACCATGAACGGATCTTCCAGCTCATAGGTCACGTCACCGAGGGTGACCTGGCGCTCCTCCATCGACTCGAGCAGGGCGCTCTGCACCTTGGCAGGGGCGCGGTTGATCTCATCAGCCAGCACGATGTGGTTGAAGATCGGCCCCTTGTGCGGCGAGAACTCGTTCTTCGTGGTGTCGAAGATCATCGTGCCGATGAGGTCGGCAGGCAGCAGATCCGGCGTGAACTGAATGCGCTGGAAGTCGAGGTGGAGCGTCCGCGCCAGGGTCTTGACCGACAGCGTCTTGGCGAGCCCGGGGACGCCCTCGATCAGCAGATGGGCGCGACTCAGCAGGCCGACCAGAAGGCGATCGATGAGGTAGTCCTGGCCGACGATGACCTTGCGGATCTCGGTCTCCACCTGTTTGAGCTGCAAGGTATCGCCCTGGACTTCGCGAATCGTAGCTTCTGCTTCCATTCCAAATTCTCCACAAAGGTCATCAGGCCGCTCGTTCTAGGTCTGCCCGTTCCAGGTCCGCCCGTTCCAGGTCCTCGCATCCAGGTCTGACGGGCCGCGCTGCGGCGAACGGGTCTGCGTCAGATCTCGACGGCCGGTGCAACGCCCGTCTGCAAGGAAGGTGCCATCTGAGATCGGCCGGATCGATCGGCTACGCTTGACGGCACGAAAGCCCATAACCTCTGATTTCTGGTCCGAAAATGCATGTCGGGGGGAGCTGGCGAGACACGATACGAAGAGGCAATCGGCGCCGTCGGGAGCCAGTCGAGAGCCAAGGGGCGTCATTATGGCGTATCTTTGGAGCTGCGTCAGCCTCTCGCCGGTGGCCCGACCGGCCTGAGCGAGGGGGTGCAGCATACCGTTCTGTTCTGCGAAGATCGAAGTCCCCAACCGCGATACCTCCTATGAAGCATCAGCGCTCCACCCGCGAAAAGGCGTCGGCCAGTCGGCTCCGCACCCAATCGGCTCGCTCCCAACCGGCTCGCGAGACGGCGCCTATCAAGAGACCGTCTCTCAAAAAGCCGTCTCTCAAAAAGCAGTGGGGTCAGCATCATCTGCGCGACGCGGCGCTGTGCCGTCCACTGCTCGAGTATCTGCGGCCGGCGGGGCAGCGCGTGGTGGAGATCGGACCGGGCGGCGGCGTCTTGACGTCTGCCCTGGTGGAAGCGGGAGCGCGGGTCATCGCCTGCGAGGTCGACCTCGAGTGGGCGTTCGAGCTACGCCGCAGGCACCTTCAGGCGGCTGCCTCGGGAGCGGTCTTCAGCGTGCTGGCAGCGGACGCCCAGCAGTTGCAGTGGTCGCGCCTGCCAGCGCCGACCCTGGTGACCGGCAACCTGCCGTTCAATGTCGCGACCCGCCTCATCGAGAGTCTCTTGCCGCATGCGTCGCAGGTGCCGTGCGCCGCCTTCATGGTACAGAAAGAGGTTGCTGACCGGCTGGTGGCCGGGCCGGGTGATCCGGCCTACGGCTCGCTGAGTGTTTTGGTGGCCGCCCAGGCGCAGCCGCAATACCTCGGCACGGTGCGGCCCGGCAGCTTCAACCCTCCGCCCAAGGTGGCGGCGGCTTTCGTCGGCCTGAGCCTGCAGGCGGCGCCGGTGGCGGCGACCGACTGGCCGCAGTTCGCCTGGCTGGTGCGGCAGGCCTTTTCGCTGCGCCGCAAGACCCTACGCAACGCTCTGAGGGCCGGCCTCGGCAAACGGCGTGTCAGCGACCTGCTGGCGGCGGTGGGCTGGGGCGAGCGGTGTCGTGCTCAGGAGCTCTCGCTGGCGCGCTTCATCGAGCTGTTCGAAGCCTATCGCCGGCTCGAGTCGACCTGACCCGCTGTCGCCGGCTGGGCACCGGCCGTGGTGCCGACGGGGCGCTGGCCAAGGACGCTGGTTCGACGCTGTTCTAGCAACGGCTTGCGCGATAATGCTATGATTTATGGTTAGTTAGCAAAGATAGTCTCAAGCAAAAGTTGAGCGCAAGATGCTGAACGCAAGACGCTGATGAACGCAAGACGCTGAACGCAACACGATCGACACGCAAAACGGTTGAAACGTAATTCAATTCCCCTAGCCACCTCACTCGAGATCCTTTTCACCTGAGATTCTTGCCATGTCGACTGCTGCTCGTAAACCGCTCCCGCGTTTGAATCTGTCGCCGGCCATGGGGAGCGAGATCGTCGGAGTCCTGCTCTCGGCGCTGGTCGTCCTGTTGACCGGCAGTCTGCTGAGCTACCATCCGCTCGATCCCAGCGTTCTCCACCGGGTCAGTGACGAAGGCGCTCGCACTCAGAATCTGATCGGTCCGGTCGGCGCTCACCTGTCGGCTCTTGCGATCTCGTTTCTGGGCCTGGTCGCCCTGCTGGTGCCCGTTCTGCTGGGGGTTCTGGCTTGGTTCCGGCTGCGCCGCAAGGAGATCCCGCAGCTGACGGATCGCCTGCTCGGTCTGCTCCTCCTGCTGGTCGCGCTGCCGCCCATGCTGCAGGTTCTGTTCGGCCAGATCTCGTGGCGGGGCGAGCCGATGAGCTCCGGCGGTGCGCTCGGCCTGGTGATCACCGACATGCTCACCGAGCGGCTCAATCCCGGCGGCACGTTCGTGATCCTGTTCACGGTGCTATTGGTCGGCGGCAGCCTGGCGGCGCAGTCGACCCTTGGCGAGCTGTTCAAGGTGGTGCGAGCCGGCACCATGGCGCGGGTCGAGAAGCTTCGGCTGGCGCGCGCACAGCGCAGCAAGCGCGATAAAGAGCGGCTGTCCAAGCAGCGCGTGCTCGAGCACGTCAAGCGAGCCGCCGAAGAGCGGGTCGCGGAGCCCGCTGCCCGGGTCGCCAACGCGCCGACCCAGCCGGCGGATCGCGAGCTCGAGAAGCCGGCGACGGAGCCCAAGCGGCGGCCGAGTCCAGAGCCCCCAATGCGAGTCAAGGAAAAGAAGGGGGAAGGCAAGTTCGCGGTGCGCAAGGTGCGACCGCCCCAGCCCGAGGAGCCACCTTCCGAACCCGAGCAGACCGCAATCGCCTTCCAGCCCGAAGAGCTGGCCACGTCCGAGCTGCCGCCGGTGAATCTGCTGTCGACCGATCCGATCGCCAAGAGCCATGACGAAGCGGAGCTAGTCCGTCTCGGCGAGGTGGTGCGCGAATCGGCGGCGCATTTCGGCATTCAGGGCACCATCGAAGGCATCAGTCCCGGACCGGTCGTAACGGTGTACGAGTATCAGCCGGCACCGGGCGTCAAGGTCAGTCGGGTCGTCGGCCTGCAGGACGATCTGGCGCTCGCCCTCAAGGCGGAATCGGTGCGGATCGAGCGCCTGCCCGGGCGCTCGACTCTAGGCGTCGAAGTGCCCAACGACACGCGCTCGATGATCACCCTCGGCCATCTGCTCGACACCAAAAAGTTCGACCGCTCGCCATCCGCGCTGACCATGGCGCTGGGGGTCGACATTTACGGCCGGCCGGTGTTCGCCAACCTGGCGACGATGCCTCACCTGCTGGTCGCCGGTGCCACCGGCGCCGGTAAGAGCGTTGGCCTGCAGAGCATGATCACGTCGATCCTCTACAAGGCGACCAAGGATCAGGTGAAGTTCATCTTCATCGACCCGAAACGCATCGAGCTCGGCGTCTACGCCGACATTCCCCACCTCAAGACCGAGGTGGTCATGGAGCCCAAGAAGGCCGCCAACGCCCTGCGTTGGGCGGTGTCGGAGATGGAGCGGCGCTACCGCCTGCTGGCCGAGCTGCACGTGCGCTCGATCGACTACTACAACCGAGCCATTACCGATCCCAAAGAGCTCGAGCGGCTGTCGCTCAAGGAAGGTGACACCGAGCTGTCGCCGGAAGACTTCAAGCCGCTGCCCTACTACGTGGTGGTGATCGACGAGCTGGCGGATCTCATGATGGTGTCCTCGTCCGACGTCGAGACCTCGATCGCACGCCTGGCGCAGATGGCGCGAGCCGTCGGTATCCATCTGATCGTAGCGACCCAGCGTCCTTCGGTGGACGTCCTCACCGGTACCATCAAAGCCAACTTCCCGTGCCGCTTGGCCTACGCCACGGCGACCCGCCACGACTCCCGCACCATCCTCGATCAGGTCGGGGCCGAGAAGCTGCTGGGCAAGGGCGATGCCCTGTTCATCGCTCCCGGCACGTCTCGCATCATGCGCATGCACGGCGCCTACATCAGCGAGCAGGAGACCGCCTCGCTGATCCGCTGGCTCAAGAAGCAGGGTAAACCGGAGCTGGATCTGGACGTTCTCAAGGAGCCCGAGGGCAGCAAAGACGCGGGCGGCGGCAGCGGCGGAGGCGGTGACGACGCCCTGTTCGACGAGGCGGCCCGGCTAGTGGTGGCCGAGCGCCAGGGCTCGGCGAGCTACCTGCAGCGCCGCCTGCGCGTCGGCTTCTCTCGTGCCGCCCGTTTGATCGATATGCTCGAAGCCGACGGCATCCTAGGGCCGGCTCAGGGATCCAAGCCCCGTGAGGTGCTGGTCGAAGTCGACTTCTTCGACGAGGTCGATCGCGCTCGGTCCGGGGAAGACTAGTGCGCGCACTATTCTTCGGCACGCCTGACTTCGCCGTGCCGACCCTGGCGGCGATGGTCGA
>JBCCEE010000296.1:0-10716 GCA_039030415.1 Acidobacteriota bacterium
CTGCGCTACAGCCTGCTGCAGCTCGACGCCCTGCAGGAGACACGCCTCGACTACCTGAGCGATCTCGAGCTCGATCAGCTGAGCCCTGGCGCTAGCCTGGAGGAAGTTCTGGCGCTCGGCATCATCGACCAGCGCATCACGGCCGAGATCTACGACAATCAGGCCCACGACATCACCTTCAACGTCGGTCTGCTCTTCAACCCCGACGGCAAGTGGTCCTTCGGTCTGGTTTACAAAGACGGTGGCGACTACGAGATTGACGGCCGGGAAGAGCTGACGGACTGCCTGATCGCGGCCCCGATGGGCGCCACCGGCTGCGAGCCGCAGACCCGCAATCCCGCGGTGACCCGCATCACGGTGCCAGATTTCCTGGGCCTAGGCGTCGCCTGGCGGCCCTTCGACCGCTTCCGAGCGGCGCTCGACATCAACCACATCACCTACTCCGACCTCACCTTCGAGCCCGCCACCAATCCTGACGTCACGCAGGCGGTGCGCGATCAATTCGAAGACGTCGACGACGCGGTCGAGGTCCACTTCGGCCTCGAGTACATCTTCCTCCTGGGATCACGCAAGCAGCCGCTGACGCTGCGCGCCGGCACTTACACCGACCCGGACCACGACGGCTTTCGCGAGATCGACTCCGACGACACCGTTTTCACCGCCGGCATCGGCACCGTCCTGATGGAGAGCTTCCAGATCGATCTCGCCGCCCAGTGGGGTGACTCGGTCGACGCCGGCATCCTGTCGCTGGTCTACCGGTTCTGAGCTGCTTGGGCCTGGAAGAAGGCCCGGAACGCCGGCGAAAAAACCCTGGCATCCGGCAGTTGGCCCGGCATCAGCTCTCGGCATGCTGAAACCGCGGCGCGAGCGCGGGAGACGATCTCGTCGTCGCTCTCGCCACCCGCTCGATAGAGAGCGTGCAGCGCGGCGCCCAGGAAGAGCTGCGCCTGGGCGGCGAGGCGGTCGTCGACCTGCGGACTGTTGCTGAGCGTCTCGACGGTCCGCGGCATGTCGCCGGCCAGGAAGGCTCGGGCGCCCACGACCAGCTGCAGCGCCGCCAGTGACGACGCCAGGCGCGAGTGCAGGTCTTCGAGACCCGCGGAATTATCGCCGGAACCGCGTTCCCGCGCTTCGAGGATCAACAGGGTCAAGCGTGACTTCTGGGTCTCGAGCAGCTCGCTATTGGTCTCCTCGGTTCCCAGCTCCCCGAGGAGGCGACTGCCGAGGGTGCGGAGTCTCAGGATCTCATCGAGCCGTTCTTGCCGTGCGACGGAAGGTGCCGCGGACGACTCGCTTTCGAGTATGGGGCGAATGACGGGCGGCGGCGGCGTCACGCTCGGTTGCTTCGGCGACGCGTCGCGCTCGGCTTTCTGCTGCAGATCCCTGACGAATCGTGTGTAGGCCTCATCCGCCCGATCTCGGACGCGGGCAATACTCGCCGCAGCGGCGCGAGCGTCGGCTTGCGCCTGCTCGACCTGCGCCAGATCCGCCGTCTCCTCCAAGCCGGCACGAGCTGAGTCGAGACGAGCTAACGCATCGACCGGCATGACCAGATCGGACCCGCTCCAGGCCGGGGTGCGCTCGGGATCGGCCAGCAGCTCGGCGAGCCTACGTTCGGCTTCAGCAGCCGCTTCAATCTCGAGACGCGCCGCTGCCCTGGCTACCGCCAGCTGCTGCGACGCCGCCGCCGAGGTTTGGCTCGCGACCCCTTCGAGCAGCTCCACCGCCTCACGCGCTGAGCGTGTCGCGGCCTGCAGATCGCTCAGCCTGGCGCCGTCGGAGCTGGCTTCGACGATCTGGCGAGCCGCGGCGATCTCTCGCAGCGCCTTCGAACGGTCGTTCTCGAGCTCCGCGTCGGCCACCGGTTCTGCCAGTTGCTCGGCGAGCCGCGTCGCGTTCTGCAGCTCTCGGCTCGCTGCCTCGAAGGCCGCCGGCAGCACTTCCTCATTGCAGCGCTCACGCGCGGTACCGAGATTCTGGTACTGCCGCTTGAACTCTTGGACGACTCCCTGGTTCTCCGACGTTTCCAGAGCGAGGAGCACGTCGCGGCAGTTCTCCAGCCCGCCCTGGTAGAGCGCCCAGCCCAGGTAGAAGTGCGGCAGGTAGGGACGGGAGAAGACCCCCGAAAGGAACACGCGATCCGCCGACTCACGCGGATTCTCGCGCACTGCAGCGCGCAAGTGCTCCGAGGCTTCCCCCCACTTTTCGAGATCGAGCGCCGCGACGCCCTTCTTGAAGGATTCTTGCGGGTCCGCTCCGAGGGCGCCGGCGAAGCTCGCCAGCATCGCCGCCAGGAGGATTCTGCGGACACCCGGCGCCATCTCAGTTACCCGCGCTCTCGAGCACCGAAGCCAGTCCGAGTCCGCCGAAATACTCATCTACCGTCACCCGGCCGAGCTCGACGCGCGGCGGCGCCTGGGTCGGCACGTCGAGCTCCAGGGCCTGGGACGGCGGAAACTGCGGATGCCGCAGCTTCAGCTCGTAGGTGCCCGGCGGCAGCTCGAAGACGGCCGGCGTGATCAAGCCTTCAGCAGAGGCGACCGGTAAGCCCTCGCTGTCGGCCAGCGATTCCACCTCGGCCCAGGGCACCGCCTCGACGACGACCCGCACCGGTGCCACCGGACCCGGCCGGAGCCAGAAGGCAGCGCTTCCCGCCAAAGCTAGGAGTAACGCGGCGAGACTGCCCCATAACCAGCGCCGGGAATTGGGTCCAGGCATCGCGCTGGGAGCGTCGGAATCAGCGGCCGCCGCTTTAGCCTCCAGGCGACGCCGGTGCTCGGCGAGCGGTACCGTGCTAACGAACGTCTCCGGGACTCCCTCGACTCGAATCGAGGCGCCAGCACCACTGAGACCTTCCAGCACGCCACGGTAGAGCTCAGCGAGCTCATCGTACGACGGCACGCCGGGCTCAGCGAACGGCCGCAGCGCCTCCGCCAGCTCGCCGGCGGTAGTCGGTCGACTCTGAGGCTCTTTGGCCAGCACTCCCATCACCAGCTCCGGCAGCCCGTCGGGCAGGGCACGTCCGCGCTCGGTCTCGGCGAGATCCGGCGTCGGCCGGATCAGATGCGACGCCACGATCTCTTCGAAGCTCGCTCCCTCGATCGGGCAGTGACCCGCCAGCAGCTCGTAGAGCACGACGCCAAAGGAATAGAGATCGCTGCGCGCGTCCGGTTCGAACGTCGGCCGGTTGAACTGTTCGGGGCTGGCGTAGCGCACCTTGCCCATGAACATGCCCGACGACGTCAGATCGAGGTCGCCGGCGAAGCGCTTGGCCAGACCGAGATCGATCAGCTTGACCAGCAGGCTGCCGTCGAAGCTGCGGCTCAGCATGATGTTGTCCGGCGAGATGTCGCGATGCAGATAGCCCTGCTGGTGGAGGTACCCCAGGGCACCGAGGGTCTGGAGCGCAATCTCCACGGTTAGCCCCAACGCCGGCGGGTCACCATGGGCCAGCAGCTGCTTCAGCGTCAGGCCCTCGATGAACTCCATCACGGTATACGCCGTGCCTTTCTCGTCGATCGAGAAATCGTGCACCTGCGCAACGTTGGGGTGCCGCAGGCGAATCGCCGCCTGGGCCTCGCGCTGGAACCGCTCCTGCAGGCTCGAACGCTGCGCGTGCTGCGGCTGAATCACTTTGATCACCCGCAGCTCGTCGAGCAGCCGGTGGCGGACCTTGTAGACCGCCCCCATACCGCCCTCACCGAGCTTGTGAAGGACGTCGTACTTGTCCTCGATATCCGGCAGAAGCAGGCTCAAGCAGACTCCTCGCTGCGCCGTTTCATCCTGCGCAGGGGAGCCATCCGATCGTCCACCGATTCGTCCCTCGTCACCTGCCGCTATCTGGCGCTGGCAGAGTCTAGCAGCCCCAAACGCCAACGCGGCCGAACCAAGAGGCTCGACCGCGCAGCTCCGACTCAGGCGACGGGATCAGCCGAAGTCGTCGAACAGGATGTTCTCGGGCTCTACGCCGAGATCATCGAGCATCTTCATGCAGGCCTGAAGCATCATCGGCGGGCCGCACAGGTAGTACTCGACGTCTTCCGGCGCCGGGTGATCCTTCAGGTAGTTGTCATAGACCACCTGGTGGATGAAGCCGGTGTAGCCCTCCCAGTTGTCTTCGGGCTGCGGCTCCGACAGCGCCAGATGCCACTCGAAGTTGTCGCTCTCGGACTGGATGGTGTCGAAGTCTTCTTGGTAGAAGGCCTCGCGCATGCTGCGAGCACCGTACCAGAAGGTCACCTTGCGCTCCGTGTCCAGACGACGGAACTGATCGAAGATGTGCGAGCGCATCGGCGCCATGCCGGCACCACCGCCGATGAACAGCATCTCGTTGGCGGTCTCTTTGGCGAAGAACTCGCCGAAGGGACCCGAGATGGTGACCTCGTCACCCGGCTTGAGGTTGAAGATGTACGACGACATCTTGCCCGGCGGCGTACCTTCCGGCGCACGCGGCGGCGGCGAGGCGATGCGGACGTTGAGCATGATGACGCCCGCCTCTTCCGGGTAGTTGGCCATCGAGTAGGCGCGTGAGACGTCCTCGTCGACCTTCGACACGTAGCGCCACACCTTGAACTTGTCCCAGTCGTCGCGGTACTCCTCTTCGATGTCGAAGTCTTCGTACTTGACGACGTGCGGCGGACACTCGATCTGGATGTAGCCGCCGGCGCGGAACGGCACCGCCTCACCTTCCGGTAGCTCGAGCACGAGCTCTTTGATGAAGGTCGCCACGTTGTGGTTCGAGCGCACCTTGCAGCGCCACTGGCGAACGTCGAAGACCTCGGGATCGATCTCGATCTTGAGGTCGTCCTTGACCTTCACCTGGCACGACAGCCGGCAGCCCTCGCGCGCCTCGGCGCGGCTGATGAAGCCGGTCTCAGTCGGCAGCATGGCACCGCCACCATCGGTGACGTTGACTTTGCACACGCCGCAGCTGCCTTTGCCGCCGCAGGCCGAAGGAATGAAGATCTGGTTGGCCGCCAGGGTGCCGAGCAGCGTGCTGCCGGAAGCCACCTTGAGCGCCTTGTCCGGATCGTCGTTGATCATCACCGTCACTTCACCGGAGGCCACGAGATAGTTGCGTGCCACCATCAGCACGCCGACCAACGACAGAATCACCGTTAGGAACATGATCACGCCGAGCAAGATCGTGCCCATCATTGTCTCCTAGAGTTGAATGCCGGAGAAGGCCATGAAGCCGATCGCCATCAGGCCGGTCAGAATGAAGGTCATGCCGAGGCCACGCAGGCCCATCGGCACGTTCGAGTAGCGCAAGCGCTCGCGGATCGCAGCCAGGGCGACGATCGCCAGCAGCCAGCCGATGCCGGAGCCGATACCGAAGACCACGCTCTCGCCCAAGTCGTACTCGCGCTCCACCATGAACAGCGAGGCGCCGAGGATGGCGCAGTTGACGGCGATCAGCGGCAAGAACACGCCGAGCGCCGAGTACAGCTTGGGCACGAATCGATCGAGCGTCATTTCGACGATCTGAACCATCGCCGCAATGGTCCCGATATAACTCAGGAATCCGACGAAGGAGAGATCGTACTGGGCGAGGCTGGGGTGGATCCAGGCCATCGCTCCTTCACGCAGGAAGTAGAAATAGATCAAGTTGTTGGCCGGCACCGTCACCGTCAGCACGAAGACCACGGCCATACCGAGGCCGAGGGCGGTCTCGACCTTCTTCGAGCAGGCCAGGAATGAGCACATGCCGAGAAAGAAGGCCAGCGCCATGTTCTCGACGAAAATCGCCTTGACACCGAGACTCAGGTAATGCTCGAGCATCTCAACCGTCCTCCTCTACCTGCTCGGGCTTCCAGACGCGCAGCATCCAGATGAAGATCCCGATGATGAAGAATGCTCCGGGCGACAACACCATCAGCCCGTTCGGGTTGTACCAGCCACCCTCGGTGACCAGCGGCAGGACCTCCATGCCGAAGAGCTTGCCGGAGCCGAACAGCTCGCGCAAGAACGCGGTCAGCATGAGGATCAGGCTGTAGCCCAGCGCGTTACCCATGGCGTCGATGACGCTCAGTCCAGGTCCGTTCTGCATGGCGTAGGCCTCGGCGCGCCCCATGATGATGCAGTTGGTGATGATCAGGCCGACGAACACCGACAGCTGCTTCGAGATGTCGAAGAGATAGGCCTTCATCACCTGATCCGCGATGATCACCAGCGAGGCGATGATGGTCAGCTGCACGATGATGCGGATCTGAGGCGGAATCCGGTGGCGCAGTAGGCTCACCGAGACGTTCGAGCCGAGCAGCACGAACGTCGCCGCTAGGCACATCACCGCCGAAGTCTCGAGCTTGGTGGTGACCGCCAGAGCCGAGCAGATGCCCAGCACCTGAAGCGCGATCGGATTGTTGTTGAACAGCGGATCGATCAGGACGTCCCTTGGCTTATCCGACATTGGGCACGGCTCCCTTCCGTTGACGAACGCGCTCGAGATAGGGCCCCAGGGCTTTCTCACCGAGCCAGAAGTGCATCATGTTGGTCACTCCGCGAGCGGTGATCGTGGCGCCGGAGAGGCCGTCGACGCGGTAGGGGTCTTCCGCTACCGGTCCGGCACTGCCCTTGATCACCTCGATCTTGGGAACGTAGTTTTCATCCAGCGCCTTGCGGCCCGGCCATAGCGCCTTCCAGCGCGGATTGTCGACCTCACCGCCGAGACCCGGCGTTTCGAGGTGCGAGTAGTAGGCCAGGCCGAGGATACTGCGGGTGTCGGCGTCGAGGGCCAAGAAACCCAGCAGGGTCGACCACAGCCCGTAGCCTTCCACCGGCACGACAACCATCTCGAGCTCGCCGCTGTCGTCCGTCGCCTCGTAGACCAGGACGTGGTTCGGCACGCGCTTGACGAGAGAATTGTTCGCTGGCGCCACGCGGCTGCGCGCCGGATCCTTCTTGGCCTTCTGCTGATCGAAGGTGTTGGGATCGATGTCCGGAGCTTCTTCACCGGTCTCCAGGTCGATCACCACCGGACGAAAGCGCGCGAAGCGCTCTTCGACCTCTTCAGCGGGAAGCGGCTCCTTGGGCTGCATGAGGCCGGCGGCCTGCAGCACGTTCTTCTTCTTGTCGAGCAGCTTGTTGGAATCTTGACGCTCCGCCAGCGTGACGGCGGCGGACGACACGAAGACCGCACAGACGCCACAGACGGCGGCTGAGAACAGTAGGGTGTAGTTGACGCTAAACTGTCGCGGCATAGCGCGCCTTCCTTCTGCGAATGTTGGCTTGGACGACGAAATGGTCGATCGTCGCGGCAAAGACGTTCATGAACAGGATGGCCAGCATCATGCCTTCGGGGAAGGCCGGATTGAGCACCCGAATGAAGATCGCCAGCACGCCGATCAGGAATCCGTAGATCCACTGACCTCGAATCGAGTGTGCCGAGGTCACCGGCTCGGTCGCCATGAAGACCGCGCCGAATGCCCAGCCGCCGAGCACGATCTGCCAGTGGAACGGCACGTTCATCAGCGGGTTGGTCTCAGAGCCGATGGCGTTCAGCAGCACAGTGGCCAAGAAGCTACCGGCAATCACGCTCGCCATGATGCGCCAGGAGCCGATGCCGGTCAAAAGCAGGACGCCGGCGCCGACCAGGCAGGCGAGCGCCGAAGTCTCGCCCATCGAACCCGGAACCAGGCCGATGAAGGCATCCATCCAGCTGACGTTGCCGTCGAAGGCCTGCGGCCCGGAGACCGCCGCTTCCGCTAGCCAGGTGGCACCGCTGACGCCGTCGGGCGAGGTCTGGGCGGCGGTCCACACCTTGTCACCCGAGATCTCCGCCGGGTAGGCGAAGAACAGGAAAGCGCGGGCGGTGAGCGCCGGGTTGAGGATGTTCATGCCGGTACCGCCAAAGATCTCCTTGCCGAAGATGATGCCGAACGCGGTACCGATCGCCACCTGCCACAGCGGGATGGTGGGCGGCAGCACCAGTGGCAAGAGCATCCAGGTGACCAGGAAACCCTCGTTGATGTCGTGCTTGCGAGTGATGGCGAAAACCGCCTCGATGCCGCCACCGATCGCCAGGGTCGTGATCACCACCGGCACGTAGTAGAGCGCGCCGTGAACGATGCAGGCCAAGAGATTGGCCGGATCGAAGGCTAGGCCGAGCCATCCCATGGCATCGGTCTGCCAGGTGTCGAGCGGCAGGGCGCCCTTGGCGATCGCCCGGTGGGCCTGCAGGCCGGTGTTGTACATCGCCATGTAGATGCATGGAATGAGGGCGAACACCACCGTGATCATGATGCGCTTCAAGTCGGCGGCATCGCGCACGTGCGATGCGGACCGGGTCACCTCGCCAGGAGTGTAGAGGAACGTATCCTGGGCTTCCCACAGCGGATACAGCTTCTCGAGCTTGCCGCCCTTTTCGAAATGCTCGGCCTGGCGGTCGAGAATCTTTCTCAGGAACTTCATCTCAACCTTCCTTCTCGATCGTGGTCAGTACGTCCCGCAGCTTGACGCCATAGTCGTCCTTGCTCGGGCACACAAAGCTGAGCAGCGCCACATCCTCTTCATCGAGCTCGAGCGCTCCGAGCTCCAGGGCCTGCTCGAGGTCCCCCACCGCCAACGCCCGCGTCAGGAACGACGGCAAGATATCGAGCGGAAAGACCTTCTCGTAGGTCCCGACCGGCACGATGGCGCGCTCGGAACCGTTGGTCGAGGTAGTAAAGGCGCGCTTCTTGCCCGGCGTGAGGGCGCCCAGGAAGGCGCGGGTCAAAGAGAATCGGTTGGTGCCGGGCGCCAGCCAGCCGAGGAATTCTCGCTCGCGCCCTTCAGCGAGCACTGAGACCTGCTGGTGATAGCGCCCGAGGTAGCCTTCGATGTCGCCTTGGGCGGTGCGCCCCGAGAACACCGAGCCGGAGATCAACCGCAGGTCGCCATCTTCCAGCTCGCCGGCGGTCAATGCATCCGTTGACGCGCCGAGCCGGGTGCGCAGCAGTCGAGGGTTCTTGACCGGCGGGCCGGCCAGCGAGACCACCCGGCTGACGTCGAGCTCGCCGCGATGGAAGAGCTTACCGATCGCCACCACGTCCTGGCAGCCGACGTACCAGACGCTCTTGCTGCGGTCGACCGGGTCGAGCGTGTGAATGTGCAGGCCCGGGGTGCCGGCCGGATGCGGGCCGGTGAACTCCTCGAGGCGCACCCGCGCTTCGGTCGGCATCGGCAGGCCAGCGCCCGGCTGCGCACAGACGAAGACGCTGCCGTCGGTCAGCTTGGAGAGCACGACCAGACCGCGCTGAAAATCATCCTCGTTGCTACGCAGGATGACCGAGACATCGGGCGCCAGCGGATTGCTGTCTATCGCGGTGACGAAGACCGAAGACGGCCGGGTCGCAGGGTCGGCGACCCGACTGAACGGCCGCGCTCGCAGGGCGGTCCACAGGCCTGACTCCAGCAGCAGCGCTCGCACCTGCTCTTCCGACAGCTCGGACGGACTCTTGCCGGTAGCCGACTCGAACGCAATGGTCTCGGCCTTGCCTGCCTGCTCGTCGTTGTCGAGCTCGATAACCACCGATTGCAGCGCGCGGCGGGCGCCGCGATTGACCGCCGTCACCTTGCCGCCGGCGATCGAGGTGTAGCGCACGCCCGGCGTCTTCTTGTCATCGAACAGCAGCTGGCCGCGCTTGACGACATCGCCGACCTGCACCTGCATGGTCGGCTTCATGCCGTGGTAGTCGGCGGCGATCAGCGCGACGTGCGACGGTGGCTTGGCATCTTCGATGGTCTGCTCCGGCTCGCCGGCAATGGGCAGACTCAGCCCCTTCTTGATCTTATGAACAGCCATTCTGAATTGGATCCTTCCCTGGTGCCCAGAGGGCGCTCTTTGAACCCGAGGGTCTCAATGTCGGGTGAAGGAGCGGCTCGGGGCACTTTCGTCGGTACTCGGTGCCTCTGTGGGGATCTATTCGACCGCAGGCGGTCGATGGACGCAAGCTGGAACTTTGATTGGATTCTAGACCAAATCTTGCCCGGCCAGCCATATTCGGGCTGCCACCGTTGATGGCGCTTGTACCGTCTCACTCGTTGACTCGAGCGCACCACTTCCGAGTCTAGCGGACCATATTGTCGCACCCTTCCCGGCCAGTGCCAAGACCCCTTGTGAAATTTTTCACAAGCTCGATGCAGCTCGCGGAACCGGCCTCCGCCGGCTCGCGAAGCTGACGTGGATCCGCTTCGCGAGTCGCGGCCCGGAGCTCAGCTCTGATTCGAGCTGATCGTGTAGATCGTCTGCGTCGGGTAGGCGAAGTCGAGTCCGGCTTCACCGAAGCGTTTGAGCACTTCCATATTGAATTCGGACTGCACGCCGCGGAAGCTGGCGCCCGGATTGACGAAATAGGCGCAGCGGATCACCATCGCCGAGTCACCATAGCTCGAGAAGCTGATGTTGACGTCGTCGCCGACGCCTTCGTTAGCCGCGGCGATCTCGTGCAGGATGTCCATGCCGCGCTGCATGCCGTCCGCCGTGGTGTCGTAGGTCAGGCCGAGCTCAGAAACCACACGGCGCCCTTTTTCACCCACGGAGATGTTCTCGACCGGCGAGCCGGTGAAGATCGAGTTCGGGATGGTGACCACCGGTCCGTCGCGCGTCTCGAGCCGAGTGCTGCGCAGACCGATCTCCCGGATGATGCCGTCATAGCCGTCGATCTTGATGCGGTCGTTGATGGTGAACGGACGGTCGGCGAAGATCGTCGCGCTGCCGAAGATGTTGGCCACCGTATC
>JBCCEE010000297.1:0-10692 GCA_039030415.1 Acidobacteriota bacterium
CATCGACAAGCCCAACATCCGCTACGTCACCCACTACAATCTGGCCAAGAGCCTGGAGAATCTGTCGCAGGAGATCGGCCGCGCCGGCCGCGACGGTGAGCCGGCGGTGTGCGAGAGCTTTGTATGCCCCGAAGACCTGCCGGTGCTGCGCAACTTCGCGTATGGCGACACGCCGTCGCGCGAAGGCATTCGCGGCCTGGTGGACGAGCTCGCCGAGACCCCGGATCACTTCGACGTCAGCTATCAGGAGCTCGCCAACCGTCACGATATCCGCGTGCTGGTAGTCCGCACCCTGCTCACGTACCTCGAGCTGCAGGGCTACCTGGAGGCCGGTACGCCGACTTACGCCAGCTACCGCTTCAAACCCCTGCTGACCTCGATGGAGATCCTGGCCAAGTTTCAGGGTGAGCGGCGCGAGTTCCTGGCCCGCCTGTTTCGCCAGGCGAAGAAGGCCCGCACCTGGTTCGACCTCGATCTCGAAAGCGCGGGACGCGCGCTCGGGGCTCCCCGCACTCGCCTGGTGGGAGCGCTCGACTACCTGGCGGAGCAGCAGATGATGGAGCTCAAGGTCGGTGGGCTGCGGCACCGCTACCGCTGGCTGCGCCGCATCTTGCAGCCTAAGGCGGTGGTCGAGGAGCTGTTCGAGCGTACCGAGCTACACGAGCGGCGCGAGAACGAGCGGCTCGACCTGGTGCTCGAGCTCGCCGGCCATGATGGCTGTCAGACGGCGTTGCTGTGCGACTACTTTGGTGAGACCCTGGAGGACGCGTGCGGCCACTGCGGCTGGTGTCTGGACGGTCGGCAGGCGATCGAGCTGCCGACCGTAGCCGAGCCGTCGATCGACGAAGAGGTGTGGCGCCAGGCCGTTGAGCTGCGCTCCGAGCACCCGCATGTTCTGGGTGACCCGCGAGCGTTCAGCCGCTTCCTGACTGGCCTCAAGTCGCCGCGACTCACCCGCGCCAAGCTCAGCTCGCACCCGCTGTTTGGCGTCTGGGACCGGATACCGTTTACGATAGTGCTCGAGCGAGCGGCTTCCGACGCGTCGTGATCCCGTTGGATCGGGCGCGGAGCCGTTGCCGTAGGTTTCATTATGAGCATTCGTATCGCCATCATCGCTGATATCCACGGCAACGTCCCTGCCCTCGAGGCAGTGCTGGCGGACATTGCCGAGCAGCGGGTCGACGAGGTGGTGGTGGGTGGCGACCTGGTGGGCCGCGGGCCGCAGGGCAGTCGCGTCGTGCAGCGCATCCGCGAGCTCGATCTGGCTGCGATCGGCGGCAACCACGAGGATTACCTGCTGGGGATCCGGAGCGGCGACGGACCGCCGGGTTGGGACGTGGAAGAGCAGTGGGCGGCGTCGCGCTGGATGTCGGCCGAGCTCACTGACGACGATGTCGAATACCTCGAGGCTCTGCCGTTCTCGCTGGCGCGTCCCGGCCTGCGGCTGGTGCATGGCACGCCGCAGACCAATCGCGCCGGCGTCGGACCCTGGACCGGGGACGACGAGCTCGCCGGCCATTGGGGCGAAGTCGACGAATCCCTGCTGGTCTGCGCCCACACGCACCGGCCGATGATCCGCCAGGTGCCGGGCGGACAGGTGGTCAACGTTGGCTCGGTGGGCCTGCCGTTCAACCGCGACCAGCGCGCGCAGTACGCTATCTTCTCCCGCGACACCGGCGATGCGGCGGAAGCGGACGCCTCGGACTGGCAGGTCGAGCTGCGCCAGGTGCCCTACGATCTCGAAGCGATCTACGCCATTTACGAGTCCACCGGCTTTCTCACCGAGGGTGGCATCACCGCCCAACTGCTGCGGCTCGAGCTCGAGTACGCCACCTCGGTGCTGGTGCCGTTCTTGGAGTGGGCCAAATTCGTCGGCGTCGAGGCGTCGGCCGAGCAGCTCGGGGCGTTTTTCGAGATCTTCGACCCGAACGAATCGCTGCGCGCCTTCTACGAGCGCGTGCAGGCCCTGCGGTCGGGCGATTAGGCTTCGAAGAGGGGCGCACGACAAACCATCTACGTTGCCGAGGCTCGCGGTGACGACCTAGCGGCTGATGGGATCGCTGGCAGCTGCCAGAGCTTGGACGCCAGCGGCGAGCTGCCGGTCGCCAGGGAATCGACGCCGGGCAGCGATCAGAATGCGCAGACCGGCCTCCGGCCCTTCGAGGTCGTGGGTGGCGACGCCATAGACGTAGGCGAAGCGAGGCTCGTCGGTGGCCAGCTCGTAGGAGCGGCGCAGAGCTTCGAGGGCTTCGTCCGAGCGCCCCAAGCGGATCAGAGTCAGGCCTAGCGCTTGGTGCAGGCCGGCATCATCGGGCGAGCGTTCGAGCGCTTCGCGCAATACCGCTTCGCCCAGCGGATCGCGACCCGTCGTACGGTAGACGTCGGCGAGGTTGATGGCGGCCGCGGTCAGAAACGGCGACATGGCGAGAGCCTGACGGTAGGCGGTCTCAGCGGCGGTGTCGTCGCCCGAGCGCACCTCGAGATCGCCGAGGTGAAGGTAGCTGTCGGGGCGGTCGGCCCGCCACGCCAGCGCGTCGCGGACTTCGTCGAGGGCGGCCGGTAAGGTGCTTGGCGCTGGTGCCTCGGCCCTTGCGGTCCAGGCCAGCAGACGCGCGGCGCGGTCGCGTACCGTGCGGATCGGATCCTCCAGCAGGGGCTCGGCCAGGGCGCGTTGCCCCTCTGGGGCGACGCCTTCGAGCGCCGCCAGCGCTCCACCTCGGACCAGCGGGTGCTCGTCGAGCAGCGCGCGCTCCACCGCGGGGAGCGATGCCGGGCTGAGGTAGGGGTAGGTGGCGGCCAGCGCCGATGCTCGGACGATGGCAGGCTGCTGAGGATCCTCGATCACCTGCAGCAGCAAGTCTTCCGCTTCGGCTTGCCAGGCTTGGGCGGCGTGCAAGGCTTCGCCGTAGTGGAAGCCGGGCTCGTAGCCCCAGTCTGCGATGGCTTCAGCCGCCCAGGCGTCGCTCTGATCGGCATGGCAGCCGGTGCAGGCGTTGGGCGTGCCGAGCTTTCGGCTGAGATCAGGGCGCGGAATCCGAAAGCTGTGATCGCGTCGCGGGTCGATCCGCATGTAGTCGCGCGCCGGCATGTGGCAGTCGACGCAGGCCGCGCCCTCGCCGCCGATCGGGTGGTGGTGATGCTCGGCGACATCGTAGACGTTGCCGGCATGGCATTGCGTGCACAGCGCGTTGCCGGCAAAGCGAAGGCGGGCGCTGTGGGGCTCGTGGCAGTCCGAGCAGGCGACGCCAGCCGCATGCATGCGGCTCTGCAGAAACGAGCCGTAGACGTAGACTTCGTCGCGGATCTGCCCGTCCGGGTAGTAGAGAGGATCTTGCAACAGGACGACGCGGAACGCGTCGTGGAGCTCGTCGCCGTGCTCGAAAGGGGCGATCGGGGCGCGCCGCGCGTGGCAGCGGCCGCAGCCGTCGACCTGGACGCGGTTCGCATCGGGCTCGGCGTCGGCCAGGTGGGCGGTGGTGGCGCCGTCAGCGAAGGCCCAGCGTCCCGAACGCTTCAGCCGAGTGATCAGCCCGGAGCCGTCGGTGGCGCCGGCACGGGCCGTGGCGACGTGCTGGGAGCCAGGTCCATGGCAAGCCTCGCACGACACGTCGATCTCCTGCCAGGTGGTGTCGAAGCGCTGCTGACCCGCGTCGTAACCCTTGACCAGACCGGTGGAGTGGCAGTCCGCGCACATGTGATTCCAGTTCTGTTGCGGACCGGTCCAGTGCAGCGGGTCGTCATGGGCCGGCGGCTCTCCGTAGACGTGGAACCAGCGCTGGCCGCCGACCTCGGCTGGCCGAGTGTCCCAGGCGATCGGCAGCGCCTGCAGTGCACCGGGGGCGCCGGTCTCGACCAGATACTGCTGCAGCGGCTCGATGCCGAAGGTGTAGGCGACGCGGTAGTCCGCGAGCTCGCCGTCCGCGCCCTCGGTGCGCACAAAGAAACCGTCACCACGCTGGCTGAAGGTGGTGGCAACGGTACGTTCGTTGCCAAGGAATCGAGAGGTATGCTCAAAGGCGGTGCCGTCGAAGTCGCCAAGAACGGCATCGGCGGTCGCCTCCTGCATTGCCAGATCATGATGCGAGCCGCGCCAGGTGGCTTCCTGTACCGCGTGGCATTCCGCACAGGTCGCGCGGCCAACGAAGGTGGCAGAGGTATCTTGGGTCGCAGCAGCGTCGACCGTGGTGGCAGGCGGCTCGCCACAGCCAGCCAGGCACATCGCAACCAGAGCTGCGGCCGTCGAAGCGGCTACTGCTGCTCCGCGATCCACGAGTCGATCAAGGCTCGGGCGATCGAGATGCGGGGCGGGATCTTGGGCAGGTTGTCGAGCGTGAACCAGTCGGCGGCCTCGATCTCTTTGGGGTCGATGACGATCTCCCCGCCGGCCCAATCCGCTCGGAAACCGATCATCAGAGAGTTGGGGAAGGGCCAGGGCTGGCTGCCGAAGTAGCGGATGTTCTCGACTCGGATGCCGACCTCTTCCTCGATCTCGCGAGCCACGGTCTGCTCCAGGGTCTCGCCGGGCTCGACAAAGCCGGCGAGGGTAGAGAGCATGCCTTCCGGGAGATAGGGAGAGCGAGCGAGCAGGATCGAATCGTCGCGCTCAACGAGCACGATCACTGCCGGCGACAGCCGAGGGTAATACGAGAGGCTGCAGCTCGGGCACTTCTTGGAGCGCTCTTCGGCGTCGTTTTGGGTCGCCGTACCGCAGCGGCCGCAGATCTGGTGATCGCGATCCCAAGCGACGATCTGGACGGCGCGAGCGGCGATCCAGAACAGCTCCTCTTCGATACGAAAGAACAGCGCCCGCAACGGCACCAGGCCCATGCCTGCCGGCGCTTCGGAGGCCTCGTGGAGCTCGAGCGAGACGACCTCGCGGTCGCGAAATCTACCGAGGTGCTGGCGTCGCACGCTGTGTAGGCTCACCGAGCTGTCTTCGGTCAGGACATCGACCTCGGCCAAGCTCGGCAGACGGGTCGCCTTGTCTTCAGTGAAGACCAGCAGGCGACCGCCGCGAAAAGCGAACGCGTGGCTATCGGGAGCCGCCGTCGCCGGCGCTCCGACGGCGGGCTGGTAGTCGTCCGGAAGAGCCATTCAGGGGCCGACTCGAGATGCTTTGGGCTGTTACTACTTGCCGTAACGCCGCTGGCGGGCGTCGTAGGCGCGCAGAGCGCGTAGAAAGTCTATCTCGCGAAACGCCGGCCAGTTGGCGTCGGAGAAGTAGAACTCCGAGTAGGCGCTCTGCCACAGCAGGAAGTCGGATAGCCGAACCTCGCCGGAAGTGCGCAGGATGAGATCGGGCTCGGGCTGGCCCGAAGTATAGAGGTGCGGGTTGATCGAGTTGGCGTCGAGGTTGGAGAGGACTTCGTCGATCGACGTGCCGCTCTCCAGTCGGTGCGAGATATGACGGCGGAAGGCGTCGGCAATCTCTTCGCGACCACCGTAGGCCATGGCGATGTTGAGCTGCAGCCGGTTGTAGTTTCGGGTGGCGGCTTCGACGCGGGCGATCTCGTGGCGCAGGCTTTCCGGCAGCAGCTCGAGGCGGCCGATGAAGCGCACCCGGATCTCGTGCTCGTGCACCTGACCACCGTTGGCCATCTCGCGCGTCTTGTCTTCGAACAAACCGAGAAGATCCTCGACCTCGCGAGTGCTACGCTGGAAATTCTCCATCGAAAAGCACCATACGGTGACGACCGGCACTTCGGCGTCGTGGCACCAGCGCAGCACCTCGTGGAGCTTGTCGGCGCCTAGCCGGTGGCCGGCGAGGGCGCTGGCGAAGCCCGCTTGGCGAGCGAAGCGGCGGTTGCCGTCCATGATGAAGCCGACATGCTTGGGGCGTCTCCAGAGGTGCGACTTGGTTCGCAGCCGGCGCAGGTATAGCGAATAGAAGGGTTGCTTGATGAGCGCCTTCAGCGCCTGCCAGACGTTGCCGGCGAGTCCGACGCCAATGGCCGTTCCCGAGGCACGGCCGGGAAGGACTCCCGGATGGTCTATGGAAGTTGCGTCTTCGGCCATCGATGTCTCCTACGAGCGATACAGGCAATCGAAATATGGGTAGGTGCCGCGCCCGACGGCGCTAATCGACTGTGGGATTCGGCAGCAGGTCAGGCTGCTGCGCTGTGGCTTGCTCAGTTTCGGCTCGCTGCGTGGTACGCCTGGAGCCTGGTCTGCAGTCGATCGGCTGATGGGAGCAGTCTCGCGCGGCAATGGGGAAGGGTTGTGGACGAAATGCGGCAATTCACAGGCGCCAGGGCCTCGAGACCGTGCGCTCACACGCTGGGCTCTACCGTTGAAACGTTCGTCGAAGGCCTCTTCCTATCACAGTTTGCAGCCATGTGGGATCCTCGCAGTCCTCCGGACCATGCTAGAATCTCTGCGACGTCTCTATATCTTCACAACCTGGAGTGTTTCGTATGCGCCTACCGGACCTGACGCTGGGTATCGAGGAGGAGTATCAGATCATCGATCCCGAGACGCGAGAGCTCGCGCCGTTCAGCGAAGAGCTCATCGAGCGCGGGCAGGAGATCCTTCAGGATCAGATCAAACCCGAGCTGATGCGCTCGCAGGTCGAGGTTGGCTCCAAGGTTTGCCGCAACATTGCAGAGGCGCGTGAAGAAGTGGTGCGGCTGCGCGGCACCATCTGTAAGATCGCCGAAGAGCGGGGCCTGCGCATGGCGGCGGCCAGTACGCATCCCTTCTCTGCTTGGAGCGATCAAAAGATGACATCCGCCGATCGCTACGAGAAGCTCGAAGACGATCTGCGCGACGTTGCCCGTCGCCTGCTGATTTTCGGTATGCATGTTCACGTCGGGATCGAAGACCGTGAGCTGCAGATCGACATCATGAATCAGGCCAGGTACTTCATGCCGCATATCCTGGCGATCTCGACCAGCTCGCCGTTCTGGCAGGGGCGCGATACGGGACTCAAGTCGTACCGCTCCGTGATCTTCGAGAACATGCCGCGCAGCGGCACGCCACCGGCATTCGCGTCGTACAGCGAGTACTGCAACTTCATCGAGACCCTGGTCAAAACCGGCTGTATCGACGAGCCGACCAAGATCTGGTGGGATATCCGTCCGCATTCCAAGTTCCCGACCCTGGAGTTTCGGATCTCCGACGTCTGCACGCGGGTCGATGAGGTGATCTGCGTCGCCGCGCTCCTGCAGGCGATCGTCGCCAAGCTGATCAAGCTGCGCTTCGACAATCGATCGTGGCGGCCCTACCGCCACCACTTGATTACCGAGAACAAATGGCGTGCGGTGCGGTATGGCCTCGACGGCAAGCTGATCGACTTCGGCAAGAAAAAAGAGGTCTCGGTCGCCGATCTATCGAACGAGCTGCTCGAAGTGATCGACGAGGTGGTCGACGAGCTCGGCTCGCGTAAAGAGGTCGAGTACCTTCATCAGATCGTGAAGGACGGCTCGAGCGCCGACCGTCAGCGGGCGACCTACGAGAAGACCCAGGACTTCAAAGCGGTGGTCGACCAACTGGTGGAAGACTCGCGCGCCGGCTGCGTCTAGCGAGCCGGCTGCGTCGGATCTTGACAAATGGGAGGGAGACGGTCCAGTATTGTTGGCCCCCTTAAAGAGATAAATTCTCAATAAGAACGCTCCCTAAACAGTTGAAGAACAGCTTGTCTCTAGCCGTCACAGCGGGCGTGCCGAGTCGCGTCTGCGGTTTGGCGTGTGAGTCGCCCGATTCTCGAGCCTAGCTTTCTACCCAGCACATCCGTGAACGAAAGGCGCCGGCCGGCGATTCGGGAGGCGCCAGGAGTACCCTGTATGAAAGTCGTGAACCTCTTATGGATCCTTGCGCTGGTCCTATGGCTTCCCACCGCGACCCTCGCTACCGAGGAAACATCGGCTCCGGCTGCGAGCAGCAGTGAGGAAGATCCGTCAGGTGAAGCGGAATCGTCGTTCGAAGACGAGATCACCGTCACCGGCCAGCAGCAGGAAAGAGGCCTCCAGGACACGCCGGAGAGCGTTGCGGTGACGACGGGCGAGACCCTCGAGGAACGCTCGACGGTCGATCTCTACGAGCTCGTGGCTCTGACCCCGAACGTCAACGCGTCCTTTGGCTTCAAGGGTTTCTCGGTGCGCGGCATCGATCAGCGAGGCTTCGGCGGCGGCGGTGGCCAGCTGGTTTCCGTGCGGGTCGATGGCGCGACCCTGCAGAACAACCAGTCGACCTTCTTCGGCCCCTATAGCGCCTGGGATCTGGAGCAGGTAGAGATCTTCCGTGGACCGCAGTCGACCCAGCAGGGGCGCAACGCCCTGGCCGGGGCTATCGTGATTCGCAGCGCTGACCCCACCTATGAGCGAGACTTCAAGGGGCGGTTGTCCTTCGGCTCGCTCGGCAGCTCCCAGGTTTCCGCCGCCGCCAATCTGCCTTTGGTCGACAACAAGCTCGCTCTCAGAGTCTCGGTCGACAATCGCGAGTTCGACGGTTGGGTCGAGAACCCGACGCGGGGCGAAGATGACTACGATTTTCGAGAAGCCTTGACGGCGCGAGCGAAGCTGCGCTTTGATCCGACGGACCGTTTCAGCGGCATGCTGACGTTCTCCTACACCGACAGTACCGGCGGTGAGGATGTCATCCAGACCAATCTTTTTCCGGAGCGCCTCAACTTCTCCGACGAGCCCGCCGAAGAGGGGTCGGTGCACGAGATCACCACGCTGGAGCTCAGCTACCTGCTCAACGATCAGTGGTCCGTGCAGTCGACCACAAATCTCTACGAGCACGAGTACATCCGAACCGAAGACGGTGACATGACGGCGCTCACCGGCAATCAGCTGACGGTCGATCAGGAGGATGAAGGCTTCAGCCAGCAGCTCCGTTTCCTCTACGGTGGCGACAACGGCCGTAGCGCGGTGCTTGGGCTCTACTATGCAGACCTCGAGGATCGCAGAAGCTCGCGAGCCCGGCTTCCTGGAGAGATTCTGGGCCTGCCGCCGGGATTCACCATCACCGGCATTCTGGACGGCTTGACCTTTACGGAGAATTTTGCAGTCTTCGGGGAGATCGACCTGCGGCTCGGAGATCGCTTCACGCTCACCGCCGGCGCGCGCTACGATGACGAGGACCAGCGCAACGCTAGCCGCCAAGAAATTCTGATCGAGCCGCCCTTTTTCAACATTGATGGCGAGCCGCCCCAGGATCTCGAATCGTCCTACGACGCCTTTCTCCCCAAGCTGGGCTTGAGCTACGAGGTGTCCGACAACACGACCGCTAGCTTCACCGTCCAAGAAGGCTACCGTGCGGGCGGTCGATCGCAGTCTCTGATCAGCCTGACGGTCAGCGACTTCGATCCCGAACGCACCACCAATTACGAGCTCGCTCTGCGCACCTACTCGCCGGAGCGCGGCCTGCGCTTCAACGCCAACGCTTTTTACATCGATTGGAGAGATCAGCAGGTCACGGTGCGGACAGCCCTCGACTCCGAGTTCGACACGATCACGGTGAACGCGGGAACCTCTCGTCTGTACGGCGTTGAAGCCCAGCTCGACTATCGGGTACGCGATGATCTCGATTTCTTCGGCTCCATCGGCTGGGTAGAGACCGAGTTCACAGACTTTGTCGACGGCAATGAGATCTTCACCGGCAACGAATTCCCCTTTGCGCCCAACGTCAGCGTTACGGTCGGAGCAGACTGGCGGCCCGCGGACCGCTGGCGCCTCGACGGCAGCGTCAACTATCAGGACAGCTACTTTTCGGATCAGGACAACAATCCGCTCTTCAAGGCGGACGACAGAACCCTGGTCAATCTCAAGCTGAGCTATCTGCTCGATCGGTTCACGGTCTCTGCCTTTGCGCGCAACGTGTTCGATGAGGACTACCTGATTCAGGCCTTCCCCAACGGCGCCCGGTCCGGCGAGCCTCAGGTTCTCGGGCTCGAGGTTTCCTTCGGTCTCTGAGCCTGCCAGCGGTGACGGATTCACGAGGCTCGCTCGTCGGTCCGTCACCGCCAAGGTCCCTGTGCTGTGCTCGTGGGCGCTTCGAGCTCGGCAGACGTCTGGGCAGATGTCCGAATAAAGCGGATCGGCTAACGTAAGCCGTCCTATGTTCTTTCGCCTCCTCCTGCTTTTCACGATCGTGCCGCTCGTCGAGCTGGCGCTGCTGATCGAGGTCGGACGGATCGTCGGGATGCCGGCGACGATCCTGCTGGTGATCGTCACCGGCACGCTCGGCGCCTGGCTGGCCAAGACTCAGGGCGTGCGCACGCTGAACCGGCTGCAGCAGGAGCTGCAGTCGGCCCGCATGCCGGCGGATACCATGCTCGACGGCCTGCTGATCTTCATCGCTGGCGCGGTGCTGCTGACGCCGGGAATACTGACCGATCTGTTCGGATTCTTCCTGCTGACGCCAGCATGCCGCGGCTGGCTGCGTGGCATCATCAAGTCGGGGATCAAGCGTCGAGTCACCGTGGTGAGCCAGACGGCTCAGGCCAAACAGCAGCCCAACGTCATCTTCGTCGAGCCCGAAGACTAGCGTCACCCGAGCGGACCGGTACTCAGCGCGCCGGTGCTCAGCGGGCCGGCACGGTCCACGCCGAGGTATCGCCGCTCTCGAAACTGTCGATGAAGATCGATCCGTTTGCAATATCGAGGAAGGCGGCGGCGACGACTCCGCGGTTGCCGGCGGAATCGACTCCCTGTACGAATAGCCGGTGGCGACCGCCCGCCAGGCCGGTGG
>JBCCEE010000298.1:0-10680 GCA_039030415.1 Acidobacteriota bacterium
CAGCTTCCGGCGCACCGTCTGCGCCAGGTCGTCGATATCGAGCGGCGCGCGATCGCTCGCCTCCTGCACCACCACCAGGCGCTCCTCGCCGCCGGCTTCGACGCCGAAGGCCGCGCCGCACCCGGGTCGTAGGGCCGGATGGCTGGCCACAGCCGTGCTCTCGATATCCTGCGGATAGAGGTTGCGACCGCGGATGATGATCAAGTCCTTGCGGCGTCCGGTGATGAAAAGCTCACCGTCTCGCAGGAATCCCAAGTCGCCAGTGCGCAGGTAGCGGACGCTCTGCCCATTTCCGGACTGCTCATCACCGGACTGAAGATCGCCGGATTGAGGAGCGCCCGACAGACGCCCACCGAAGGCTTCCTCGGTGGCCTCCGGGTTGCGCCAGTAGCCGCTCGCCACGCCACCCCCGCGTATCCAGACTTCGCCGACTTCGTCCGGCCCACAGCGCTCGCAGGTCTCCGGCCGCGCGATCACGATGTCGGTTTCCTGCACGGGCAGGCCACAGCCCACGAATGTCCGACCGCCGGTTTCCGGCACCACTCGTTGATCCCGCTCGAGGGCTGCTGGATCGATGGCCAGGGTCGTTGGCGGCATATCCCACCGGGCCGTTGAGACCAGCAGAGTGGTTTCGGCCATGCCAAACGACGGGAAGAAGGCTCGACGATCGAACCCCTGGGGTTCAAACGCTTTGCTGAAGGCCTCGAGCGTTTCGGAGCGGACCGGCTCGGCGGCGTTGTAGGCCAGTCGCCAGCTGCTGAGATCGAGCTCCGCCCGCTGCGCTTTGGTCACTTTGCGGGCGGCCAGCACGTACGCGAAGTCCGGGCCACCACTGTGCGTTGCCCGGAAACGGGAGATGGCTTCCAGCCAACGCGCGGGACGCCCGACGAACGACATCGGATCCATGAGGTAGGAGCGACCACCGCAAAACAGCGGCTGAACGATGCCGTGAACCAGACCATCGTCGTGAAAGTGCGGCACCCACGACACATCGATGCTGTCTGGGCCGTAGCGCCACGCGTCGCGAATCGATCTCGAGTTGTGCAGCAGATTGGCGTGACTCACCATCACCCCTTTGGGGCTGGCGGTCGATCCTGACGTGTACTGCAGATACGCCAGGCTGTCCGCGGCGAGCTCAGGACGCTTCCAGTCCCCAGCGGCAGCTTCGACTTCTGACAGCGATCTCCAACGCAGCGCCGCGAGCTCCGGAGTTTCGGCGACCAGCTGCCGCAAGCCCCGGATTACCGCCGGCGCGGCGAGCACCAGCGTCGGCTCGGAGTCGCGAATCATCGACATCAGCCGAGGCAGGGTGCGCTGGAGACGGTTGAGATCCGGAGGCGGAGCGGGCACCGCCACCAGCTCGGCAGCGGCCGAGCCGAAGAGCGCGACGACGAATTCCAGGCCCGTGGGATAGAGCAGGAGAACCCGCTCTCCGGGGGTTGTGGACTGCTGCAGGCCGGCAGCGACTTCGCGTGTCCGCTGCCACAGGTGGCGACAGGTCAGACGGTCGGCCTCGACGCCATCGTCGAGGAGCGTGTAGACGGTAGCATCAGGACTCGCCGCGCACCTGTGCTCGACCAAGTCGACCAAGGTTTCGAGTCGGATTTTTGAGGCCCCCATTGTTGTCTGCCGATCGTGTTGCCTCTCCCGCCCTACACTCAATGCACGGTTGTCGTGGCATCCTCCGCGGTAGTCAAGGGCGCGGTGTCGAACCACATCAGCTCGAGCTCTGGAGCCCACTCATTGCCGATGGCTCGGCGGCCTTTTTCAGAAAACAGCCCGTCTTCGTCCCAGCGATCCGGCTGCAGTGTGATGGCATGGGGATTGATCTTGTCCGCCTCGAGCTCATAGCCGAGGTGGCGGGTCGCACCCTTGAAGATCTCAGCCGCCAGCTTCTCGCACAGATCGATGTTGTGCGACAGACGCTTTCGCAGCTCGGTGTCCCCGAGCCTCTCGGCAATGCCGCGCTGAAGCCCATAGAGGTTGGTCATCTTCAGCAAGTCGAGATACGAACCCTGCTTGGCTTGCTCGGGCCCCGCGGCGCTCAACCATTCAACGAAGAAGGCCTGCAGCCGCGCGTTCAGCTGATTGAAGCGCCACAGCTCGGGACCGAAATCTTCCATGAATTCGAGATCACAAAATTTACCGTTGAAGAACAGCGGTGCCGTAGCCCCCCAATAGGTTGCGCTGTCCCAAACGATCTTGGCCGTCATGACCTGGGCATTGCCCATCACGGGCATCTGCTGCTCGTAGACCGGCAGCCAGGTCTGGAAGGTGCGCAGGAAGATCCGGTTGTAGCTCTCGACGCGCCGATCGACGTTCTCGCCGTCTAGAAAGCGGGTGACCATATCCGCGATGAAGGTGTTGCTGATGGCGATCAGGTCAGAGCCCGGCGAGTAGAACGGATCGTTGAAGACTCCCGCCTCGCCGGTAATGCACCAGCGATCGGTCGAGAAGACTCTGCGACAGCCGTGGGCATATTCCCGCTGAACAGCAAAGTCCTGCACCTTACCGCGGTGTTCCTCGACGTATCTGCCGACCTGCGGCTCATACTCGTGCAGCCAGTCAAGCGCGGCCTCGAACCGTCTCAACCTCTTGAGCGGATGGAGAGCCGGATCAGCCACCACGCCTACGCTGGTGGACCCCGACGCCAGAGGTATCAGCCACACCCAGTAGCCCGGCCCCATCAAGTGATTGGTCGAGAGCCGCCGCAGTCCCGTGCCGAGGCGGTCTTGCCAGGCGTCCCCTCCGCCCCAGGCATCGAGGTCGATCTCGCCATCCATGCGAAACCACACCGCGTTGCCCTTGTGGCCGACCCTCTCCCCGAGGCCGAAGCGTCGCTTGAGGATCGCAGCACGCCCAGAAGCATCGACCAGCCAACGCCCGCGAACCGCAATGTCTCGCTCACCGCGGGACAGATTCACCCGATAGCCGTCATCCTCCTGCTCGACTCCATGCACTCGGCAGTCATCGAGAAAATGAACTCCATGCTTGAGGTTTTCACCCCCGAGCATGTTCTCGAAGCGCCCGCGATCCAGCTGAAAGCTCGGCACCGGCGGCCAGCTGCTGGCACCAACCTCCATCCGTTCGCCAATGTCGCGGTTGGATCCAGCAGAGAAGAAATAGCGTAATCCCATTTTTGGCAGCTGTGCTGCTTTCAAATGCTCTGCGAGTCCAAGTATTTCGCCGAAATAATGAGCACCAATCTCGACAGTCGACTCGCCGACTTTGAAGGCGGCTTCACGGACAGGATGCGAACGCTTCTCAGCGATCAACACACTCGTCTCTGGGCGAAGTCTCTTGACCTGCCGCGCAAGTGTCTGTCCTGCTAGCCCACCCCCCATAATCACAAGATCGAATACGTTTTTCTGATTCATGCAACTCCTCACAAAAGAAGTGGAGATTAACCAGCAATGACGATCCGCGAGCCAAACTTGTGACCCAGCGAAAGTAGCATCGGTTTCTTTCAATATCTTTTTTTGTCCAGGTTTAAGAGTCAGACCATTTTAACTATTCACCTTCACACCATTACGCCTTATCACGCCACGGAGTGCCTCAAAAGAAATAGTCAGATTTCCACAAAAACTCTCGCGGGCTAAGTCAAAGTCCAGAGAAAAACTTTGCCAATCACTCGAGGTCAGCCATGACGAATCACACCGCGCACAGACACCCGATCGGGGTCGTGGCACGCCGCTCGGGCTTGAGCGTCGACTTGATCCGAGCCTGGGAACGGAGGTACGGCGTCGTTCAGCCGCATCGCACCCCCGGCCAGCATCGGCTCTATTCCGAGGACGACATCCTCCGCTTGACGCTGTTACGTAAGCTCTCCCTCACATCCCGGCGCATAAGCAAGATTGCGCCTCTGAGTACAGCGACCTTGCGTCAGCTGCTTGCGCAGGAAGAGAAAGTCACGCTCACCCTCGCTCCCACGGAGATCAGGCCCACCAAACGGGTGACTGTCTGCGTCAAGGAGAGCCTGGAGGCCATCGTGCAGCTCGATACTCGCTCTCTGAGAACGCTCCTCCAGGATGCCTGGGTCGACCATGGTCACCATGCGGTCCTTGCTGAGGTGCTGTCGCCGCTGCTTCAGCACATCGGTGCACTCTGGCGCTCTGGCGACATGAGAATCATGCACGAGCGGCTCGCGTCCAGTGTCATCCGACCGTTCCTCAACGAGCTGGCCGAGACTTACCCTCAGGCAGACGAGGCCCCGTCGATGGTCGTCGCTACTCCGGTAGGAGAGAACCATGAGATCGGCGCCTTGATGGCTCTGGCGGTAGCAGCTTCAGAAGGCTGGCAGTGCACTTACCTCGGCCCCGACATGCCCGCCCGAGAAATCGCTGACGCGAGTCATCAGATCGGAGCGGACGCGGTCGCACTCAGCGTCGTCAATCCTACCGTCGGCCCTCGCGTCATGAGTGAGATCAATGCCCTGAGGCAATTGCTTTCACCCAAAGTACAGATACTGGCGGGCGGTGAAGGTGCCCGTGCCTATCAGGATTTCCTGAAAAAACTGAACGTAACGCACGTCGTCGATCTTGGACATTTCCAATCGATGATTTCTCAGCTGGTGGAAGCATGAAGAGATCAAGGGTGCCTCGATCCGAAACAGACAACGTCGCCTATGAGCTAGGATTAAAACGTTTTTGTTGCAAGGTCGAGACGGGGCCTCGAGAAGATTCTCCAACTATCACCACATTGATTCGCTCACCACCACAAGCTCACAAAAGTAAGAAATAGCTTACAAATTCCGAGTGCACACTCCGAGCATGAGCTTGCACAAAATCGCACCGCGCGATTCGCTCAGCGTGGTGTTTCCGAGCTATCAACCGCTAGCTGGAAACGGCCAGCTCGGCCAATAGATCAACCCACGCCCCTTCCTCCCGAGCCGGCTCAAAGAGATAGGCCCGTCTACGACTGCAATCAGCCAGATGCTGCAAGAAGTCAGGTTGCGTTTCACACTGCTGCAGCAACTCAGCCAATCCCTCGGTATCACCGGTCGCGAAGTATCCCCGATGGTTCTCCCCCAGCATTCCGATCGAGCCCGGGATGCGTGTCGAAAGCACCGGTAGACCTGCGACGATCGCTTCGGACACGACGTTGGCCCCCCCCTCCATGTGGGACGACAGCACCATCGCCTGGCAGCGCGCCATCAGCTGTTTGACCTTCCACCGCGGCAGGTCGTCCAGCCAACGGTAGCGCCGATTCCGGGCCATTTCGGCGCGGGCCTGATCCGCCATCTCCGGCGACAGAGCAGCTCCCGCTTGTAGCACTCGGAGCCGCGAGGTCGGCGGTAACATGGCAGCCGCCTGCGCGCAGCGGAACGGATCCTTCACCGGCCGCAGGTGGCCGACGACGCAGACGTCGAAATGCAGCCGCGACTTGGCGACGCGGGCTCGAGTCGGCGTCGCGGACTGACGGATCACCCGGGTCTTCGCGCGCAGCTCGGGCGTCAGCTCGCTCAATCCTTCGGGCTGCAGGACGATCATGCGATCCGCCCAGCGCATGGCGCGCTGGGCATCGTCGCTGCGCCGGATATCGCGATAGAGATCGGTACCGGTCTGGGTGACGATCAGCGCCCGGCCGGGGTGCTCGCGATGGAAACGCTCGATCGCGTCGAAGCTCTTGAGCGCATGCAGGGCGATCAGTACGTCACACGTCTCGCCTTCATAGCGCTGCTGGATGATGGCCTGATGGCCGAGTCGCCGCAGGATGCGACGCCAGCGCGCCGCGGTGATCCAGTTCCCCTTGCGCGACCGCTGGGCAGGCGTCACCAGCAGAATTTTCATTAGGCGTTCGATCGTAGCAGCCCCGTCAACGCCAGAGCGTGATCCCTTTCGCGCGGATTCTGCACGTTCCATAGAAAAAGCCGCTCTGCCCACAGGATGTGTCGATGCCGGCCCGCGCGGAATCAAACCAGCGAAAGGAGACTCCATGCACCGCCTCTCAACCCGAGCGATCGCTTGCTTCGGTCTACCCCTGCTGTTCGTCGTAAACCCGATGGCAGCTCAACTCTGCCCTCCGGCTTTCGATCCCGGCGTCGACAACCGCGACGGCTATCTGCCGCCCTTCGAGGAACAGCCGGTGCGGCCGATGGCATTGTCGTCCGAACGCGACACCCTGTGGGTCGTCGATATTCCGGACGCCAAGGTCTCAATCTTCGACGCCACCGATCCCACCGCCATCCGGGGGCTCAAGCTGCTCGACGAGATCGCCGTAGGCCTTGGCCCGGTCACCATCCAGCCACGTCCCCGAGACGACTCCCAAGCGCCCGAGATGTGGGTGGTCTGCACTTCGTCCAACAGCGTCTTCGTGATCGACGAAAACTCCGGCAACGTCCTGACCACCATCCGCGTCGAAGACGAGCCCGCCGACCTGGTGTTCGACGCCAGTGGCAAGACCGCTTATGTCTCGCTGTCGGCCTCGAATCAGATCGCGGTGATCGACACCAACACCCGCTCGGTGAGCACTCGCATCGAGTTCGATTCCAACCTGCCGACCACCAGCAGCACGCGCTTGCACGCCGAAGAGCCGATCGCGCTGATGATCGAAGGCGATCGGCTCTACGGCCTGTCCAACATCTCCGGCAACGGCACCATGGCCAATCCACCGCTGTGTGACGAACCCACGATCCCGGGAATTTGCGGCGTCGTCCAGCCGCCGGTACCCGGCAATTGCATCCCGTGCTTCCCCAATATCGTGCCCGGCATGGCCCAGCAGTGGGACATCTACAACGCCAATCCCAGCGGTCCCGAGCCGAGCGACCGCGACGTGCTGCGGTTCGACGTCAACAGCCCCGGCGGCGCCGGCACCGTCGTCGGCTGGCGCTTCGGCACTCTCAACTTCGACCTCGAGCGCGAGCCCGGCGGGTCCAACCTGGTGGTGTCGAACATGGAGATGCGCAACGATCGCGTGCTCACTGAGCAGCTCTATCCCAAAGACATCGTCGAGCTCGGCAAGCCGACCATCCACCGCATCAGTATGGGTCCCGACGACACCGCGGCGACCTCGAACCTCAGCGTCAGCCACTTCGATCTCAATGATCCCGCCAACATCAACGGCGCCTTGGCTAGTCTCGGCTATCGCTGCGCTTTTCCCACCCAGATGGCTTTCAACAAGGCGGGGGACCGCCTGTACGTCGCCTGCTACGGCAGCGACAACGTGGCGGTGCTCGACTACCCGCCGACCCAGGTGCTGGCCGAGCTGCGCTCAAACACCTCGGTCAACAACCCGGTCGGCTTCGGCACCTTCGGCGTGCTGCTCGACGAGGCACGCAGCGTGGTCTACACCTACGAGCAGGGCGACAGCACGGTCCAGGTCTATGCCAACAATCCCGCCACTGGCACGGTGAACGCACCCCTGCAGCCCACCCCGAATGCGATCGGCTTCAACATCACGCCGCCGAACGTGATTGCCGGGCGTTTTCACTTCAATAACACCGCCAACTCGGCGTTCGGCACCGAAGCCTGCGCCTCGTGCCATCTGCTTGGTCACGCCGACGGCCTGGCCTGGAATCTGAGCGATCTCTCGGGCGATATCCCGTCCCAGATCGGTCAACCCTTACCGTCCATCGACCGCTTTTTCCTGCGCGACAACAAAGACTTGAAGGTCACCATGTCGCTGCGCGGCATCGAGGAGACCCCACCGTTCCACTGGCGCGGCGATCGCGACGACCTGGCGGCCTTCAATGAGGCCCAGGAGGGCCTGCTCGGCGGCAGTATCCTGAGTCCAGCGCAGGTGCAGGAGCTCGATGACTTCATCTTCAGCCTGTCCTACCGACCAAACCCCGAACAGCCGTTCGACCGCGTCTACAGCGCCCAGGCGCTCGACGGTGCGGGTTGCTTCAACAACCCCCTGAGCCTGACCTTCCGCATCGACGACGTCTCCCCGACTCCGGGCACGATGGACCTGTCATGCCAGCAGTGCCACTCGCTGGCCGGTTTCTCCGGCACCGTCAATCAGATCACCAACGACAGCGGCGGGGTCGTCGCTCCGGGAGACGTCACCCAGCTGCGCGGCATGAATGACAAGCTGAGCGATCAGTACGACTATCCAACCCTCGGCCAAGAGCCCATCTTCCCGGTTTTGGGCTGGGGCTTTGCCAACTCCGGCGCCATCGACACGTTCAACCAATTTGTCGAGGTCGCTGGCGGTGGGCTCGGTGGCCCGGCCCAGATTGCCGCGGTGCAGGAATTCTTCAAACAATTCGACACCGGCATGGCTCCGACCACCGCCTACGCCTGGACCATGAGCCAGGCTTCGATCGGTTCGAATCCGCTGAACCCGAACATCCCGTCCGAAGCCATCATCCTGGTGGGCAGCGCCTTCCTCGGCCACAACGACGTCATCGTTCGCGGTCGCTTCAACCCGGGCAGCGGCTGGCAGGACATCAGCATGTACCAGCTCGGCAGCCTCTACTACACCGACACCTTGAGCCTCGGCCCGTACACCGCGAACGACCTGATCGGCTTCGCCGCCGCCGGCAACGCCGTGCTGACGTTCATCGGCACGCCGGTGGGACTTGGCTACCGGCTCGGCATCGACCGCGACATGGACTTCGTCTTCGACCGCGACGAATCGATGAGCTGCCCCGCCCCGCCGACCGTGTGCTCGAGCCACCGCAATCCCGACACCGACGGCGACTCCTTCCCAGACGGCTACGAGATTCGCCTGCTGACGAATCCCAACGACCCGGCCAGCGTGCCAACCACGATGGATGACTCGCAGGAGCCGACCGCCGTCAACCCGGCGGTCGCCTGGTTCAACTCGAACGTCATGAAGGTGCGCTGGCTGACCAATGAGGAGTCGATAAGCCGGGTGATCGTCAGAGAAGGCGGCAACGTCGTCGCCACCGCCGAAGACCTGACCTACAAATGGCAACACTCCGAGATCGTGCGCGGGCTCATCCCGGGTCGCACCTACCAGATCGAGGTCGAGACGCGGGATCCGTTGAACAACGGCAATACCTTCCCGGTGACGACGGGCATCGTCAACATGCAGCCCCGGCTGTTCCAGACCACCATGCACGTCGAGAGTACGGCTCTGCAGATCATGAACCCCGGCAGCAGCGGCCCGGTCCAGCTACAGGCCACTTTCGAGATCCACGACGGTGCCACCTCGGCGCCACTCATCAACACCGCGGTGACCGTCGACTTCGAGTGGTACGAGTGGATTCCCGGAGGCACTGGCGCCGTCACCGCCAATCCGGTCAACTTCAGCGGCACGACCGACGGTCAAGGGCGCATCCAGACGACCTTCAGCACGGTCAACGTCGTTGCCGGCCAGGGTGGCATCGCCGAGGTGATCTCGCGCGACGTCAACGAATCCGTCGCCTTCCGCATGCTGTTCCCGGTCGAGAGCGGCCTGCTCGGCTTCGGTACCAAGATCAACCTACCGTGACCCAACCCTCACAGCCATTGGCAATCTAGTTCGCGCTGGTGAGCCAGCGCGAACTGCTGACGGTTTGATCCGCTTTTCGCGAATTTGGGGCGTTCTAGTTGAAACCGGACCAACTCGCTATGGCCATCGGCAGCCGGGCGCCGGCTCCTTTCCACCCGGCGTCCGGCTGCCGACCGGCCTTGCTCAAGCCGCCCGCCGCACCACGGCACGCGCGATGGCCGAGACCAGGTCGCCGATCAGCACTAGCCCGGCGCCCAGCAGGACGAAAAAGAACATCTCGTCATAGTGATTGCGAGCCCGGGTATCGACAATCCAGAAACCGAGGGAGCTGATGCCGAGCATACCGAGGACGGTAGCCTCACGCACGCAGGTCTCCCAGCGGTAGAAGAAGAACAGCAGAAAGCGCGGCAGAATGATCGGGAACAGGCCGGTGGCGGCGATCTGCAGGCGGCCGGCGCCGACCCCGCGCAGGGCGCGCAGCGGCCCCGGCTCGAGATTCTCCACCACCTCCGCCGTCAGCTTGCCGACGATGCCGGCGTTGTGCAGCGCCAAAGCCAGCACCACCGGCCAGGCGGTCGGGCCGAGAACGGCGAGAAAAATGAACGCCCACACGTACTCCGGCAGCGAGCGGATGAAGATCTGCACCAGGCGACTCGCCGCGACCACCCCGCGCCACAGCCACCGTCGGCCGTGGGTCGGCGACCGGGGAGCCGGCAGATAGGGTTCCGGCGTCGCGAAGTTGCGCGCTGCCGTCAGCGTCAGCGCCAGGCCGGCCAGGGCCGCCAGCACGATCGCCGCTACCGACATCGCGAGGGTGCGTCGCGCCGCCTCCCACCCCCGCTCATCCAGGATCTCCACCGCCCAGCTCCAAGCCGTCGCAAGATCGAAGTCTATGACCTGCAGGGGATAGGGCCGGAGCTCCCCCAGGAAGCGCTGCAGATTCTGGACGCGGCGCTCCGAGAGCAGATCCGGCGAGCGCAGCTCCTGGCTCGACCACGACAGCAGCACCAGCAGCACCAGCACCAGACCGCTGGCGCGAGCCAAGCGATCCCGCGGCCGCTGGCGGTGCAGCTCAGCGACCCTCGCGACCCGATCGCGGTCCGCCGTCCGGGCGTCTCGTCTGGGTGCGGGCTGGGTCATGCCGTCACCAGCCTCTTGCGCAACGCGCCGCTCCACCAGTCTGCCGCCACGACCAGCAGGATCAGAGTGTAGAGGTAGGTCCAGACCTCGCCGTAGTAGAGGTTCTCGAACGAGGCGGCGATGTAGTAGCCGAGGGTGGGA
>JBCCEE010000299.1:0-10612 GCA_039030415.1 Acidobacteriota bacterium
CAGCTCCCCCGGCAAGCACGCCACCGCCCATTACCACGCCACCGGTCACCCGATCATGCGCTCGCTCGAGCCTGGCGAGGACTGGGGCTGGTGCTTTGCTTGCGAGAAGACGCTGTAGGCGGGGCCGACAGATCACACCGTGCTCAGGTAGTCGTGCACCAGCTTGATCGCCATCGCTCCTTCGCCGACCGCTGACGCCACGCGGTTCATCGCGCCGGCGCGGATGTCGCCGGCGGCGAAGATGCCGGGCCGAGAGGATTCGAGGGCGAAGGGCTCGCGCTCGAGCTTCCAGCTGGTCTTGAAGTCGTCTTCGGCGTGGAGGTCGAGGCCGGTACGGATGAAGCCGCGCGGCTCCAGAAGGAGCAGGTCGGCCAGCCATTCGGTGTAAGGCTTGGCGCCGATGAAGATATACATCGCGGTGGCGGGGACCTCGCGGGTCTCTTCGGTGTCGAGATCGGTGAGCTCGAGGGTCTCGAGGCGGTCACCGCCGCGGGCCGCCGAGACGACAGTGCGGCCGTATAGCTTGACGTTGGGAGTCGCCTCCAGCTGATCGATCAGGTAGGCCGACATGGTGGCGGTGAGGTCAGGACGGCGGATCACGATGTGGACGGTGCAGGCGAATCGCGACAGATGCATCGCCGCTTGGCCGGCCGAATTGCCGCCGCCGACGATGTAGACCTCGCCGTCGGTGCAGGCCTGAGCCTCGGTGGCGGCAGAGCCGTAGTAGATTCCGGCGCCGGTGAAGTCGTCGATGCCCTCGGCGGCCAGCTTGCGGTAGTCGACACCAGCGGCCACCACGACGCTCTTGGCGCGGACCGTCTCGCCATCTCGCAGCGACAGCGTTTTGACCGGGCCTGAGATCTCGATGCGAGTGACCTCCTGAGGAATCGCCAGCTCGGCGCCGAGACGCTTGACCTGAGTGACGGCGCGCCGCGTCAGCTCGGCGCCGGACAAGCCGGTGGGAAACCCGAGATAGTTTTCGATACGGCTGCTGGTGCCCGCCTGGCCACCGGGAGCCCGGCGCTCGACGAGCAGCGTACGCAACCCCTCAGAGGCGCCGTAGACCGCGGCCGCCAAGCCGGCGGGGCCGGCTCCGATGATCACGACGTCGTAGAGCTCATCGCCGGCGCTCGAGCGGATGCCGGCGCGGGTGGCGAGCTCCGCCAGCTCCGGATCCGGCAGCGCCGTGCCGTCTTCGAGGATCACCGCGGGCAGCGCGGTGCGTTCCAGGCCGTACTTCTCGAGTAGCTCATCGCCGCCGCTCTCGACGTCATGCCAGCGGTAGGGCACCAGATTGCCGGTGAGAAAGTCCTTCAGGTGGTGGGACTTCGGCGACCATTGGAAGCCGATCACGCGCAACCCGCGGAAGTCTGGGCGGTAGTGGATCAGCCAGTCGAAGAGCAGCTCATCGAGCACCGGATAGATCTTCTCTTCGGGCGGATCCCACGGCTTCATCAGGTAGTAGTCGAGACTGACGTCGTTGATCGCCTGGATCGCCGCGTCGGTGTCGGCGTAGGCGGTCAGCAGCAGCCGCTTGGCCTGGGGATGGAGCTCGCGGGCCTGCTCCAAGAAGTCGACGCCGTTCATCGTCGGCATGCGCTGATCGGAGATCATCATGGCGACGGCCTCGCCACGCTGGCGCAGCTCTTCGAGCGCCTCCAGCGCATTCGCCGCCGAGTCCGCGCCGACGACGCGGTAATCCTTGTGGTATCTGCGCCGCACATCGCGGCGGATAGCGGCGAGCACCTGGGGGTCGTCGTCGACCAGCATCAATGTCGGTTTGTTCGCCATGCGGGACGCTTCCGTTTCCGTGGTTGCTTCGTGGTTGAGAGGAATGCCTGGATTAGGCTCTTGCTCTAGCGTACGTGGGATTGTACCGTTCTGTAAGCTCTTGCTGGAGGAAGATTCATGAGCCTATCCGCCATCTGCGCCGCCGACCTGCACCAGAACGAAATCTTCGACGGCCTAAGCGAGCGCCAGCTGGAGTGGCTCGTCGAGCATGGAACCTGTATCGAGCTGGAGACCGGCGGCTCCCTCTGGACCGAGGGAGAACCGGCCGAGGCGATGTTCATCGTGCTGCAGGGCATGCTGCAGATGTACTTCGACATCGCCGGCCAGACGCTGCAGATCGATTCGTCGTGGCGTAGCGGGGTGACCGGCATGCTGCCGTTCTCGCGCATGACGGAATACTCCGGCAAGAACCGAGCGACCGAGCCGACCCGGGTGCTGCGCATCGGCCGCGAGCACTTCTCGGAGATGCTGGTGCAGATTCCCGAGCTCGGCTACCGGCTGGTGGCGATCCTCTCCGACCGGGTGCGCGACAGTACGCGGGTCGCCGAGCAGCGCGAGAAGATGATGGCGCTGGGCAAGCTCGCGGCGGGACTTTCACACGAGCTCAATAATCCGGCGGCGGCGGTCAAGCGTGCTGCAGACGAGCTGTCACAGCGTCTACAGGCCTCCAATGCCCTGGTGGCGCGCCTGGCGGAGCATCGTCTGGAGCCCGAGCAGATGCAGTCGGTCGCGGCGCTGCGCGAGCTCGGGAGACCGGGGGCGACGGAAGGCAAGCTGTCGCCGCTCGAGCGCAGCGATCGTGAAGACGAGCTCGGCGACTGGCTCGACGAGCAGGGAGTGGAAGATGCCTGGATGCTGGCCGAGGCGTTCGTCGATGCCGGTGTCGAGCTCAGCGCGATTCAGGACCGCTGTAGCTGTCTGCCTCAGTCCGCGGTAGCGGACGCCGTCGCCTGGATCGGCAGCGGCGTGGCGGCCCGCCAGCTGCTGTCCCAGGTCACGGAAGCCTCCGGCCGCATCTCGGAGCTGGTGGCCTCGGTCAAGAATTATTCCCATATGGATCAAAACCCCGACAAGTCGCCGGCCGATATCCACCAGGGGATCGACTCGACGCTCACCATGCTGGGGCACAAGATGAAGGGCAAAGACGTCGAGCTGCAGCGCGAATACGCCTCGGAAATGCCTCTGCTCTCCCTACAGGTGAGTGAGATCAACCAGGTGTGGACCAATCTGATCGACAATGCGGTCGACGCCATGGATGCAGGCGGCAAGCTGGAGATTCGTACCGAGCACGACGGCTGCTCGGCCTTCGTACGGGTGATCGACAACGGTGGCGGCATTTCCGAAGAGCACCGCGCGCGAATCTTCGATCCGTTCTACACCACCAAGGCGGTCGGTGAGGGGACGGGCCTGGGGCTCGATATCGTGCAGCGCATCGTGGTGCAGCACGAGGGCGAGATCAACGTCGAATCCGAGCCTGGACGCACCGAGTTTACGGTACGGTTGCCACTGGCATCAGACTAGCGGCCTCGATCTGGCGGCTCAGTCCGCCTTCGGCGAGGGCGGCGCCGACGATGCCGGCGTCGTTCCTGAGCTCAGCCGGCAGCAAGGGAACCTGGATCTTCAGGTGGTGCAGGAAGCTGGCGTGCTCCTTGCTGACACCGCCTCCGAGAATGAACAGGTCCGGGTTGAGCAGGGAGTCGATGCAGCACATCACTTCGTCGAGCCGCGCGGCCCACTGCTGCCAGCTCCAGTTCTGCTCGGTGCGGACGCGAGCCGAGGCCCGGTGCTCGGCTTTCTTGCCGCGAATCATGAGGTGGCCGAGCTCGGTATTCGGCACCAGGCGACCGCCGATGAAGATGGCGCTGCCAATGCCGGTGCCCAGAGTCAGCATGATGACCAAGCCCTGTTGGCCGCGGCCGGCACCGAACAGCATCTCGGCCACCCCCGCGGCGTCGGCATCGTTACACAATGAAACCGAACAGCCGGTTCGGTGCTCGAACAGACTCTGGGCGTCGAAGCCGATCCAGCGCTCGTCGATATTGGCGGCGGTCGCCGTCACACCCGACTTGATCACCGCCGGGAACGCGCAGCCAACAGGACCCGACCATGCAAAATGCTGTACCAGCTCTGCGACCACATCAGCCACTGCTTCCGGCTTGGCAGGTTGCGGCGTGGGGATATGGAGGCGTTCGGCGAGCAGCACGCCGCGCTCCGTGTCCACCGGCGCGCCTTTGATGCCGCTGCCGCCGATGTCGATGCCCAGGACCTGCGAGTGTCGAGTACCTTCGGTCTTCATGCGAGCTGAGAGCACTGATTCAGGCCGCCGACGCTGCGGGAAGATTGGGATTGTCGGCAACCGCATGAGGCTCATCCGGAAAGGAAAAGCTAAAACGTTTCAGCGATTCAGCTGATTGTAGCCAAACGAAGGCACCGTTGCCAAATCAGAAAGGCGAAAGCGCACAATTCGCAGGATCGAGCGCCGGTGCCGTCCTCGATCGAGCATCGTCGATCAAGCGCCTTCGATCAAACGCCTTCGATCAAGCGCCTTCAATCAAGCGCCTGCGATCAGGCACTGCCGAGCAATCGATCCACTAGCCCCATGCAGAGCTCGCGGGTCTGCCCTTCGGGATCTAGCTGCGGGCTCCAGGTGGAGACCGAAACCGCGACGATCTCGCGCTGTTGTGCCAGCGTTCGGAAGATCGGGTCGAGCTGGGTCGCACGCAGTCCACCGGCAGCGGGATAGTGCACGGCGGGCGCGTCCTCGGGATCGAGGATGTCGACGTCGAAGTGGACCCAGACCGGGCCTGGCGGCAGCTCGTCAGATAGCAGCAGGGTGGCGTCGTCGAGATGTCGTACCGACGAGGCAGCGAGCAGCTGGCGCTCGCCGGGGTCGAGATCTCGGGCGTCGGTCAGAACCACCTGCTCTTCCGGGATTCGACTCACCGTCAGCTCGTTCATCAGCGTATCGTCGCCACGGCCGACCAGCATGGCGAGCGGCATGCCGCCCAGGAAGCCGCTCGGCGTGGTGTCCCAGGTATTGAAGTCGCCGTGGGCGTCGAGCCAGATCAGCACGGGATCAACCCCGGCATGCTCGAGACCGGCCGCCATCGGTAGCGCGGCACAACAGTCGCCGACGATCGCCACGGGACGCTCTTTGCGCCGTAGAGTCTCCGACACCATGCGAGCGAAGGGGCGATGGATCGCTGACATGCGCGTCTGCAGCGTGCTCTCGGGCAGCTCGACGCGATTGACCAGCCAGTCGTCCTCAGCCAGAGGCTCGAGACCCGGAACCGGCTGGTCCAGGAAGAACGGATTCAGCAGAAAGCGATTTGTCATGGGCGATGAGCCCTATCTTAACGCTCATCGCCCGTGACTCGAGAATTTGCTAGCTCAGCCCAGCCTAGTTCCAGGCCGAGGTGTCGCCGGACTCGAAGGCGTCCGAGAAGATGCGTGGCTCGCCAAGGCAGTCGCTGGCGCTCTCGAAGCGATTCACGCTGTTGCCCTGCAGCAGGTAGAGCTCGCCGGCTTCGTCTTCGCCGAATCCGAAGACGCTGCCGCCGAGGTCGTCCCACTCGGTGAAGCTCCAGCTTCCCGGCGCGTCCTCGGTGCCGAAGTACACCTTGGCGGAGCAGAAGTCGGAGAAGATGTAGGTTCCGCGGAGACCCTGAATGCAGCCGCGGTAGCGGAAGCCGCCGGTGATCGAGCAGTTGCCCATGGTGTGCGGATACACCATCACGGGGTCGACAAAGGTACCCGAGCAGCCGCCGGGTCCGGCGATATCACCCTCGCGGCAGTTCCAGCCGTAGTTGAGGCCGCCAGCGCTGCCCGCGGCCTCGAACGAGACCTCTTCGCGCGAGCCGGAGCCGACGTCGGCGATCAGCATATCGCCGGTTTCGCGGTCGAAGCTCCAGCGGTAGGGATTGCGAAAGCCGATCGCCCAGATCTCGTCGCGCTCCGGGCCGCCGACGAAGGGGTTGCTCGCCGGGATCGTGTAGGGCGTCGGGCAGGTGGCGGTGTCGCAGGGGTCGATGCGCAGCATCTTGCCGAGAAGATTGCTGACGTTCTGAGACGTCGCGCTGCTGGCGCCACCGTCTCCCAGGGCGATGTAGAGGAAGCCGTCCGGGCCGAAGTGGATGTCACCAGCATTGTGATTGCCGGCCGGCTGGCCGACGGTCAGGATCTCTACCGCCGACAGCTCGTCGGCGTCATTGGGATCGCCGGCCGAGACCTCGTAACGCTCGATCACCGTCGTCAGCGAGTCGCCCCCCGAGCCGTCGCGGGTGTAGTTGACGTAGAAATAGCCGTTGGACGAGAAGTCCGGGTGAAAGGCGAGGCCCAAAAGGCCGCCCTCGAAGAACGTGTCGACCTGCGCCACGATGTCGAGAAACGGCGACGGCCGCAGGCCGGTATCGGGTTCGTAGATCAGGATCGTACCCTCGCGCTCGACGATGAACAGACGGTTGGAGCCGTCGCCCGCGTGGCGTACGGCGAGCGGCGTCGACACCGAGATGCCGAGCGAATTGAGCTCGAGATCCGCCGGCGGTTGAGCGATGGCGGGGGTCGCAGCGATGAGCAGGCACAGAATCGACAGGGCGCGGTTGAGACGAAACACGTCACACTCCTTGGGGTTGGTAATCGATCGGATCGGTATCTAGGGATTGGATCCGCTCGACGGATAGGTGGCTCGGTTCGCTATACGTGGGCTAGCTCTTCAGGTCTTGCACAGGGGAGCGATACCTATTTTATAGCTGCATTGCTATATATGCGAGCCGTTCACCCCTGCAGCTAGGTCCTGCGGTAGGGCGAGCCCCTCGACTCGCCTCGAGCTGAATTAGGTGAAAAGCTCCTCTAACGGTAACGCGACGAATCCGGGGCGAGGCCGCAAACAGAAGCTCGAGAGCGCGGCGTTCGCGCGGCGTTCCCTCTCAATCGCTGCGTACTGGACCGGTCGAGGCGCGCACCCTGAGCTGCGGCTCGACGGTGACGAAGTCGGGGTAGGAGCCGCGCCCCGAGAGTCGCTGGAGCAAGATCTCGCCGGCCGAGACGCCCATCTCTCGCAGCGGCTGGCGCACCGTGGTGAGGCTCGGATTGTGGAAGGCGGCGCTTTGGATGTCGTCGAAGCCGACGACCGAGACATCTTCCGGGATCCTCAATCCCGCGTCGAGAAAGGCACGCATGGCCCCGATCGCCGAGACGTCGTTGAAGGCGAACAGAGCCGTAAAATCGGGCTTGCTCGCGCCCCGGACGGCGCCATTGGCGAGCAGCTTCTGGCCGTAGGAATAGCCTTCCTGATAGCCCTCCTCGGGTGAGAAGACCGCGCCATAGCGGCTGCCGACGAGCTGCGGGGCAAGCTCCGGGCGGATGGCGATTCCGAGCTGGTCGGCGACGCGCTCGATCGTCCGCCAACGCTCTTCGGCGTCGACATTGTCGGTCGCTCCGCGCAGGAAGGCGATGCGCTCGTGGCCGAGCTCGACCAGATGCGACAGGGCTTGGGTAACGGCCTTGTCATGGTCGACGACGACATTGGTGACGCCTTCGAGCCGGCGGTGCCCCGAGACGGCGATAGTCGGCAACCGCGGCGGCGTCTCGATCTGGGCGGCCACCAGGATGAACCCTTCGACGGAGCGGTCTTCGAGCTGGTTGAGATACTCGGCCAGCAGTTCAGGCTTACCGCGATGACTGGCGATGAGGTAGAAGTAGCCGCCTTCGATGAGGTGGTCCTCGATACCGCTCATCACGCCCGAGGCGTAGCCTTCGGAGACCTCTGGCACCAGCACTCCCACCGAGAAGCTGCGCTTTCCGCGCAGCGAGCGTGCCAAGTAGTTGGGGCGATAGTCGAGCTGTCGCGCCGCCGCGAAGACGCGCTCCTTGGTTTCTTGCGGAATCGAATCGGCGACAGGCGAGCGGTTGAGCACGATGGATACCGTCGCGGGAGAGAGGTTCAGCATTTCCGCTACGGTCTTCAGCGTGACCCGCTTCCCGCCGCGCCGTCGTCTCGCGGGCTTGGGACGTGAGGGCAGGTCGGCCATGGCGGGTAGTGTCCCATGCCAAACCAGCTGATTCAAGCTTTTGGAGATCGTTGAATCCAGAGCGAGATCTTGACAAGCCTCAGCAAGTATGAGTTAACTACACGCCACGATTTAAAACGTTTGAATAGGGCTTTGGACAGTCTTCCCGTTGCGTCGGGTGATGCGTCCGAGCCGTCGGGAACATCTGGCCGACCCACCAGGAGGATCGACGATGGGTATCGCAACGCTCGACTGGCTGGTTGTCGCGAGCTATTTCGCCGTAGTGATCGCCATTGCGGTGTGGGCGATTCGCAAGGAGCGCCGCGGCGAGGAGACCTCCGCCGACTACTTTCTGGCGGGTCGCAACGTCGGCTGGTTCGTAGTCGGCGCGTCGCTCTTTGCATCCAATATTGGCTCAGAGCACCTGGTGGGCCTAGCCGGCACCGGTGCCGCCAGCGGGCTGGTCTTCGGGCAGCTGGAGCTGCAGGCTTCGTTGATCCTGCTGCTGCTCGGCTGGGTATTCGTGCCGTTCTACATCAAGAGCGGCGTCTTCACCATGCCGGAGTTCTTGGAGCGCCGCTACTCGCCAGCGACGCGTTGGTATCTGGCGGTGGTGGCGATCATCGGCTACGTCCTGACCAAGATCTCGGTGACGATCTACGCGGGCGGCGTGGTCTTCGAATCGTTGATGGGCATCAGCTTTTGGACCGGGGCGGTGACGGTGGTGGTGATCACCGGCGTCTACACCATTCTCGGAGGTCTGCGAGCGGTGGTCTACACCGATCTCATGCAGGCCGCGGTGCTGCTCATCGGCTCGGCTTCGGTCACCTTCATCGGCCTGGCCAAGCTCGGCGGCTGGAGCGCCATGGTCGCCACCGCCGAGCCCGATTTCTTCAATATCTGGAAGTCGATGTCGCATCCCGAGTTCCCGTGGACCGGCATGGTCTTCGGCGCCCCGATCATCGCCATCTGGTACTGGTGCACCGATCAGTTCATCGTCCAGCGCACGCTGTCAGCGCGCGGTATCGACGACGCGCGCCGCGGCACGATCTTCGGCGCCGCCCTCAAGCAGCTGCCGCTGTTCGTCTTCGTGGTGCCTGGCGTGATCGCCGCCTGCCTGGCCAAGACCGGCCAGCTCGAGCTCGAATCGCCGGATCAGGCGCTGCCGGCGCTGGTCGTCGCGCTGCTGCCGGTGGGTCTCAAGGGGCTGGTGGTGGCGGGCCTGCTGGCCGCTTTGATGAGCAGCCTGTCGTCGGTCTTCAACTCATGCTCGACGCTGATCACCCTCGACATCTACAAGAAGCTCCGGCCGCAGGCCTCCGAGCGCCACCTGGTGCTGGTCGGGCAAGGTGCGACGGTGGTGCTGGTGGCGCTCGGCCTGGCGTGGATCCCGCTCATGTCCAACATCTCCGGCGTGCTGTATAAGTACCTGCAGAGCGTGCAGGCGTACATCTCGCCGCCGATCGCCGCCGTGTTCCTGCTCGGCCTGCTCTGGCAGCGCCTCAACGCCATCGGCGCCATGACGTCACTGATCACCGGTTTCGTGCTCGGCATGACGCGGCTCTACCTGGAGCTCGACAAAGACAACCTTTCCGGCGTGCTCTACACCTACGCCACGATCAACTTCCTCAACTTCGCGGCGATCCTGTTCGTCATCTGCTGCCTGGTACTGATCGTCGCCAGCCTGCTCACCAAGCCGCCGGCGGAAGAGAAGGTGCGTGGCCTGACCTTCGCCACCGCCGACGCCGGCGTGGCCGGCGCGTCTGGGGTCGGTGATCGCGCCGAATCCGATCCGGTCTGGCGCAAGCAGGACCGCAATTTCTCGATCATCGTGATCGTGCTGGTCGCGATCGTCATGGTCTATTTCTCGAAACTGTTCTTCTAGAGGTCTCGCCCAATGCTGAGCTCCAAGCTTCGTCGTCAGCTGGTTGGATGTGTCGTGATGGCCCTGCTGGGGTCGCCCCTGGCGGTTGCCGAGTCGTCTCCGCCGCCGTACAAAGATCCCAGCCTGGGTCTCGACGAGCGCGTCGACGATCTGCTGTCGCGCATGACTCTCGAAGAGAAGGTGGCGCAGATCATCTGTCTGTGGAAAGACAAGAACGAGCTGCTCGATGACGACGGCGTCTTCGACGCCGCCAGGGCGGCCGCCGCGGCGCCGCACGGCATCGGCCACATCGCACGCCCCTCGGACAACTGGGGACGAGTCGACACCAACGCGGGGTCCGGGCGCAGCATCCGCTCGACGGTCGAGCTGGTGAACAGCATCCAGCGTTTCCTGCTGGAAGAGAGCCGCCTGGGCATTCCGGCGATGTTCCACGAGGAGGGGCTGCACGGCTATCAGGCCCTGGATTCGACGCACTTCCCCCAGGCCATCGCCCTGGCCAGCACCTGGAATCCCGAGCTGATCGAGCGCGTCTACGGGATCGTCGCTCGCGAGATCCGTTCGCGTGGAGCCGCCCAGGTGTTGACGCCGGTGGTCGACGTGGCGCGCGACCCGCGCTGGGGCCGGATCGAAGAAACCTACGGCGAAGATCCTCATCTGGTGGCGGAGATGGGGCTGGCCTCGGTGCGCGGTTTTCAGGGCACCCGCCGGCTCACCGACCAGCCGCTGGCCAACGATCGGGTCTTCGCCACCCTCAAGCACATGACCGGCCACGGTCAGCCTGAGAGCGGCACCAACATCGGGCCCGCCAGTATCTCGGAGCGCGTGCTGCGGGAGATGTTCTTCCCGCCGTTCGAGCGCGCTATCAACGAAGCCGGGGTGATGAGCGTCATGGCCTCCTACAACGAGATCGACGGCGTGCCGTCCCACG
>JBCCEE010000300.1:0-10597 GCA_039030415.1 Acidobacteriota bacterium
CATCTCGACGCTCCCCGCCACCGCATCCACCTCACCCTCGACCAGCTGGTCGCCGACCTCGAATCCCGCGGACTCGAGATCCTCTCGCGCCGCACCTTCTCGCTCGAGTACGGCCCCTACGGCATGATGCAGTCCCTGCTCAACCGGCTGACCCGCCGCAAGAACGTCCTCCTCAACCTGCTGCGCCGCGACCGCACCCAGCCGTTTGCGGCGAGCGACGTGATGGCGACCCTGCTGCTGCTACCCCTGGCCGCGACCGCCGGCTTCGTCCTCGAGCCCGCAGCCGCCGCCCGGGGCCGAGGCGGCATCGCCCACGTCGTGGCCCGCAAACCCGCGGCGGCTCGCACGCCATGAGCGCGACCGAGCAGCGCGTCGCGCTGGTGACCAACGTCCTGGCTCACTACCGCGTCGCGTGCTTCCAGCAGCTCAACGAGCGGCTCGATCAGCGCCTGACCATCTACCTGCTGGCCGGCGACATGCAGCATCGCCGCTACGTGCTGGCCGAGCATGGCGGTGAGCTGCCGGTGGTCACACTGCCCGGCTGGCATTGGCACCAGCCACCGTTCGACGACCGCCACATCAACGACGTCCGCCCGGTGCTGCGCGACCCGTCACAGACCCTCATCCTCAGCGCCTGGGACGAACCGACCTACCTGCTGCTGTGGACCTGGGCGCTACTGCGCCGGCGCAAAGTCATTTTCTGGATCGAGTCGACCGCCGTCGACATGCCGCGCGGCCGCGCCAAAGAAGCCCTGAAGCGGCTGCTGCTCAAAAAGAGCGCGGCCTGCATGGTGCCCGGCCAGCGGGCCGCCGCCTACTGCCAGCAGCTCGGCATGAGCCCGCAGCGGATCTTCACGGCACCCAACGCCGCGGATCGAGCGTTTTTTCGCGCCCGTGCCGATCGCCTGCTGCCGCAGCGCGACGCCCTGCGCCAGAGCGCCGGGCTCGAATCATTCACGGTGCTCTTCGTCGGCCGCCTGGTGGAGTATTACAAGGGCATCGAGACGCTGATCTCAGCCTCCTCGAAGCTCGAGCAGCGCGGCATCCCCGCGACCCTGGCGCTCGCCGGCGAAGGCCCTGACGAAGCGCGCTATCGCCAGCTGGCCGCGGAGCACTCCCTCGGCGACGTGCGCTTCCTGGGCAACCTGCCGCACGAGGAGCTGTGCCGCACCTACGCCACCGCCGACGTGCTGGTGCTGCCCAGCGTGTCGGAAACCTGGGGCTTCGTGCTCAACGAAGCGATGGAGTTTGGCTGCCCACTCATCGTCTCGGACCGCGTCGGTGCCGGGCCGGATCTGGTGCACCCGCAAGACAACGGCTTCGTCTTCCCCGCCGGAGACGCCGACCGCCTGGCGAACGCCCTCGAGACGCTGGCTCGTGATCCCCGCCTGCGCCGGCGGATGGGTGACGCGTCACGCCGCATCGTGACCGAGTTTTCGCCCTCGAATTGGGCCGCGGGTGCTCTCGAAGCGATCGGAGCCGCCGGTGGCTGAGCGCTCGCCCGAGATCGTCTTCTTCAACCCGTGGGATCGGCTGATCGGCCCCAATCGCTACCTGGTCGAGCTGCTGCGCCATGCCCCCGAGCTCAGCCAGCGCAGCCTGATCGCCCTGCCCGAAGGCAGCGGTGCCGACGAAGAGTACCTCGAGATGGGGGCCAGGGTGGTCGCCTGGCCGGAAGTGGCGCTGGTCCACCCGCGCATCAGCCCGCGCCACCTCGCTCACCTGGTCGGGGCGCACACTGTCGGCGTGGCCCGCGTCCGGCGACGGCTGCGCCAGCTGGCGCCACGGCTCGTGGTCAGCAACAGCGAGAGCCTGTGGCTCGGAGGTATGGCGGCGCGCTCGCTGGGGATCCCTCACCTGCAGGTGGTCCACACCCTGACCTTCGAAGATCGCCTGGGCCATCGCCCCCGCCTGCTGGCGGCCTACCTGCGCTTCATCGCGTCGTGGAACCAGCGATTGCTGGCCGTTTCCCAAGCCGTCGAGCAGGCTCTCGTACGCCACGGCGTCACGCCGTCCCAGCTCGCGACCCTGCCCAATCCTCTGCCGCGCGAGCTGCCCCCTGACAACCCGCAGCGCGCCCAAGAGCTCGACGCGCTGTGCGATGGCCACCAGCCGATCCTGGTCTGCGCGGGTCGCATCTCGCCCATGAAGGGCCAGGACCGTTTGATCGAGGCGCTGCCGCGGGTGCGCGAGCGCTTCCCCGACGTGCTGTGCTGCTTCGCCGGCCGCGTCGGCTCACCCGAGGGTGCCGAAGACACCGTCGGCTTTTCGCAGCGCCTCCGCCAGCGGGTCAGCGAGCTTGGGCTCGAAGACGCCGTGCGCTTCCTGGGCGAGTGCGACGTCCTGCCAGACCTCCTGCGACGCGCCACGCTCTACATTCAGCCGTCGCGCACCGAGTCTTTCGGCCGGGTCGTCGCCGAGGCCCTGCTATGCGAGACGCCGGTCGTCGCCTTCGAAGTCGGCGGCGTGCCGGAGACCGCGGGCCCGGGTGCTCTGCTGGTCGAAGACGGCGACATCGCAGGCTTGAGCGCTGCGATCATAGAATCCTTGACTCACACCGACGCGACGCGCCAGCGCGCCGCGGCCGGACGACAGCACGTGCTCAGCCGGTTCACCGGCGAGGACGTCGCCCGCAGATTCTTAGGGATCCTCGAAGACTTGAACCTACCGCCCCTCTCATAAACCCCTAAGAAACCAACCTCGCTCTGTGACCAATGCCCTATCGATCAGGCCGGGAGCAGAGAATCCCCCTCCAGCCCCCCCTTTTGCAACGGGGGAGGGCCTGAGGCCTTCTGCTAGCTACTTCCCCCCTTTGGAAAAGGGGGGATCGAGGGGGGATTTTCTCCCCCGATGGGAGCAGGCTCCTGAAGAGCCCTGGCTCAGGCGAAGATCTTGTCGAAAACAGATCTTGTTTCCGGGATCAAAGCCCCAGGCGAGCTGGTAGGCCAGCTAAGCTAAACCCATGTGTGGCATCGCAGGCTACTGCTTTCTCAGCGCCCCCGGCGACGCGCCCGATCTCGAGCGCATGACCCGCCTGCTGCACCATCGCGGGCCCGACGAAGAAGGCTACTTTCGTAACGAGCGCATCGGCCTCGGCATGCGGCGGCTGAGCATCATCGATCTCGAGACCGGCAAGCAGCCGATCCACAACGAGACCGGCGACGTCACCGTCGTCTTCAACGGCGAGATCTACAACTTCCAGCAGCTGCGCTCCCAGCTCCAGCAGCTCGGCCACCGCTTCAGCACAAACGGCGATACTGAAGTCCTGGTGCACGGCTACGAGGAATGGGGCGACGAGCTGCCGCGCCATCTGCGCGGCATGTTCACCTTCGCCATCTGGGACCATCGACAGAAGCGCCTGCTCATCGGTCGCGATCACTTTGGTATCAAGCCTCTGTTCACCGCCCGCTGCGGCGACCTGCTGCTGTTCGCGTCCGAGATCAAATCGCTGCTGATCTGGCCGGGCGTCTCCCGCGAGCTCGATCCCCACTCCCTCGATCGCTTCCTGTCCTTCCTCTACATCCCCGAGCCGAGCACGATCTTCCGTAGCGTCCAGGCGCTGCCCGCAGGCCACACGCTGAGCTGTGGAGACGGTGCCGTCGATATCCAACGCTACTGGAGCTACCGTCCCGAGCCGGGCCGCTACGAACGCCGCGAAGACGCCATCGAGGCGGTGCGCGAGACGTTCGAAGACAGCGTCCGCGCCATGCTGATCGCCGACGTGCCGATCGGCCTCTTCCTCTCGGGCGGCGTCGACTCCGCCAGCATCCTGGCGATGATGGCGCGCAACAGCAGCGAGCCGGTGCGGACCTTCTCGATCGGCTTTGGCCAAGCCGAGCACCGCTGGGACGAGCTCGAGGCGGCCGCCGCTCTGGCCCGCGAATTCGGCAGCGAGCACCACGAGTTCCGGGTCGATCCCGAGCTCGTCGGCCTCCTGCCCGAGGTCATCCGCCACTTCGATCAGCCCTTCGCCAACCCGACCGCGGTCATCCTCCACCTGCTGTCGGAAAAGACGCGTCAGCACGTGAAGGTCGCGCTCTCCGGCACCGGCGGCGACGAGCTCTTCGCCGGCTACCCCCGCTACCTCGGCATGACCCTGCTGAACCGCTATCGCTACCTACCCGGGCCGCTCAGGCGGATGGCGGCACAGCTCGGCCGCACCGTCCTGCGAGAATCCTCGGACGGCTCGCAGAACGCCCGCAGAGCCCGACGCTTCCTGGAGAGCGGCACCCTGCCGTTCGACGAGAGCTACGCCGCCATGCTGGTGACCCTGGAGGACGCCCGCAAGCGCAGCCTCTACACGCCCGAGATGCTCGAGCGGCTCGCGGCCGGTGATGCTGCCGGCGACGACACGGATTGCAATACCTCAGCCTTCGTACGCCAGCACCTCGCCGCGTCCAACGGCAGCTCGCCGCCTCCGATCGAGCGCCTGCTGGCCACCGACATCGCCACCTATCTGCCGTTCAACCAGCTGGTTTACGCGGATCGTATGAGCATGGCTCAGTCGCTCGAGGTTCGCGTGCCGTTTGTCGATCAGGAGCTGGCCAAAGTGGCGGCGGGCATCCCGCTCGCCTGGCACCTGAAGGGTGGCGTCACCAAGGGCCTGTTTCGCGAGGCGATGGAGCCGTTTCTGGCGCGTCGCGTGGTGAAGGGGGCCAAGCGCGGTCTCAATCTGCCGATCGCGCTGTGGTTCCGCGGCGAGCTCCTGGGCTGGCTGCGTGAAGTGCTGGCGCCAGAGCGCTTGAAGCAGCGCGGCTATTTCCGTCCCGAAGCGGTCGAGCAGCTCATCGCGGAGCACGTCGCCGGGCGTCGCGATCACTCTCTATTCCTTTGGGCCATGGCCGTACAAGAGCTCTGGCACGCTCAATACCTCGACGCGGCGAGTCCATGACCCTGGCGATCGTCGCGGCCATTGCCGCCAACCTGCTGCTGTGGCTCGGGCTGTTCCTGGCCCTCGTCGCCTGGTCTCTGAAGCAGCGGGGCTACCCACGAGCCGCGCTGCTGGTGCCGCTGCTGCTGCTCTGGCTGGTGACGAGTCGGCCGTTTGCAGAGCTCGCCCTGTACCCGCTCGAGAGTCGCTACGAGCAGCCCAGCGTCGACGCTTTGAAGGCACAGCAGGTTCGGCAGGTGATCGTGCTCTCCGCCGGCGGCTTCGAGCCCAGCTCCGAGCTCGCCAGCTCCACGCTCACCACCGGCTCCTCCGCTCGCTTCCTCGGCGGTCTCGAGCTGTGCACGCTGCTCGGCCCGGATTGCGTGCTGATTCTCTCCGGCTCAGCGGGCCGCGGTCATCGCGACATCACCGCGTCCGAGTCCATCCAGATGTTGTCTCAGCGCATCGCGCCCCAGGTGACGACCCGCACCGAGAACCGCTCGGGCAGCACGGCGGAACACCCCATCCAGGTCCGTCCCCTGCTCGCGGACGGACCGTTTGCCGTCGTCACCTCCGCCTACCATATGCCCCGCGCGATGACGAGCTTCCGACGCGCCGGCCTCGATCCGATCGCCTTTCCGGTCGACCAGCAGATCCAGGGCGAATACGGCTGGTGGGATATCGTGCCGTCCTTCGGCAACCTGAGCCGTCTTCAGCTCGCCTGGCGCGAATACCTCGCGAGCCTGCTGTACTGGCTGCGCGGCTGGTAGCTATAGCTAGATCCCGTCCAAGAAGCGAATCGATAGACGGCCGTGTTTGACGGGCTGCGCCGGGCTGCGGAACTCGCAGGGTCGCTATACCGCTGCGTAAAGCATTAACTCACCAAGGCTTACGATCAGGCACTTGGCCTACACGCTCAGACATCTCCGCCCTTGCTCGCTCCGTCAACACGGCCTACCACCTCACAAGCGCGGTGCTGGGGTTCGACCTGGCCAGATCGCAATGATCAATAGTCGATGGACCATTCGTCGAGCGAAGGATCCAACTTTGCCTCCTCGGCAAAGCGATATTGGTATTTGTGCTGATTCCGGCCAATCATCTCGTAGTTCTCGCGGAAGGCCACCGTATTGAGATTGTCGGTATCGCACCAGCATTCCGTGACCGGACATTCCGTCGGCTTCTCGAGCAGCTTGAAGCCATCGAAAATATTTCCATAGGGAACGTGGAAACCGCCACAGCGAAAGACTTCACCGTTGATGTTCATCAACACATAGTCCATACCCGCGTAGCACAGGCCCGGCGTCTTGAGCTCCACCATATGAGCATAGTCATGCCTCGAGTAGGCCAGGGACCTCAAGAGCGCACGCTCCTCTTCGCTGTAGCTATCAGGATACTTCTTGCCGTTGACCCAGCCGTTGAACGCCTGAACAAAGACGGTCAGGCCAGCATCGGCGAACTCTTTCTTGAAATCTTCGATGCGATCGAGCACCGGCGGCCAGGCGACGACGATGACCGCTAGATCCACCAGCTTGCTCATGCGCACGGCGGTCTCGCGCCAGACGGCGCGATCTTTGACCTGGGTCGGGTGGTAGCTGCACACCAAGGCGACTTTAGAGAGATCGAAGCCGTCGAGTATCTTCTGATACTGCTTGTACCTGAACGACAAGTTAGAGATCAGGTTCAGCGCCACGACGTTGTCATAATTCGTGATCTTGCGGGCGCCGTTCGCCAGCGTCTTGCTGAGAAAAAACTCGCCGCCGACGCCGATGCGTAGATCGACCTTGTAGGGCAGCTCCCCAATCCGATCCACAATGCGCTCAAACTTGTCTTCGCTCCAGGTAGCCGGCTCCTGGCGCGAGAACAGCATGGATGGACTCTTGGCCACGGCGGCGATTCGCGCCGCCGTCTTCTTGGGTTGAGCCAGATTCCGCGCGATGCGCGACAGGATCGGCAGGCTCTTCTGGGCTTTCTCCTCCTCAGGCCGGTCTTCGATCCGATCCATCGTGATGCAGTATTCGCAGGCGAAGTTGCACGGATTGAAGGCCGTGTAGAGACGGATCTTCAACGGGCTCTCCGACAAGCTCTTTCTCACGCGCTCGGCTGATTCCTCAGGCTTTCGCGATGAACGAACGTTCTCGCTCAGCGAGACAACTGCGCTGGGAGGTTGAACTAGCAACGACTTGGTCGGGTTTGGCATGGTGGGTCCTTCTCAACCTAGCCTACTGAGAAGATGGATGAGCCTTGGGTGCCGATCAAGAGGCTCAGGTTGAGATTTCAGTGCAGGGAAGACCTAGGCGTGGCAAGATTATCACAACCCAGAATCAGTGCATCTCACCCTCTCCCATGAGACCCGTAAAACTCTGATTACAATAGCTTTAACCCCAGAAATCGCACTGAAGAAACCGTAGACTTCCGAGGGTTGGAGCGTTCAAGACGGCGCGAGTTGTTGATGCTGGCAGGGTTGGGTGGTTCGCGAGGAGCTCGTGCGGCTCGACTTGTAAAGATGCCCAAGCTCCAGCAAGCGATGGCTAGAGCGCACGACTTCTTGTACTCTCTCCGCCAACTTTGACCACCCGGAAACCGCGCCTCATGAAATCCCTTTCCCAGAGCTACAGCAAAGGCCAACCCGCCATCTCTGACGTGCCGCCGCCCGCCCTACAACCCGGCGGTATCCTGGTACGCAACGCCGCCTCGGTGATCAGCGCCGGCACCGAGCGCATGATGGTCGACCTGGCCAAGAAGAGCCTGGTCGGCAAGGCTAGGGATCGGCCTGACCTCGTCCGTAAGGTGTTCGAAAAAGTCCGACGCGACGGCCTGATGGCAGCCGTCAAGACGGTTCGCAGCCGGCTCGACGCGCCGGTGCCGCTCGGCTACTCCACGGCCGGCATCGTCACCGCGGTCGCCGAAGGCGTCGATACGTTTCGCGTGGGCGATCGGGTGGCCTGCGGCGGCGCCGGCTACGCCAACCATGCCGAAGTGATCTTCGTCCCCAAGCACCTGGCGGTCCAGGTGCCGGACGCGGTCGAGATCGACGCCGCGGCGTTCACCACAGTGGGCGCCATCGCCCTGCAGGGGCTGCGGCTCGCGCAGCCGGAGCTGGGGGAGACGGTGGTGGTCGTCGGCTTGGGTCTCGTGGGTCTGCTGGCGGCCCAGCTGTGCCGCGCGGCGGGCTGCCGGGTGATCGGCCTCGACCTGGACGCCGAACGCTGCCGGCTCGCCGAGCAGCTGGGCGTCGAGCTCGCGGTCACCGAGTCGACCCAGCTGGTCGCGGCTTGCCGGGAGCGCACGGCAGGCCACGGCGCCGACAAGATCCTCATCGCCGCCTCCACCAAGAGCTCCCAGCCGATCGAGCTGGCGAGCGAAGTGGCGCGCAGCAACGGCATCGTGGTGGCGGTCGGCGCCGTCGGCATGGACGTGCCGCGCCGGCCGTTCTACGACAAGGAGCTCACCCTGCGCGTGTCGCGCTCCTACGGCCCGGGACGCTACGACCCGCAGTACGAAGAGCAGGGGCACGACTATCCGCTGGGCCACGTGCGCTGGACCGAGAACCGCAACATGCAGGCCTTTGTCCAGCAGCTCGCCGCCGGCGGGGTCGACGTCGAGCCGCTGATCAGCCACCGCTTCACCATCGACGACGCCGAGAGCGCCTACGAGCTGCTCACCGGCGACAGCTCCGAGCCCTACCTCGGCATCGTCCTGACCTATCCGCAGGACGCCGCGGACGACGGCGCCTCCGGAGATCGAGACGCCGAGCCAGCGCCCCGAGCCGAGCGCCCTGACGCTCCTATCGCTGGCGTCGTCGTGCAGCCCGACGCTCCGGCGCTGCCCGCAGCAGCGCCGCACGATTTGAACTTCGGCATCTTGGGCGCCGGTCAGTTCGCCACCGGCGTCCTGCTGCCCGAGCTGGCCAAGATCGAAGGCGTTGGGCTGGCTCGCGTCTGCACCGCCACCGGCATCAAGGCGCAGAGCGCCGCCGCCAAATTCGGCATCAAGGCGACGACCACCGAGGAGGCCGACGTCCTCGACGATCCCGAGATCGACACCGTCCTGATCGCTACCCGCCACCACGTCCACGCCCGGCAGGTGCTGGCAGCGCTCGACGCCGGCAAGAACGTCTTCGTCGAAAAGCCGCTGTGCCTGAACCAGAAAGAGCTCGGCGATATCGAGGCCGCCTACGCCGCCCGCGAAAACGAGGGGCGCCCGCCCTGCCTGATGGTGGGCTACAACCGCCGGTTCGCGCCGATGTCCCAGCGTCTCGCGGAATTCTGCGGCGGGATCAAGGAGCCCCTGGTGGTGCACTACCGGGTCAACGCCGGCTACATCCCCACCGACCACTGGACGCAGGATCCCGAGCAGGGCGGCGGCCGCATCATCGGTGAAGTCTGCCACTTCGTCGACTACCTGCTCTTCCTCACCGGCACCCTACCGCGCCGCGTCAGCGCCTTCGCCCTGCCCAACGCCGGCCGCTACCGGGATGACAACCTCGTCGTCACCTTCGAGCACGAGAACGGCTCCCTCGGCACCGTCACCTACGTCGCCAACGGTGACACCGCCTTGGGCAAGGAGCGCATCGAAGTCTCCGGCGGCGGCGCCTTCGCCGTGCTCGACAATTTCCGTCGCCTCGATCTGATGCGAGACGGCCGGCGCCAGACCCTGCGCTCTCGCCTGCAGCAGGACAAAGGCCACAAAGCCCAGCTCGAAGCCTTCGTCGCCGCCGCCCGCACCGACCAGCCCGCCCCCATCTCCTGGCGTGACACCGTCGCCAGCACCCGCGCTACCCTCGCCATCCTGAGGAGCCTACGCACCGGCCAGCCCGTCGAGCTCTGAGGCGAGGTGCTGCCTTCGGGTCGATGCCGGGGCAAGATCTCGAGGACTGGGCTCGTATCGTCAGGTGAGGCTGCGGGGCGTCCCGTGCACGACCAACCTCACGTTCCGAGCCGCCAAGTACGCCATGTGCACGACAAAACTCGCGCTCCGGGACGCAAAGTAGGCCATGTGCACGACAAAAGTCGCGTTCCGAGACACAAAGTACGCCATGTGCACGACAAAAATGCCGTCCCGAGGCTGCCAGTTCGCGATGTGTGACCTGCGAATGGCGTCCTTCGTCAAAACGTGTGCCTTGCGAGCTGCCGCAATGGCTTCCGAGACTCTCTGAACGCGTTCGCACTTTGTGCAAGTGCGTCCAGAGACCTCCAAAATACGTTCGCTGTCGCTGCAATGGCGATCTTTATGCCTCTTTGAGGCCCTCCGGCAGGACCCCTGGCGGCTCGCGCGCCGGCCCAAAAATCCAAGAGAAGCTCATAAAGCCAATACAATCAATGGCTTGAGACGACCGCTCTCGGAAAAATCGAGCCGCCCGACCTCGCGCGCGCACAGCCAGGCCTCACTTAGGCCGTGCGCGCGCGCGAAACGGGCTCTGAGACTGGGCTCTGTTCCGAGTCAGTCTCGAGCGCTTCTTCCAAGGAACAACCTGGTTCGCTGCTTTTTTTCTGACCTCCCCCTTTGAAAAAGGGGGACCGAGGGGGATTTCTGGAGGCTCGGTAGACATCGAAGAGAATCCCCCCTAACCCCCCTTTGCCAAAGGGGGGAACCAGAATTGGGAGGATTGTTGTTCCTTGGCGATGAACGCCAATGGGCATGATCGCTGGATAGAATCAACACCATGAAACCCGATCTTCGTAGCGACGAAGCATGGATCGCTGAGATCGAAAGGCGAGCCAGAGCGGC
>JBCCEE010000301.1:0-10553 GCA_039030415.1 Acidobacteriota bacterium
CGATTGCGGGCCGGACGCTGCTCGAGACGGAGCCGCTGATTGGCTTCTTCGTCAACACCCTGGTGCTCCGTGGCGATCTCACTGGAGATCCGACATTCCGTGAGCTGGTTGGGCGCGTCAGACACACGGTGCTCGAGGCTCATGCCCACCAGGAGGTGCCGTTCGAAAAGCTGGTGGAAGAGCTGGAGCCAGAGCGCAGTCTCGATCACTCGCCGCTCTTCCAGGTGATGTTCGTTCTGCAGAACATGCCGCCACGCAGCGGCGACGCCAAGGGTCTACGCTTGCGGCCTCTGACCTCGGGGGTCGAAGTCGGCAATGCCAAGTTCGACGTCAACCTGGGCTTGATCGAACATCCCGATGGAATCCGCGGCACGCTGAGCACGCGCCAGGGCCTGTTCGACCGCACGACGGTGCGACGCTGGTGTGACGGCCTGAGGCGTCTGCTGACGGCGGTCGCTGCGGATCCGGACCAGCGCCTGAGGGACTACCAGCCGTGGAGCCGGGCGGAGCGCCAGCAGGTCTTGGTGCAGTGGAACGACACGGCAGTCGACACCGGACGCGGGTCCTGGCTCGATGATGTCTTCGAGCGAATGCGGCAGCGGCCCGAAGCGGTAGCGGTGACGCTAGGTGGCTCGGCGCTCAGCTACCGTGAGCTCGGTCGTCGCTCGCTCGTTCTGGCCAGCTATCTGAAGGCCCACGGTGTCGGCACGGAAGATCGCATCGGAGTCTGCCTGGAGCGTTCGCTCGACCTGCCCGTGACGCTGCTGGCTGTGCTGCGCTCGGGTGCCGTTTACGTACCGCTGGATCCCAAGAATCCGCGCCAGCGAATCGCAGCGATGATCGAAGACGCCGAGATCGACCTGCTGGTCACCGTCAGCTCACTGGTCGAGCGGGTCGAAAGAGCGCCAGCCTCAGGCGCATCGGAGCTCGAGGTGATTCAGCTCGACCGCGATGCGGGTGCGATAGCAGGGGTCGAGACTGCGGGCGACTTGCCTGCCGGGATGCCCGAAAGCACAGCCTACGTGCTGTTCACTTCAGGCTCTACCGGTCGACCCAAGGGCGTGGCGGTCGATCATCGGGCACTGACCAATCGCCTGCGCTGGAGTCAGTCGGTCTATCGGCTGGATGCCGAGGATCGGGTGCTGCAGTCCGCCTCGACGGGATTTGACTTCTCGCTTTGGGAGCTGATCGCTCCGTTGGCCAGCGGTGGAGAGCTGGTGCTGGCGCCTCCAGGAGCGGAGCTCGAGCCAGCGGAGCTGGTGGATGAGATCGTGCGGCGCAAGGTGACGGTAGCTCACTTCGTGCCGTCCATCCTGGGCTGGGTGCAGGAGCGGCAAGAGCTCGCCGCCTGCCGAGCGCTGCGCAGAGTCTTTGTGGGTGGCGAGGCCCTGCCGGCCGCGGTGCGGGATCGCTTCTTCGAAGTCCGCGATGCCGCCGGCCTGCAGACCGAGCTGTGGAATCAATACGGTCCCACCGAGGCGACGATCGACGCGACCTACGTGCGGTGCCGAGCGCGCGATCGCGGCCAGGTGGTGACGATCGGTCGGCCGGTGGCGAATCTGCGCGGGCACATCGTCGGGCCTAGCCTGCAGGGCGAGTCGATCGGTATTGGCGGCGAGCTGGCGTTGGCCGGGGTCGGCCTGGCTCGCGGTTACGTGCAGCGTCCTGGGCAAACGGCGGAGCGTTTTGTTCCGGATCCTTTCGGGGACGCGGCGGGCAGTCGTCTCTACTTGACCGGAGACCGAGCGCGGCTCAGGAGCGATGGCCAGATCGAGCTGCAGGGACGCCTGGATCGTCAGATCCAGCTGCGCGGAGTGCGGGTGGAGCCCGACGAGGTTGCAGCGGTGCTCGCCCAGCATCCAGAAGTGTTCGAAGCGCAAGCTGACGTGCTGGCTGAAGGCGAAGACGGCGCGCGGCTGGTGGCCTGGCTGGTAGCGAGTGATGCAACGGTTCCAGCCGACCTGCGATCCTGGCTGCAGGATCGACTCCCTGCCGCGATGCTGCCGTCGCAGTTCGTCGTGCTGCCGGAGCTTCCTAGATTGCCGAGTGGCAAGCTGGACCGTGCGGCACTCGAGGATGCGGCCAAGGCTTCCGAGGTCCGTCCGCTGGCCGCGGAGGCCGCTGCTGAGCTGCTCGATCCCATCGAGCGCGAGCTGGCCAGCATTTGGAGCGAGGTGCTCGAAGTCGCCGAGATCGGACCCGAAGACAACTTCTTCGAGATCGGCGGGCATTCCCTGCTGGCGGTGCGTCTGTTTGCAACGATCGAAGAGCGGGTTGGCGTGAGGCTGCCGATCGCCGCGCTGTTCCGGCATCCGACCGTCCGCGGTCTCGCTGAGCTGCTGCGCCGGCAAGCGTTGGCCGGTGCCGGTTCGGTGCTGGTTCCGATCCAGCCGATGGGTCGGCGTCGCCCCTTCTTCTGCGTCCACGCCGTCGGCGGCAACGTGTTCAGCTATGTCGCCTTGGCTCAGCAGCTCCCGGACCGGCCTTTCTACGGTCTGCAGGCGGCCGGCCTGGATGGAGAAGCCGATCTCGACGTCGAGGCCATGGCGCGGCGCTATGTCTCGGCGATGCGAGCGGTACAGCCTGTCGGTCCCTATCTCCTCGGAGGCTGGTCGATGGGTGGCGTCGTCGCCTTCGAGATGGCGCGTCAGCTCCAGGAGCAGGGCGAGCGAACTGGACTGGTCGTGCTGCTCGACAGCTTTGCACCAGCCCTAGCGTCCCGACCGCACGACGAAGTCACTCTGCTCGCAACGTTCGCTCAGGATCTCGGCTTGCCGTCGACCGAGCTGACGCTACCGCGTCGGCGGTGGTGGCAGCGGCCTCGGCCGGTCGCGACCGAGCCCCTGCTCGAGCAGCTGTGGACGGCGGCACGCCGTTCCGGCCGAGCGCCTGAAGAAGTCGGCCGGGAGCGCCTCGCCGAGCTCTACGAGCTGTTCAAGCTCAACTCGCAGGCGCTGGCGGCTCATCGAGTCCGGCCGTTTGCGGGACCGACGGCGCTGGTGCGGGCCGCAGAACGAAACGGCCGCCAGCAGTCCCGAAGCAAAGATCCAGCCCACGGCTGGGGACCGTTCGCTGACGGCGGACTCGAGATCCACGAGACCCCCGGCACACATTTCAGCATGGTACGCGAGCCGCATGTCCTCGCCCTGGGCGAGCGCTTGGGCGATCTTCTGCAGCGGGCCGAAGCGAAGCTGAACCCTCGGAGTGAAGTCGACGAAAAGCCGGTTTCACCTAGCAGCAACTGATCGGAGATCTACATGAAAACCATCTTCTTCTTCATGAAAAAGTCGCGGGGTATCGTCGCCCTGGCGATGCTCGCTGGCATGGTGAGCGGCGGTGCCAGCACCGGGCTGGTCGTGCTGGTACACCAGGCGATGGGCGACGGCGATTTCTCGATGGGGCTGCTGGCTGCCGGCTTCGCGGGGCTTTGCGTCCTCATGGTGCTGAGCCAGATCTCCTCCGACGTGCTGCTCCTGCGGCTGGTGCAGAAGAGCATCTACGAGCTGCGGATCGAGATGAGCCGCAAGATCCTCGCTTCGCCGCTGCGCAAACTCGAGGACATCGGTCCCCATCGGTTGCTGGCCACGATCTCTGGCGATATCCGACGTCTCGCCGACACCATCAGTCTGGCGCCGTTGATCGCCATGAATCTGGCGATCCTGCTCGGCTGTCTGGTCTACATGGCCTACCTGTCCTGGATCGTATTCTTTGGCGCGACAGCGATGATGGTTCCGCTGACCCTGATGTACCAGACGGCAGCCAATCGCGGCGGCGTCTTCCTAGCGCGGGCGCGAGAGACCGCAGATGAAGTTTATGGTGCCTTGCGAGGACTGACCGAAGGCACCAAAGAGCTCAAGCTGCACCATCGTCGCCGGCAGGCCTTCCTGGAAGACATCCTGGGCGATCCTGCAGCGCGGCTGCGCGGCCAGGTGGTTCAGGGCATGACGATTTTTCGCGTCGCCGGCACCCTGGGGCGCCTGATGTTCCTGGTGCTGATCGCCCTGCTGCTCTTCGCCTTGCCGCAATTCATGACCATCGACCGCTTCGTCCTGAACGGCTTCGTTCTGTCGATCCTCTACATGGTCACGCCAATGACGGCTCTACTCTCCACCCTACCGGCGCTCGGTACGGCCAACGTGGCGCTGCGCAAGATCGAACAGTTGGGCCTCTCACTCGATGAGGACGGCGAAGAAGAGGTGACCGTGCTCCCCTCCGCCACGGGCCCAACTTCCGCGGGCCCTGCTGCTACGGCTCTCCCCGCCGCCTCGGGGTCCTGGCGCTCCCTGCAGCTGGCGGCGGCGACTCATACGTATTGGAACGAGAAGGAAGGGCATAGCTTTACGCTCGGCCCGATCGATCTGGAGCTAGAGGCCGGTGAGACCGTGTTCTTGGTAGGCGGTAACGGCTGTGGCAAGACGACCCTGGCGAAGCTGCTGGTGGGACTCTATCGACCCGAGTCCGGCGAGGTCTTGCTCGATGGCGAAGCCGTGACCGATGAAAACCTGGAGCGCTTCCGACAGCATTTTTCCATGGTCTTCACCGATTTCTTCCTTTTTGATCAGCTGCTCGGTATCGAGGGGCGCACCGTCGACGATCAGGCCCGGCGCTATCTCGTGGATCTCGAGCTCGATCACAAAGTGAAGATCAAAGACGGTCGGCTATCGACGACCAAGCTTTCGCAAGGTCAGCGCAAACGCCTGGCTCTGCTCACGGCCTACCTGGAAGATCGGCCTATCTATGTCTTCGATGAATGGGCCGCGGATCAGGATCCTCAGTTCAAAAAGGTTTTTTACCATAAACTGCTTCCAGACTTGAAAGCCCGGGGCAAGACGGCGATCGTGATCAGTCACGACGATCACTATTACGCCGCGGCAGATCGCCTGGTCAAACTAGACTCAGGCCAGATCGAGTCTGATAGTAAACGAGAGCTGGCGGCGAGCGTTTCGCTCGGAGCCTGAAGAGAAAGGGCCAATATGTCAAGTATGACGACAGAAGCGGCTTCCGAGCAGCACCGTCCTGAGCGTTCACCCTCCGCCGACCAGAGCGGTCTCATGGATGGCCTGTTGCAAGATGTCGTTTATGGTCTGCGGCGCCTGATCAAAAGTCCTGTCGCGACATTGGTCGCGGTCATCTCGTTGGCTCTCGGTATCGGGCTCAATACCACCGTCTTCAGCTATGTCAATTTTCTACTGCTGCGCCCACTGCCGGTCGATCAACCCGATGAGTTGATGCGGGTTTACACCAGCCGCGCCTCGGGGTTTCGATTCGGCGCGGTCTCGTATCCTGATTACGAGGACCTGGCGGAGCGAAACCAGGTTTTCGAAGAGCTGATCGCCGAACGCTTCACGCCGCTGAGTATCGTCCTGGGTTCCGGCGAGCCAGAGCGCCTGTGGGGCACCCTGGTGAGCGGCAACTACTTCCAGGCTCTGGGAATCGGAGCCGCCGAGGGTAGGGTGCTGACTCCGGACGACGACAAGGCTCCCGGGGCGCACTCCGTGGCGGTGCTGAGCTACGGTTTCTGGACCGATCGGTTCGATCGTGATCCTGCGGCTGTCGGCCAGACGCTGCGGATCAACGGCTTCCCGTTTACTATCGTCGGAGTCGCGCGCGCGGGCTTCAGCGGCACCACGGTAGGTACCGAGCCAATAGCTTGGGTGCCGATGATGATGCAAGAGCAGGCGATGCCGGGAGCCGACCGGCTGAACAGCCGGAGTCAGCGCTGGCTCACCGTCACCGGTCGGCTGAAATCCGGCGTTTCGCCATCGCAGGCAGGGAGCGCCTTTGGCATTCTGGCCTCCCAGCTGGCCGAAGAGTACCCCGAAGAGAATGAGGGCACCGGCTCGCACCTGACGCGGGTGGCCTCCGACAACCTGCCCTTCCGGTCGCGTGGCGACGCCAGCCTCTACCTGGTGTCTCTGCTGTCGGTAGCCGGCATGGTTCTGATGATCGCCTGCGTCAACCTCGCCAACCTGCTGTTGGCAGGGGCCTCCGCCCGCCGGCGCGAGGTCGCGATGCGCTTGGCGCTGGGAGCGAGCCGGCGTCGCCTGATCCGTCAGCTGCTCACCGAGAGCCTGATCATCTCTCTGCTGGCCGGCGGCGTAGGGCTGCTGCTGGCTCGACTGAGTACCCGCCTGCTGGCGGCACTACCGGTGCCGGTTTCGCTACCCATCGACACCAGTGTCGTGATCGACGGTCGCGTCCTCGGATTCACCTTTGCGATCGCCGTGATCGCCGGAGTCTTCTTTGGGTTGGCTCCAGCGCTGCAGGCTTCGCGCACCGATCTGGTTCCGGCGCTCAAGGACGCCGGGCAGGGCCGTGGCGGTCGCCGCTTCCCGATGCGCGCGCTGTTGATTGTCTTCCAAGTCGCCTTCAGCCTGCTGATGCTGATCGCGGCCGGTCTCTTCTTGCGCAGCCTGCAGTCGGCAGTCAACGTCGATCCTGGCTTCGAGACCGAAAAAATGCTGCTCGCCTCGGTCAGCCCGCGGGGAGGAGGCTACGAGAAAGTTCAGGGCCAGGAGTTCTACCGTCAGCTGGCGGAGCAGGTCGAAGCGCTACCCGAGGTCCAAGCCGTCAGCTGGGCGGATACCGTGCCGCTCGAAGTGGGCGCAAGCCAACAGCTGATTCTGGGTATCGAGGGGTTCGAGAACGCTCAGGGCCGAAACCGTCAGGTGATCGACTACAACGTCGTGGCACCGGGCTATTTTCGCGCGCTTGGCGTACCGCTTCAGCAGGGGCGTGATTTCGAGTACACCGACGGCGAAGAGAAACTCTTCGGAGTCATCAATGAGGCTTTCGCCAATCGCTATTGGCCCGGTGAGATTGCGATCGGCAAAACGTTGAAGTTCGGCGATCGCGACATCGAGGTGATCGGGCTGGCGAGCGATATGAAGTATTACTTCCTGGGCGAGCCGCCGCGCCCCTACGTTTACCTGTCCTCGGTACAGCACTATCAATCGAGCCTGGTCATTCATGCCCGAACCACCGGCGATCCCACCGCGGCGCTCGCCGGGTTGCGCCGTCAGCTGCGCGAGCTGGATGCCACGATGCCGCTCTACGACGTCAGGACGATGCCCGAGCATCTGCGCCTGTCGCTGCTTCCGCTGCGCCTGGCGGCGACGACGCTCGGCGCTTTCGGTGTGCTGGCGCTGGTGCTGATCGCGATCGGCCTCTACGGCCTCATGATGTATTCGGTGACCCTGCGGACTCGCGAGCTTGGCATCCGCATGGCATTGGGCAGTGGCCGGGGTGACGTCGTCTGGCTGGTGGTGCGCCAGGGCGTGGGCTGGGTGCTCGCGGGACTGGCGCTGGGGCTGGTCATGGCGGTGGCTACGACCCGGTTCCTTTCCAATTTGCTCTACGGCGTGAGTGCGACCGATGTGGCGACCTTCCTAGGCGTCACGTTGTTGCTAGTCTTCGTCGCAGCACTAGCTGGATTTATACCTGCACACCGAGCGAGCCGTCTCGAGCCGGTCTCGGCCCTGCGCCAGGATTGAGTGGTTTTTGGTTTTCAGAAATTGAACAAACATAGTGGTTCTCCTGGAAACCTGGACAAAAAGACTTGTAGGTGAATTGGTTCTATAAAATGTTTTCATCGAGCCCGATATGTAGCTAGCTTGCAAGCTGGTCGTGGAAATCGTTTCAATTAGAGCAACTTGTCACTCATGTGAAAGGGTATAGCTGTGTATAAAAAAAGCACATGGTTTTTGGCGCTCGTAGTCTTGTTGGCGGCGGGAACCGCTTTCTTTCAAGTAGAAGAGACGGAAGCTAGAGGTGGGGCTCTCAGATTTGTCGGTAGCTGGGATTCCCTTTCGGTCACTCAAGATAATGAGAATATCTCTAACCTACTGACGATCAACATCGACGGTACGGCGATCTTTACGTCTCCGACTTCTTTTCAAAGCACCTCCCACGGGGCCTGGAAGCGGGTTGGCCCGCGTCGGATCAACTCGACCACTTTTGGTTATATTTACAACGACGCCGGCTTCCTGACGGCGGTACAGAAAGTGAAAACTGATGTGACCGTAAGCCGCGACGGGCAGTCTTTTTCGGGTGATTTCAGCTCCGAAATCAGTCTGCTCGACGGCACGGTGGTCGAATCCGAGTCCGGGACGACCAGCGGCCAGCGGATCGTAGTCGAGGCGTTCTAAAAGAGTGCTGCAACCGGAGGCAGCCGTACCGCTGCCTCCGGTTCGCGTCGAGAGGAGCCGTTAGCTAACGCTCGTGAAGAGTCGATTAAACCTATAGCTTGACGCCTCACCTGAGGCGAGTCGCGAGACCGCCAGACCGATAGATCTCGAAAGAGGAGATATGTCATGCACAAATCACCGTTCGTTCTACTGAGTGCCTGCCTCATGGTGGGATTGATGCCGCTGGAAGTCGCGGCCAACTCTTTGGCGATCGAGAAACAAGCGGGGCATCGCCCATGCGATTCGTTTCAGATTGCCGCCGGCCGTTCTCCGTCATTGGAGATCGCCAATGGCAACGGCGTGCTCAGCATCTCCAAGTCGAGTCGACGTCTGGCGGCCTCCCTCGACGGCAGAGCCGTACCCCGTCAAAGGCTGGTGGAAGAAGACGACGTGGTGCGGGTCGTCGGCTCTGCGGGCGAAACCCTGTTCATGGTTGGCACCTTTGGTGGCTGGGGCCGCGATGGCCAGCTAGCCTATTCGCCGGACCTCGATCCGACCTCGGTGCGCAGCCGGTTGGGCTTCAAGCTGCGCGGCGTCGGCCCCGATTTGGCGACCCAGCTGAATCTCGAGGGTGGCGTCGTGGTGTCGGAAGTCTGTGACGGCCTGCCGGCGTCTCGAGCCGGCCTCGAGAAGCACGATGTCATTCTGGAGGCCGAAGGGCTGACGCCGGTCAGCTCGAAAGACCTGCAGAGCATGGTCGCAGCCAAGGGTCCCGGCGAAGCGCTCGACCTGGTGGTCCTGCGCAGGGGCGAGCGGCGACAGATCTCGATGGCGACCGGGCCGATCGGCGATTGGCCCGACGGCGAGCGCTACGCCGAGTACCTGCGCACGGTCGTCAACGACTGATCAGAGCGCCGAGCTTTTGCATCATGCCGAGGTTTACGTGATGGACTCGAGCTCGAGCTTCAACCGCATCGCCGAGTGCCGCCATGGCCGCATGGTCTTCAACGTCAACGATCAGTGGGTCGGCCGGTCGCTCGAGCTCTACGGTGAATGGTCTCAGCTGGAGCTGGATCTGCTGGGGCGCTTTCTTTCGCCGGGACAGGTGGTCGTCGACGTCGGCGCAAACTATGGTTCGCACACGCTCGATTTTGCCCAGCGCGTTGGCCCAAGCGGTAAGGTGCTGGCCTTCGAGCCCCAGCGCATCGTCTTCCAGGCTCTCACGGCCAGCGTCGCGCTCAACAGCCTGACCCAGGTGCACACGCACCTGGCAGCGGTCGGGGCACGAAGCGGGAAGGTGAGCATGCCGGCCGTCGACTACGCTCAGACGGCGAACTTCGGGGGCGTGCAGGTCAGCGGAGAAGAGGGGGGCGAGCCCGTCGAGCTGGTGCGGATCGACGATCTTTCGCTGGCCGAGTGTCACCTGCTCAAGGCGGACGTCGAGGGTATGGAGGAAGAGGTCTTGCGCGGGGCGGTCGCCACGCTGCAGCGGGCTCATCCGGTGCTCTATCTGGAGTGTGACCGCCAGGATCGCGTCGAGAGTCTGCTGGCGATGGTCGAAGACTTGGGCTACCGCGGCTATTGGCATCTGGCGCCGGCTTACAACCCGGGCAACTTTCGCGGCAACCCCAACAACGTGTTCGGCCGCACCCTGGCGATCAACTTGCTGTGTCTGCCGGCCAGCTCTGAGGCGAGAGCTTCCAGTGCAGCCGATCACGATTGGGTCGAGCGAGAAGCGATTGAGATCCGTGGTGAAGCAGACTTGATCCGCGTCGTCGGTCGGGATCCCGCAACCTCGGCAGGGCTCTGCAAAGCGCGCCGCGGGCATTCCCGATTCTTCTCGCTACTGGCACCCTCTTCGGCGTGAAGCGGTCTGACGCGAAGTAGGCTGGCAATGAAGCCTTCCACCCACTTCCGTCTGCTGCTGCTGACGTTACTTGGCGTCTCTGCCATTGGCATCCTCGCGTTTCGGGCGCCTTCGCCGCTGCCGGAGAGCACGGCTCCGGAACGCTTCTCGGCCCTTCGGGCCGAGCGCCATCTGCAGGCGCTCGCCAGCCAGCCGCGGGTCATGGGAACCGCAGAGCACGCGGCGAGCTGGCAGTACCTCGCCGCCGAGATCGAGACGCTGAACCTCGAACCCGAGATACAGCAGACCACACTGGCGCGTAGCGTCGGCGCCGGCGTGGTGTACGCGGCCCACATCACGAACGTGATGGCGCGTCTGCCGGGGCGCCAGCGCGGATCGGCGGTGATGCTGGTCGGCCACTACGACACGGTGCCCGGAAGCCCCGGAGCCGGTGACAACGCCGCTGGGGTCGTAGCTCTGCTCGAGACGATGCGCGCCCTGCGCCAAGGGCCGCAGCTCGCCAACGATGTCATTTTCTTGTTTACCGACGCGGAAGAGTCCGGTTTGCTGGGAGCCCAGGC
>JBCCEE010000302.1:0-10534 GCA_039030415.1 Acidobacteriota bacterium
ACCAGCTGCTTGGTGACCGCCAGGCCGAGGCCGGTGCCGCCGAACTCTCGGATCGTAGACCCCTCGCCCTGTTCGAAGGATTCGAAGATACGGTCTAGGTCGCCATCCGAAATGCCGCGGCCCGTGTCAGCGACCCGCACTTCGAGCAAGTGCTCGCCAGCGACCGCCGAGATTTCGATCGTCCCCTTGCCGGTGAACTTGATGGCATTGCCGATCAGGTTGTGGAAGATCTGCTGCAGCCGGTTTTCATCGGCATCGGCTGGCGGCAGCGTCGGGTCGACCGCGTTGATCAGCTCGAGCCTCTTGGCACCGATCAGCGGCCGTGAGAGGTTGAGCACCACGTCGACCAAAGCGCGGAGATCGACCGGCAGGCGCTGGAGCTCTAGGCTCTTGCCGGTCAGGCGTGAGAAGTCCAGGATGTCGTTGATCAGGCTGCCGAGGCGGCGCCCACTCGCCACCACCATCTCGAGATTCGACCTGATCTCCTCCGATGGCTCACCCGCGGCACCATCGATCAGCGACTCGGCGATGCCGACGATGCCGTAGAGCGGCGTGCGCAGCTCATGGGAGGTGTTGGCCAGGAACTCGTCCTTGAGGCGGTCGACTTCCCGCAGCCGGTGATTGATGGCGCGCTCGCGCTCGACCTTGCGCTCCTGCCAGCGCACGTAGGCATAGATCACTGCGGCCAGGGCCAAGAAGTAGAGGGTGTAGGCCCACCAGGTCTTCCATGGCGGTGGCAGGACGCGCAGCGCGAGGCTGACCCCCTCCTCGTTCCAGATCCCGTCGTCGTTCGACGCTCGCACGCGGAACACGTAGTCGCCTGCCGCCAGGTTGGAATACTGCGCAAAGCGCTGGCTGGCGTCGGTCTCGATCCAGTCGCGGTCGAAACCCTCGAGCCGATAGGCATAGCGATTCTGGCGCGGATCCACGAAGTGCAGCGCCGCAAACTCGAAGCCGAAGACGTAGTCACGGTGGCTCAACGTGATCTCGCGGGCGTCCAGGATCGAGCCTTCGAGCGGCGAGTCGGGGTCGACCGTGCGCGGCGGCACCGAGCGATTGAACAGCCGAAAGTCGGTCAAGACCACCGGTGGGGGCTGTTCATCATCACGGACGCGATGGGGAAAGAACGCGGTGAGACCGCCGACGCTGCCAAAGAACATCTCGCCGCGAAGACCCTGGAAGGTCGAGACCATGGCGTTGTCGTTGCTCGCCAGGCCGTCCGCGCTGTCGTAGTTGCGGAAGGTCTCGGTTTGCGGGTCGAAGCGGCTGATACCGCTGTGAGTGCTCAGCCAAAGGCGACCTTCCTGATCTTCCAAGATGCCGATGATCGAGTCGCTCGGCAAGCCCTCGCGATAGCGCGTGAAGTCGCCGCGCTCGGCGTCGAAACGATTGAGGCCACCGCCGATGGTGCCGACCCACAGGCTGCCCGAACGGTCCTGGTGCAAGCTGGCGATGTTGTTGCTGCTCAGGCTGCTGGGATGATCGGGAGCCGCGGAAAACTGCGTGAAGCGAGGCTCGCCTGTGTCTTCGAAGCGAAACAGCCCGTGCGTGCGGGTGCCGATCCAGATCGCTCCGACTCGATCTTCGAGAATGGCATAGATCGTCGCTTCCGCCAGTGCCTCGGGATCCTCGGGCTCGGCCGGGAATCGCGTGGCTCGGCCACCCGATCCTCCGGCCGGAGTGTCGCGCTCGAGCAGGTTGAGTCCCGAGAGCGTGCCGACCCACAAGCGACCGCGCTGATCTTCGAACAAGTACTGGATCAGATCGCTGCTCAGGGTTGTGGGGTCGTCGGGATCGTGGCTCGGCACGTGGACGAGCTCGCGACGCCTGGCGTCCATCCGGCTCAAGCCGCCCCAGGTACCGATCCACAGCGTGCCGTTGCGATCTTCGAGCAGCGTGGCGATGGGACCGCTCTGCAGCCCTTCGGAACGCTCGGGATCGTGCAGATAGCTGTCGATGGTGCCGGCCTGACGATCGAGCCGGTCGAGTCCCTGGTCGGTACCGATCCATATCGCTCCGGAGCGGTCCTGGGTGACCGCCCAAGCGCTGACGCCGGAGAGCGTCGGCTGCCGCCACTGCTGTCTGCGATAGATCGAAAACGCATTCCGCCGCAGGTCGTAGGTGCTGATACCCGAGTAGCTACCCACCCACAGCAGGCCGCTGCGATCGACATGCAGCTCCGTGGTCAGATCGCTGATCAAGCTGCGGGGATCCGAAGCGTCGTGGCGATGGTGCGTGAAGCGCTGGGTTGCGGGATCGAGACGGCTGAGTCCTCGGTTGGTGGTCCCTATCCATACGGAACCTTCGGAATCGACGACCAGCGAGGACAAGCTATCTGCCCCGACGCTCGCGGCGGCGTCGGGATCGTGGGTGTAACGCTCGAAGCGGCCGGTCAGGCGATCCAGCCGGTTCAGCCCTCCGCCGGTGGCGATCCACAAATCCCCCTGCGCGTCCTGGGCGAGCTCGAACACCGTGTCGTGGCTCAGGCTGGCCGGGTCGTCCGGATCATGGGAGAAGCGGGTGAAGCTGCCGTTTCGAGGATCAAAGCGCCCAAGTCCCTGCTCGCTACCCAGCCAGAGGACGCCTTCCCGATCTTCCAGCAATTCGAAGACGGGCCCGTGGGCCGCCGCCTCGCCAGCGTCCGCGCTTTCGAGGTGAGGGTTGCGCTCGAAGCGCTCGGCCTCGGCATCGAACCGATCGAGACCCGCTGCCGTCGCCACCCACAGCGTGCCGTCTCGGGTCACCAGAAGATCGAAGATCTGATCGTCACTCAGACTCGAGGGATCCGAGGGCTCATGGCGAAAGCGCAGGAAGCTGTCGTCGCTTCGGTGGTAACAGTTGAGACCGCTGGCGCTGGTGCCGAGCCACAAACGACCCTGCAAATCCTCGGTGATCGCGACGATGCCGCTCTCGGACAGCGAGGTTGGATCTTCCGGATCGTGTCGATAGATCTTGAAACGGTAGCCGTCGTAGCGATTGAGCCCCTCGCCCGTGCCGAGCCACATGAAACCCTGGCGGTCCTGATACATCGACCATAGGGTGCTGTAGGACAGCCCGTCCTCGACCGTCAGACGGTCGAAACGCAGCGCCCCCTCCTGCCCATGCAGGGGTGCCGTTGAGGCGAGCAGACCCAGCAGAATCATCTGCCAGAGGAGCCGCCATCCCTTGAGGTTACAGTGCGACATCGACGAGCTCGGGGGTCTGCACCGGGTCGGGAGTCCGGGTGCTTTCCGGTGGAAATCGGATCCTACATTGTACGGCTCGTCGCAGCAGCCCGCGGTTTTTCTATGGTCTCAGCAAGACTTTGCCTTTTACTGCCTTGCCTTCCAACATTTCGTGCGCCCGCGACGCGTCGGCCAGCGGCAACGCGGCGTGGATCTGCGGCTGCAGGCGTCCGTTTGCGACGTGGTCGAGGAGCTCGCCCATCGATGCAGCGAGCGCTTCGGGAGACACGCTGTAGAGCACGAAAAACCGCACGCCGGCCGACAGCGCTGCCGATTGCAGAATCTGCTGTCCGATATCTACCTGCGGCGGCCCTGCCGCCATGCCGAACCAGATGATCTGACCGAAGGGCGCGAGCATCTCGAACCCCTCGCCAAAGCTGGCGCCGCCCACCGCGTCGAGCACCACGTCGACGCCGCGGCCTTCGGTGAGCTCCCGGACCCGCTCGACGACATTCTCCGAGGTGTAGAGAATGACCTCTTCATAACCATGCTGGAGGGCAAACTCGGCTTTCTCGGGACTGCTGGTGGTGCCGAGGGCACGGATGCCGGCCAGCCGGCAGAGCTGGCCGGCAGCGGTACCCACACCGCCAGCCGCGGCGCGCACCAGCACCGTCGAGCCCGGCTCGAGCTTGGCCATCGTATGCAGCATGTGGTGGGCGGTGAGATAGATCACCGGCAGGGCCGCCGCGCTGTCGAAGTCGACCCGATCCGGCAGGGGAAACACCGCGTTCTGATCCGCGATCACCACCTCGGCGTAGCAGGAGCTGCCGAAGTAGACGACGCGCTGGCCCGGCTGCACGCGATCGACGCCATCACCCACCGCCTCGATCGTGCCGCTCGCTTCGAGCCCTGGAGTGAGAGGAAATGGCGGCATGCCGGGATAGATGCCGCGACGCACCATGGTGTCGGCGAAGTTGACCGAGATCGCCGCGGTGCGAATGGTCACCTGGCCAGGACCCGGCTGCGGGGTCTCGACCTCGACTAGCCTCAGGGCATCGAACGCTCCTGCCTCTTCCACTCGGATAGCTTTCATAGATCTAGACTCCTGGAAGGATTTCTAACAATGCGTCGGGCCCCTGGTTCAGGGCGAGCAGCCGATTCGGTAACCGGGGCGAGCGCGCCATCGACCGATACGACTACCGATACGACTCTGGGCGACACGGTGGCCTCAATGTAATATGCCTATGACAAATTCACAACCCGCTCGGGAATACCGCCAACGGCCCTCCCGGGAGACTTCAATCATGAGTGAATGGCACTACCAACGCGGTCGCCTGATTTACCGCAAGCTATCGACCGGCGTCGAGCGGGGACGCGAGGACTGGGGGCTCACCCGCAACCGCGACGGCAGCCGCACGCTGCGGTGCCTGGCCATGACCGACGACTCCAAGTTCGTACGCGACGTGACCTACACTGTAGGGCCTGACGCGCGTCCGGTCGACGTCTTGATCCGCCTCCAAGTTGGCGACGCCTGGGTAGGATCCGGCTACTTCGCGACCGCGGATGAGTCTTTGCGAATCGTGACCGACGGCGCTGCCAACGGCCGCACGCAGCAGCAGGTAGCGGTACCCGAACGCTTTCACGTCATGACCCACGCCGTCATGCTCGACGGCTGGACGTTCTGGGCCTACGACGCTGGGGCTGGGGGCGAGCAGACGCTCACCGTCTACAACACCTCGACCCGCTGGGACGGTACCGACGGTCCCCTCGGTCGCCTCGAGCCGCTACGCGTCACCCTCATCGGTGAAGAAGAGATCGCGGTTCCCGCAGGGACGTTCCGCGCCCGCCATTTCCTCATCGCCTCCGACGTCCTCGACGTGCCGCCTTCGGAGCTCTGGGTCACCGGTGAGGACAACCTGCTGGTGCGCTACGTGTGGCAGCAGTTCGACCTCGAATATGTGCTGGCTTCGCTAGCGACTTAGATTCCGTACCGAAAGGAAGTTCGTGAGCTGGTAGGTCGCGCTGGTGGAACGAGCACGGCCGAGGACTGTTTGATCGCTGCGTGGACCGATCACTGAGTGAGGTCGAACAACGCGTCGTCGAGCGGCGCGTTGACCGCGAATTCCTGCCAGTGAATATCGTTGGTCTTGACGCCGTCGTAGTAGAGGCGAACTCGCGTCGGCTGACGGAAGCGGGGCGCTTCATGCCACTCGAAGTCTGAGTAGACGCGATGATGCCAGCCGCGCGGCGTCTCGAAGCCGACCATGCGCACGCTGAAGTCAGTCTGATCGATACCGAACATGGTCTGCGATTCGGAAGGGTCGATCACCCGCACGAAGTAGCAGTCGTGCCCCTCGACCTGATCGTCGGCCAGACGCTCGACGCGAAACCCGTCGTCCAGGGCGAAGCGCAGGATGCCGAAGCCGAAGGCCGCGGACCAGTCTCGACGAGCCCGTTCCGGCGGCACGACACCGTTGTGGTCGTAGGTTTTCTCACCGTCGTAACTGACCTGGAAGACGAGATCGTCACCCGCGAAGGCGTCGAAACGCACCTTGCCGTTGGCGCGGTGAGCGTCGTCCGATTGCTGCGGAAACACCCGCCACATATCGTAGCGGTCGGCGACCGTGACGCGATCGGCATGCCCCTGTTCGTAGAGCGTGGCGACGCCGCTCAGGCGCAGGGTCTCGGGCCGCCGCCAGGCTTCGCCACCCGCCTCTTCGTACGCTCGCTCTACGATGCGGGCGGCGGAGAGCGGCTCCTCTACGATCTGGTAGAGCACGATCAGGTGGCCATCGAAGTCCACGAACGCTCGCTCGCGGAAGTCGAATTCCCGACCCTCGACGAACTTGGGCTCGGTCGTCTCGAGACCGAGCGCCTCGATGCGTCGAAAATCCCGCTCGATATCCGCCGAGCGGATCACCGCCGCGCTCATCAGAGGCTGGCCCGGCTTCGGCAGCTCCATGCCGGTGACCTCGGTGAGCGCCAGGGTCCGGATCTGCTCGCTGCCGGCGCTCAGAGTCGCAAAACGAATCTTGGCTTCCTGGGGAATCTTGAACACGGGATAAGAATAGGAATCCGAAGACGACTCACTGATGCCGTCGAGATGGAAGCCGAGGATGTCGCGATAGAGGGTCAGCGCCCGCTCCATGTCAGCCACGACCAGAGTGACCCGCTTGAAGTAGGCACCGTCATAGGGCGTTTCCGCCCATGCCTTGGGAGCGAGCGTGGCCACGGCGATCACCATCAGAACGACCTTGAGCGTGAGTCGCATTCGGTTCTCCTTACCAGCCGGATTGCAATTGTCTTAATCATATGACATTATGCATGAAACGTCATGTTCATGGTCTACCTGCTTTGGCTCACCATCGTGTTCGGTGGATTTTTCCTCGGCGGCGGCGCTGCCTGGACCCTGATGGAGCAGGGCTTCGACCCCGCCCTGGGCCTGATGGCCGTGCTCTATCTCGGCTGCGCGTTCTATGGCCTACCCAGGCTCTTCAAGCTCGTGACGGGGAGGAGCTGAGCTCATGGGGCTGCAGATCTGGGGCATCGATCTCGTCGAGGTTTCCTTCAAGGGCATCCATGCTTTTATGGCGGCCGCCTGGCTGCTCTTCGACTTCATCGTCTTCTGGCTGCACTTCGACATCAAGAACCCCGAGGTGCCGACCGAGCGGCGTCTGGAGCGCGCCCACATCATGCACGCCATTGACCAGGTCGTCGGCGTTATTTTTCTGCTGATGTTGCCCACCGGCATCATTCTCTGCTGGATCACCGACACGCCGCTGTTCACCACCGCCTGGCTGAACTGGAAGCACGTGCTCTATGCCGTGATCATCATCGACGCGCTCTATCTGATCCCAATCTCCGGAACGGCTCTGCGCAACCTGCAGGCCATCCACGACGGCGCCGAGAATGTCGACGAGCTCAACCACGAGATCAAGCACAACATGGACCGCGCCATGCCGGCGGTTTTCCTGGTCTGGACCCTGGTGTTCGTGATCAGCGTGATCTCGCTGCTGAACCTCAAGACTCCCCAGGGCCAAGAGTACATTTTTCGCAAGACGGCAGCGGAAATCGAAGCCGAACGGCGCTGAGCTCCGTCGGTCGCAGGTGCCGGGGCGAGACACGCAGCGCAGAGATGCGCAGCGCAGGGGGAGGGGGTCGCCAAGACCCTAGCCCGTCAATACACCCAATGCGCTAGCGGGCCTTGCGTCTCAAAGGCTTTCAGCTTGCTGATCTTGACAACTCGAGGTGCGAGAGCATACATTGGTACTATAGTTATGACAATTCAACAAAGTGAAGCTTCGATCCTTGGAGGCTCAGCACTGGCGCTGGCTCTTTCGAAGCCTACGCGTCCTCGCAGAGGTCGCCCGTGCTTCCAGCTAGCCGCTCATGAGCTGGCAATTCTCGACCTGTGAACCGATTCAGGAGGTTGCGATGAAGGCATCCGCACTCAGGCTCATCGTTCTCGTGGCACTCGTGCTCGCGAGCTCTACCGCAATGGCGCAGGACACGGCGTCGCTCTCGGGAACGGTGGCTTCGGGCGACGGTACCGCGTTGCCATCAGCCACCGTCACCTTGACCAACAAGGCCAACGTGAGAGAAGTGTCAACAACTACCGACGCTGAAGGTCATTTCGAGATCACTGGCCTGGTGCCGGGCAGGTACCGCATGACGGTCAGCCTTCAAGGGTTCAACGAAGTCAGCCGCAACGTCAGCCTCGACGCTGGCGCGACCGAGCAGGACGTCAAGCTGCGGGTCGGCACGATCACCGAGGAGATCACGGTGACCGCCGCCAAAGGCATCGAGCGAGAGACCGCGGCGATTCCCCAGGTGGTGACGATCATCACCTCCGAGGATCTCGAAGAGCGCCAGGTCGCCTCGGTGGCGCACGCTATCGAGCGCGCTCCGAACATTCGCACCATCGATCAGAATCCGACCCGCGCCCGGCCCCAATTCCGCGGCCTGGCTTCCTCGCGAGTGCTGATTCTGGTCGACGGCGAGCGCCTCAACAACGTGCGCTTCGACGCCGGGGCCACCGGCATCTCGCCGAGCATGATCGACGTCACGCAGGTCGAGTCGATCGAGGTGCTGGGTGGAGCCGGCTCGGGAATCTATGGTACCGACGCCATGGCCGGGGTCATCAACATCGTCACCAAGCAGCCGACCCAGTCCGCTTCCGGCAACAACCTGGATATCGATCTCGACCTCAGCTACAACGAGAACAGCGAGTACTTCAAGGGCGTGCTCACCGGCAGCTACTCGACGCCCAAGTTCGCGCTGCGGGCCATCTACTCGGACTTCGAGCTCGATGGCTGGACCGCTGGTGATGGCGGTGTGACCCGTCAGCAGGTGGTCCAGGTGGCGGAATTCGCTCAGGAGGTCGCGGCCGCTACCGGCGGCGACGTCACCAACAGCTTTGCCATTTGGGAGTTTCCCAACGGCACCCAGGTCTTCAATGCCCAGGGCGAAGGGTTCAATCTGCAGGCGGACCTCTGGCTCTATCCGTCGGACGATCACAGCATTCGGCTCAAGTACCTCACCAGCCAGCACGAGAATCTCGGCCTGCCGTTCTCGATCCCGCCGACGGATCCGACGGTGCGCTTCAACACCTTCCGCGATCTCACCAAAATCACGGCGCTCTACGAGACCTATGACGTCGCCCCTTGGCTCTCGCGCCTGAGCTTCCGGGCCTACAGCCAGAACTTCGAGCGGCCGCAGGACGACAACCGCTTCAACATCGACGCGGGAAGCAGCTACAACCCCGCGACTTCGACGTTTACCGGCAACCTATCGACCTTCACTCGCGGGCGCGAGCAGTCGACGCTCAACAACGTCGACTCCACCGGCTTCGAATTCCAGGCCAACATCCAACCCTGGACCAAGGCCGTCCTGACCACCGGCCTGTCGTGGCTCAATGACGAATCGTCCGACGTCTTCGACTTCGAGACTTTTGATCCGTCCGGCCAGGTCGTGACCTACGGTGAGCAGGGTGTCGCGACCACGCCCGATACCGAGTACGAGAACCAGGCCTTCTTCGCGGTGCTCGAATGGTGGCCCACCAGCAAGCTGCGGTTCGATGGCGGTATCCGCTACGACAAATGGGAGACCGAGGCCAAACCCAGCGACACCTATCCGCCCGTGCAGGAGACCACCATCATCCAGACCGCGCTGCCTCTGCTGCAGGCCAACCCGGGCGACATCAACCTGGCCGGCATCAATGGTCTCGATAGCCTGCTGGACGGTACCTCGGGGATCAGCACCGACAACGACGTTTGGACCGGCAATCTCGGCGTCACGATCCTCACCGAAGCCGGCATCAACCCGTACATTCGCTGGGCCCAGAGCTACCGCGAGCCCGAGGTCACCGTACGCTACTTGATCCGCAACTTCGGCAGCCCGTTCTTCTTCGTCACCGGTCTGCCCAACACCGAGCTGCAGGCCGAAGAGGGCGAGACGCTCGACATCGGCGTCAAATTCGACCGCCCGAACTGGCGCGGTACCCTGGGCTACTTCGAGAACGACATCGAGAACTTCATCGGCACGACACTCTCGGATACGGTGTTCAGCTTCGGCTTCATCCGTCCCGACCTCGGCCTGCTGAGCCCGGTGGGCATCTTCTTTCAGCGCATCAACTTCGGCGAAGTTTCCTACGAAGGCTGGGAGGCGTCCTTCGAAGGCTCGTTCGCGCTGTCTGGCAATCGCGGCACGATCAGCCCCTACTTCCAGCTCAGCCATCTGATCAGCGAGAACAAGACGCCAACCGCCGACGACCTCACCACCGTGCGCCAGTTCTACAACCGCAACGACACGCCGCGGCGGTTCGAGGGCTCCGAGAACGACGTGCCGTTCGGCAACGTGGTCGAAGACCAGGGCCTTTTCGGCGTGCGCTACACCGCGCCGAGCACCCACTGGTTCGTCGAATACGAGCTCAAGTGGGTCGACGACATCAGCCGCGTCGATCCCGGCGATCTCGCGACCCCCAACACCACGCAGTTCGGCTCGTTCTCATCCCTCGATGGCTACGAGCGACACACTTTGCGCGGCGGTTACGAATTCGCCGAGGCCAGCGTGCCGGTCCGGATCAATGTGGCGATCGAGAACCTGAGCGACAAGTTCTACTTCGACCCCTTCCAGCTGGCGCCGGCGCCGGGCCGCTCGTTCGTCGCCAGCCTGCACATTCCCTGGCGGAACCTGCTCGGCAACTGATCCGAGCCAGCTATCCCCTCGCACTCCGCAAAACGGAGCCCGCGAGGGGATAGACTCACCACTCGAGGACTTTCGATGACCTCCGCCGAAGGCTCTCCGAGCCCCTACTACGCGCTCGCTCTGCAGGCGACCTGTCGAGCGATCAACGGCCTCGACGACGTTTC
>JBCCEE010000303.1:0-10522 GCA_039030415.1 Acidobacteriota bacterium
GCCGGCGAGAAAGTCGTCTTGGTGCGCTCGGAGACCAGCCCGGAAGACGTCCACGGCATGCATGCCGCGCAGGCCATCGTCACCGCCAAAGGCGGCATGACCTCGCACGCGGCGCTGGTAGCCCGCGGCTGGGGTAAAACCTGCGTCGTCGGCTGCAAGCAGCTGGACATTCAGCTAGCCGAGGGCACGGTCACCGTCACCGGCGCCGACGGGGAAGGCGATACGGTGCTGCGGGAAGGCGATTGGCTGACGGTCAACGGCTCGAGTGGCGTCATCTACGCGGAAGATTTGCCGCTGGTCGACACCGACCCGGAGAAGAACCCAACGCTGTCGACGTTTCTGGGCTGGTGCGATCGCGTGCGCCGCCTCGACATTCGCACCAACGCCGACAGTCCCGACGACGCTGCCCTGGCGCGGCGTTTCGGCGCCCGCGGTATCGGCCTGTGCCGCACGGAGCACATGTTCTTCGGCGACGAGCGCATTCTGGCCATGCGCGAGATGATCCTCGCCGACTCACCGGAAGAGCAGGAGACCGCCGTCGCCAAGCTCTTGCCGTACCAAAAGCAAGACTTCAAAGGCATCCTGCGGGTCATGGAAGGGCTGCCGGTGACGATCCGACTGCTCGATCCACCGCTGCACGAGTTCATGCCGCAGAACCCCGAGCAGATCCGAGAGATCGCGGCCTCGACCGGCAAAGACGAAGCGACGGTACGCGTCCGCGTCGCTCAACTGCACGAGCTCAATCCGATGCTCGGCCATCGCGGCTGCCGGCTCGGCATCACGCATCCGGCGATCACCCGCATGCAGGCCCGCGCCATCCTCGAGGCAGCGGCCGAGCTCGAGCTGGAGGGCGTCGATGCTCGCCCCGAGATCATGATCCCGCTGGTCGGACACATCAGAGAGCTGGAGGATCAAAAGAGGATCATCCATGCCGTTGCCAAAGAGGTCATGAGCGACATCGGCGTCGACGACCTGGGCTACCTGGTGGGCACCATGATCGAGCTGCCGCGCGCCGCGCTACTGGCTGATGAAATCGCCACCGAAGCCGAGTTCTTCAGCTTCGGCACCAATGACCTCACCCAAATGACCTGCGGCTTCAGCCGAGACGACGTCGGAACCTTCCTTCCCTCTTACCTCGAGCACGGTCTCTACCAGTTCGATCCCTTCGCCAGCCTCGATCAGACCGGCGTCGGTCAGCTCGTCGAGATGGCGACCCGCCGCGGTCGCGGCGCTCGCAGCGACCTCAAGGTCGGGATCTGCGGCGAGCACGGGGGCGACCCGGCGTCGATCCGCTTCTTCCACCAGGTTGGGCTCGACTACGTCTCGTGCAGCCCGTTCCGGGTGCCGATCGCGAGGCTGGCCGCCGCCCAGAGCACGCTCGCAGACTGAGATATCGCGGCGTTCAGCCCTTCTCGGCCACCTTCGCCAAGACTTCGGCGATTTGGCCACGCGTGTTCATGACGTTCGGCGACAGCCGCACGGCGTTGAGCCCTTCAATCTCGAAGGGCCGAAAGACGTAGCCGTGCCGCGAGTAGAGGCGCTCGAAGACGGCCCGGCTCGACTCGCCGATCGGCTCGATCGAATAGAGCGCGGCCGAGAGCCGCCAGGTCGTCGGCGAGCGCCACCGCAGGCGAGGCGACTCGGCCACAGCCGATCGCGCCGCCTCCCAGAGTCGACGATGGTGGTGCTCTTTATTTGATTCGTCGAGCTGTTGCTGAAAATCGATGGCGTCGCCCAGGCTCAAGACCTCGGGCAGGTTGCGCGTGCCGTAGTCTTCATAGATCCGAGCGGTGCCCCGGTATCTGGCCTGCCCCCACGTGACCCACATCGGCCGGAGATTGTCCTGGATCTCCTGCCGGACGTAGACCAGCCCGAGCCCCTTGGGCGCCTGCAGCCACTTGTGAGGGCTGGTGGCATAAACGTCGACGCCCATCGCCGCGACGTCCAGGGGAATCATGCCCACGGTCTGCGCCGCGTCGACCGCCACGAACTGCACGCCGCGCTCCCGAGCCGCCGCCGCCAGCTCCTTCACCGGATGCCGCAGGCCGACCTGGTTGTCGACGTGGGTAAACACCAGCACGCGGGTCTCGGGGCGAATCTGCTCGCGGTAGATCCCAACCACGTCATCAGCCGTCAGGTGCGGCACCTCGCGCAGCGGGAAGTCGAATTCACGCACCGTGAATCCGCGGACTTCCGCCATATGGTGCCAGCAGGCGCTCGCCCCGGTGTGATTGAGCGAGCTGAAAAGCACCTCGTCACCGGCCGCCAGCGGCAGGCCATTGGCCAGCAGATTGAAGGCCTCGGTCGTGTTGTGGGTGAACGCCACCTCGGAGGCGTCGCAACAGAGCATGGAAGCCGCTTGGTTTCGCACCTGCTGGAGCGGCTCCTTCCACGCCTCACCCCACATGTGAACCCAGGGATTCGTCTCGCAGATCTCGAGATACTTGCGATGCGCCTGCTGGATCGCGCGCGGAATCGTCCCGATGGAGCCGTGGTTGAGGTAGGTGATCGACGGGTCGAGGCGGTAGGACGAGGCTAGGCTCGCCCCCAGTCCCTGTGCCGCTGTCCGCTCGCCGAGCCCGGCCAGCTCGTCGCCCAGAGCGCGACGCGCCGTGGCCAGCTGAGCCATGACCGGCGCCAGCGCTGCCGCCTTCAAGAATCCCCGACGGGAGGGCTTTCTCTCGCTCATTGGCGCCAGACTAGCACGCCCTGGTCAACGCTCTGAACGGCGGGAAAATCCGTTGACGAGCCTCAACAGCGCTCTGAACGGCGGGAAAATCCGTTGATGAGCCTCAACAGCGCTCTGAACAACGGGAAATTCCGGCGTTGAGCCTCAACAGCGCTCTGAACATTGGGAAATTGCAGGATTGAGCCTCAACATCGCTCTGAACACTGGGAAATTCCGGCGTTGAGCCTCAACAGCGCTCTGAACATTGGGAAATTCCGGCGTTGAGCCTCAACAACGCTCTGAACCTTGGGAGACTACAGGATTGAGCCCTACAGCATTCCGGAAGCCAACTGAGCGGTCCGCCACCAGGGTTCTGGCCGGTGGCGGACGGCTCAGCTGAAGGTCTTTGGGCCAAGGGACGAGCGGACGGCGCGATCAGTCGCCCATCACCAGCTCGCCAATGCCCCCGAGCACCGAGCCCTCGCCCTTGCGCGTGCCTCCGGTCTGCGGGGCTGCGGCGTAGACCTGCTTCGCCAGGCGGCTGAACGGCAGGGACTGGATCCAGACTTTACCGGGCCCGGTCAAGGCCGCGTAGAACAGCCCCTCGCCGCCAAAGATCTTCGACTTGATACCCGGCACCGCCTGAATGTCGTAGCTGACCTGCTGCTCGAAAGCCACCAGGCAACCGGTGTCGAGACGCAGAGTCTCGCCGGCCGCCAGCGTCCGGCTCACGACGGTGCCACCGGCATGCAGGAACGCCAGGCCATCGCCCTCGAGCTTCTGGAGGATGAAACCTTCACCGCCGAACAGCCCGGCACCCAGCTTGCGCTGAAAGGCGATGCCGACCGACACGCCTTTGGCGGCGCACAGGAAGGCTTCCTTCTGGCACAGCAGCTGATGGCCGTGAGCCGGCAGGTCGACGGGAACGATGCTGCCCGGATAGGGCGAGGCGAAAGCGACGGTCTGGCGCTGATGGGCGCTGTTGGCGAACATCGTCATGAACAGCGACTCACCGGTGAGCACCCGCTTGCCCGCGCTCAGGAACTTGTCGAACAGCGTACCGCCGCCCTGCCCCGAGCCATCGCCAAAGATGGTCTGCATCTCGATTCCGGGATCCATGTACATGAAGGCGCCGGCTTCAGCGATGCAGGCTTCGCGCGGGTCGAGCGTGACCTCGACGAACTGCATCTCCTCACCGTGGATCTTGTAGTCGATGACGTCGGCGACGCCTCCGGCCGGCGGCGCGGGCGGCGCAGGCGAAGCCGAGTCGCCACCCAGGGCTGAGGCGAACTCCGGACGGGTCGCCGCGGCCGCCCAGTTCGACATGCCCTGGGTGAAGACGTAGGTTTCAGGGCTGAGCTCGCCGGAACGGAACCGGGGAAGCACCTCTTCGAGGCTGAAAGGTCCTTGCTGCTCACTACCGACTGCGATGTGCCACACTTTGTCGCTCATAATCGAGAAGACTCCAATAGGAAGGGTTGAATGATGAGGTCTGGCTCAGAAGCTCTAGCGGGCGCGACGCCTTTCATCTTGGCGACTCATCTTGGCGACGCGGCCGGCGATCGGATTGTCGATGGGGCTCGAAAGCTGGTAAGAACGTAGTCTGCTGGTGAAGCAAGCCAAGCGAAGGCGTTCTCAGGCCCTAGCTTATCAACGGCTGTCAGCGGCTAGTGCCTGGATGGCGCCAAAGCGCCTTGGCCGCCTTGCCTTTCCTCGACGTATTCGCGCACCCCTGGATTTCTATTCGCTCACCCCAACCACGTCTTCGCCCGGCGAGGCGCCTTGGAGACCTGACGGCCCATGAGATCGACACACACTCCGTCCGAGATCTTTGACACCACCCTCGACTTTCTGGAGCGATTCTCGGCGATCTCGTCGCCCAGCGGCGACCTCGCCGGGCTGAACGCCGCCGCGGACTGCCTGGCCGCCCCCCTGCGCCGACATCGCTTCGAGGTCGAGGTCGCCCGAGAAACCGGTGCCGATGGCATCGACCTGCCGGTGCTCTACGCGCGGGCCCCCGGCGAAGCGGCCGATGAAGGCTGCCTGCTGCTGATCGGCCACATCGATACCGTCTTGCCCGCCGCCACTCCGGAGCGTCGTGACGGTCGCCTCTACGCGACCGGCGCGATCGACATGAAGGGTGGCCTGGCGGCGCTGATCGGCGCCCTCGATCTGCTGCAGCTTCGCGGCCTCGAGCCGCCCCGCGACCTGCTGCTGGCGGTGGTACCGGACGAAGAGGTCGCCGGCCACCTGTCGCAGCAGGTGGTCGCGAGGCTCGGCGCCAAGGCCCGCGGGCTGTGGGTGCTGGAGCCCGGAACGCCTCGTGGGACGGCCGATGGCCGCGCCGTCGAGACCTTGGTGACCGGGCGGCGCGGCATGTTCGACTGGCATTTGAAGGTCCGCGGCCGTTCGGCCCACGCCGGCAACGCCTACTGGGAGGGACGCTCGGCGGTCAGCGCCGCGGCCGCCTGGTGCGCCGAAGCGCGCCGGCTGGTGCTCGAAGGCCGAGCGACTCGAGGCGAGGCGACGTCCACCATCAACGCGGGACGCATGGTGGGCGGCGAGGCCGGCTTTCTCGAAGATCTGCGTGCCGGCGCCGAGCTCGTGGGGACGACGCGCCAGGTGAACGTCGTCCCGGATGCCGCCGCCGTCGACGGCGAAGCGCGCTTCCTGGGCCACGCCGAGGGTGCCGCTCTGCGCCAGACCCTCCATGACCTCACCACCCGGCTCGCCGAAGAGCACGATCTCGAGATGGATTTCCTTCCGGGACCCGAAGTGCCCCCGGTCGACCCGACGGGGCCGAGTCGCGAACAGTCGCGCCTTGCGGTCGAGCTCGCCCGCAAGGCGGGCTGGACGATCGAGCTCGAAGAAGATCGAGGCGGGATCTCATTCTCCAACTTTCTGCCGGATCCGTCCGCGATCCCGATCCTCGACGGCCTGGGGCCGGTCGGTGACGGCATGCATACTCGCGACGAGTACGTCGAGCTGCCGTCACTCGACCGACGGATAGCCCTCTTGGCAGATCTGCTAGAGCTCGAAGCCAAGCAAGGCTAGGCGGCGCTTATTCCGCTTCTGCCAGGGCTTCGTTGAGCGCCGGCACGAGCTCGTGCAGATCGCCGACCAAGCCGTACTGCGAGATCCCGAAGATCGGCGCCGACTTGTCTTTGTTGATCGCCACCACGCAGGTCGAGCCCTTCATGCCGACCTGGTGTTGAATCGCACCCGAGATGCCGACCGCCAGGTAGAGCTTCGGCGCCACGGTCTGGCCGCTGGAGCCGATCTGGCGGTCCCGAGGCAGCCACCCGTTGTCGATCACCGGCCGGCTGGCACCGATATCAGCGCCCAGCCGCTCGGCCAGCTCCTCGAGCGGGCCGAGCTTGTCCGGCCCGCCGACGCCACGCCCCACGCCGAGAATGATGTCGGCCTTGGTGAGATCGACTTCGTCCTCTCCCGCCTGCTCGACACCGAGGATCTCCCGATCCGCGGTGATGCCGGGCAGCGCCAGAGCTTGAATCTCGGCCTGGCCGGTCGCCGCCGAATCGGCTGGGAACGCACCGCTCTGCACGGTGACGAAGATCGTGCCCTCTCCCTTAACCCGCACTCGCGCCTGGAGCTTGCCGCCGAGGATCGGCCGCTTCCAGATCAGCTCGCCGTCGACCTGCTCGAAAGAGATCGCTTCCGGCACCAGGGCCGCACCGACCTCCTGGCTCAGGCGAGGCACGAAGTCGACGGACTGGTAGGTGTGAGGGAACACGACGAACGCCGGTTTCTCCGCGTCGATCGCGGCCGCCAAGGCGCCAACAAAGGCTCCCGGGGTGTAGTCGGCGAGGACGGGCGCTGCCGCCACTTTCACCTGCTCGAGGTCGTAGCCGGCAACCTCGGCCGCTAAGCTGTCATCACCCGCGACCAACACGGCCGAGGCCGAGCCGCCAACCGCCGCAGCCAGCTGCTGCCCGGCAGTGATCGCCTCGCGCGACATGCGGTGGAGTTTGCCTTCGCGCTGCTGCATCACGATCCAGATCGATTGGGACATCACAGAACCCTCGCTTCGTTACGCAGTTTCTCGAGCAAGGCCTTGGCCGCCGTCGCGGCATCGCCTTCGAAGATCTGAGCACCGGCATCGGTCTCCGGGAACGCGACATCGACGATCTCGAGCCGCGAGCCGGCCGCGCCGACTTGATCCGCGGTCAAGCCCAGGTCGTCCGGCGTCGGCCGATCGACCGGCTTCCGCTTGGCCTGCATGATGCCCTTGAGCGAGGCATAACGCGGGTGGTTCATGCCCGCCTGGACTTCGATCACCGCCGGCAGCTGGAGACGGAAGAGCTCGTTCATCCCGCTTTCCATCTCGCGCGTCACCTGCGCGCTGGTGCCGCCCTCTTCGACTTCCAAGCCCATCACCAACCAGGCGTGAGGCCAGCCCAGCAGCCCGGCGAGCACCGAACCCGTCGAGCCGTAGCCGGCGTCGTCCGACTGCGCACCGGTCAGCACAAGATCACACTCCTCGGCCTGGATGGCGGCGGCCAGGGCACGCGCCGTCGCGTGGGCATCGCCGCCCTGAAACGCTGAATCTTCCAAATGGATGGCACGCTTGGCCCCCAGGGCCAGCGCCTTGCGCAAAGCGTCCTGAACGCGATCCGGTCCGAGGCTGAGCACGACGACCTCGCCGCCGTGGGCTTCGGTCAGCGTGAGCGCTTCTTCGAGCGCATATTGATCGCTTTCGTTGATGACAAACTGAATCTCGTCTTCATCGATCCACTTGCCGTCCGCGGCAACCTTGAGCCGTCCTTCGGCATCTGGAACTTGTTTGATGCATACTGCAATTCGCATCGGGAGCTCTCCTTCGGTCATGCCTGCGCTGGCGAACGACCCGGCACCGTCTCGACCCGCCGGAGCACTGTCTGCTCGGCACCGCCATCAACCGGCCTAGCGCGGATGATGTCGCCAGAGGGTCTAGTGTTGTTGTTTGGGAAGCATTGCCCCGCGTGCGATCTCGTAACGGTTTGCGAGGCAGCGGAAGGGTATCACGAGGTCTTCACCAAGACCATTCTAGGGCGCTCTGGCACGGCCTTCGCTCAAGCTCATAAACTCTTGCAAGAAAGCCCTTTAGAGGAGATGGACCGTAGACGCATGGATCCCCACATGCTAACTTTCCGTCACCGTGCTCGTTTCGGATGTTCCGCTCAATCCAGTCCGATTGGCAACACCCCTGACGAAGCTTCGGTCACAGAGCCTTGCCGACGACCGCGGTGATGCTCTATCCGCTTCAAACGCCTCAGACCACGCCAGGTCCCGAATCCACCCTCTCGCTTGCCGGAAACCCCGTGATGACCTCAATGTCACCGTTCGTGATCGTTGCTCAGACCCGCAGCGCGCCCACCGCTGTCGAAATGTTTTTCGAAGCCGGCCCGATGGCCTGGGCCGTCTTCGGCATCCTCGCATTCATGTCGATCGTCTCTTGGGCGATCATGATCTCCAAAATCCTGCAGTACCGCAAAGCAGACGCCGAGGGCGAGGAGTTTCTCGACATCTTTCGGCGCTCCAAACGATTCAGCGAAGTCAACGCTGCGGCCGGTCGCTTGACCGGCACTCCCATGGTCGGCCTGTTTCAGGCCGGCTACGCTGAGATCGACGCGCAGGTCAAGGCGGCTCAGGAAGCGGCCCAGAAATCGAACGCCCCGGTGTCATCGTTTCGCGTCAAGTCCTTAGAAGGTGTCGAACGCAGCCTGAGGCGCGCCATCGCCGTAGAGCAGGTGGTGCTCAACCGAGGCACGGCTTTCCTTGCCACAACGGCATCTGCGTCTCCTTTCATCGGCCTTTTCGGCACGGTTTGGGGCATCATGGTGGCCTTCAATGAGATCGGCGCCACCGGTTCGACCTCGATCACCGCCGTCGCACCCGGCATCGCCGAGGCCCTGATCAATACCGCCGCGGGCCTGGTAGCTGCAATCCCCGCCCTGGTCGGCTTCAACTACTTCGCCGCCAGGCTGCGCGATTTACGCAGCCAGATGCAGGATTTCGTGCTGGAATTCATGAATCTCACCGAACGCAACTTCACCTAGGAGCCGCGACCATGGGCGTCCAACTGCAAGGCGAGACCGACGAAACGGCCATGGCAGACATCAACGTTACGCCGCTGGTCGACGTGATGCTTGTGCTGCTGATCATCTTCATGATGACGGCACCGATGTTGCACCAAGGTGTAGAGGTCTCGCTGCCGGAAACGGTGGCGGCCGATCAAATCCCGCAGCGGATCGACGATCCGCTCGTGCTGTCGGTGAAGACCAACGGTATGGTTTACATTCGAGATGAGCCGGTACATCCGACGCGCCTAGTCGACCGTCTCGGTGCCATTCTCGATCAGCGCGATGACAAGCAGGTGTTCATCAAGGGCGATCGCAACATCACTTACGGTCAGTTCATCGAGATCGTCGGCCTACTCAATGAAGGAGGCATTCGGCACCTGGGACTGGTAGCCGAGCAGTTGACCCCCAAGTCTTGAAGCATGGCCATCAACGTCGACCAGCTCCTCAGATCACGTTCCCGGCGCCTGCAGTTGCGGGAGCAGTCTCAGTGTGTGGTCTACTCGGCGCTGTTTCATGGCTTCTTGATCGCCGCATTTTGGTTCGTTCCAAAGCTCTTCGCCAAGCCGCCCGAGGTGATCGACGCTATCGCGGTCGTCGTGGTCCCGCCGCAAGTGCTCGGCCAGGAAGCGCCGCCGCCACCCCCACCACCGCCGAAAGTCGAGCCGGAGCCCGAGCCTCCCAAGCCCGAACCCAAGCCTCCGGAGCCGGTGCCGGAGGACGTGCCGGTCTTGGTGGAAAAGAAAAAAAAGCCACCCAAGAAGACGCCGCCACCGCCACCACCCAAACGGCGCGCACCACCGCCACCCAAGAAAATCGAGCCGCCGCCCAAACGCATCGGCTCGCCGTTTGGTAAGTCCCTCGGCGCATCTACCAACAACGCGACCCTGGGCGTCGAAGACCCGAACTTCACTTACGGCTACTACCTGGACCGTGTCGTTGCCGTAATCAGCTCGAATTGGGTTCGCCCTCCCTTGGGTAACCTACAAACCAAGCTTCATTTCAGAATTCAGCGAGACGGAGAGATCACGGACCTGCGCCTCGTCGCCTCTTCGACTCAACCCGACTTCGACGATGCAGCGCTACGCGCAGTGCAATCGTCGTCTCCCCTGCCCCCCCTGCCCAAGGGCTACAAGCGTGATGATCTCGGCATCAACCTGATCGTCAAATGATGTGCCGGTGCCAAGGCACCCGAGGCAGGCTTCGAAGCCACGCCCCCTAAGCAATGAAGCCAAGTCCCCCTAAGAAATACCGAGAGGTTCCGATGAAGCTTTTCTCCGCGTACGCTGCTCCTGGCTTGACAGCTCTGATCATCTTGCTCGGGGCCTCGTCGACCGTCGCCCAAAGCTCGCCTCAACCTCCTGCCATCGGTGCAGGAGCAGATCCGACGCTCACGATCTCCGGTGTCCGCCGAGCCCAGATTCGCGTCGCCTTCCCGGCCGCCGAGCTCGACAGCTCACTGCGCGGCGAGTATCTGGAGGCCGCTCGTGAGGTCGAGCAGACTCTGCGTGATGACCTCGAACAGACGGTCGTCTTCAATACTCAAGGCCCAACCGAGCTCGCCGTCCTGTCATTGACCGGCGACAGGTCGCAGGACTTCGAGCAGTATCGCTCACTCGGCAACGAGGTCGTACTCCTCGCTTCGATCAAACCCGAGGGAGACAGGCTCGTGCTAGACGGGTGGGTCTACGACTTGCCCAGCAAGCAATCGATCCTGGGCAAGCGTTTCCGCGGCACCCTCGATCAGACGCGGCTGATCGCCCACTACTTGGCC
>JBCCEE010000304.1:0-10520 GCA_039030415.1 Acidobacteriota bacterium
AAAGGGGGGATCAAGGGGGGATTTCTCCCTTGCTGGATTAGCCGGTTCTGCAGATCAATCTAGTCTTGTTCGGATGGGGAGAGAATCCCCCTCCAGCTCCCCCTTTTGCAAAGGGGGAGGGCCTGAAGCTCTTGCAGACGTTGGAGTAGACGGCTAGCTCAGTCCGCCAGCAGCTCGGTGATCTTCGCCATGACGTCGCCGGTGGCGACGCTCAGCTTCTCGCGATCGCGGCGCAGCGAGACTTCGATCTTGCCTTCGGCCAGCCCCTTCTGGCCGACCACGACGCGGAGCGGGATGCCGATCAGATCGGCATCCTTGAACTTGACGCCGGGGCGCTCCTTGCGGTCGTCGTAGAGCACTTCGATACCGCGCTCCTGGAGCTCGGCATAGATCTGGTCCGCGGCTTCGCGGACCTCGTCCTTGGCGGGATTGAGCGCCATCAGCAGCACCTCGAACGGCGCCAGCGGCCGCGGCCAGATGATGCCGTCGTCGTCGTGCCCCTGCTCGATGGCGGCGGCGACGGTGCGGCCGACGCCGAGGCCGTAGCAGCCCATGATCATCGGATTGCCGCGCCCTTTTTCGTCGAGGAACTGGCAGCCCATGGCCTTGGAGTACTTGTCACCGAGCTTGAAGATGTGGCCGACTTCGATACCGCGCGACTGCTCGAGAGGCTCGCCGGAGCGCGGACACGGATCGCCAGCGCCGACCAGCAGCAGGTCGACCCAATCGGTCGGCTCGGCGTCGCGTCCCCATTCGACCCCGACCAGGTGGGCATCGCCTTCGTTGGCACCGCAGACGAAGCGGCTCATCTTCTGCACCGAGCGGTCGGCGATCAGCCGCACGTCCTCGGGCAGTCCGACCGGGCCGGCAAAGCCGACCGGCGCGCCGGTCGCTTTGCGCACCTGATCTTCATCGGCCAGGCTGAGGTGCATGACGTCGAGAAAGTTGCCGAGCTTGACCTCGTTGATCTCGCGGTCACCGCGAATGGCCACCGCCACCAGCTCTTCCTGCTCGCTGGTGTAGATCAACGTCTTGACCACCTGCTGGGTCTCGACGCCGAGGAATTCGGCGACTTCGTCGACCGACGTGACGTCCGGCGTCGCCACCCGCTTGGGCGCATCACCCTCGCCCTCGGGACCGGGCTCGGGTACCGGCAGCTCGGCGGCCTCGGCTTTCTCGACGTTGGCGGCGTAGCCCGAGCTGGCGCAGCGCACCAGGGCGTCCTCGCCGGTCTGCGCCAGCACCATGAACTCGTTGGACGACGCGCCGCCGATCGTGCCAGAGTCGGCGTCGACCACCGTGTATTCGAGCTGGCAGGCCTCGAAGATCCGGCAGTAGGCGTCGTGCATGTCGCGATAGGTCTCGTCCAGCGAGGCGTCGCTGGCGTGGAACGAGTAGGCGTCCTTCATCAAGAACTCGCGGCCCCGCATCAGCCCGAATCGCGGCCGCACCTCGTCGCGAAACTTGACCTGGATCTGGTAGAGGCTGAGCGGCAGCTGCTTGTAGCTGCGCACGTCCTTGCGCACCATGTCGGTGATGACCTCTTCATGGGTCGGCCCGAAGCAGAATTCGCGATCGTGACGATCGTTCATCCGCAGCAGCTCCTTGCCGTACTTCTTCCAACGCCCGGACTCCTGCCACAGCTCCGCCGGCTGAACCGCCGGCATGTTCATCTCCATGGCGCCGATCTTGTCGAGCTCGCGACGGATGATGGCGGACAGCTTGGACAGGCTGCGCCAGCCAAACGGCGTGTAGGTGTAAATGCCAGCGGCCAGCTTCTTGACCATGCCGGCACGGATCATCAGCTGATGGGAGATCACCTCGGCGTCCTTGGGGACCTCCCGAGTCGTATACAGGTAAAAATTGCTCCAGCGCATCGAACGGTCTCCGGTCAGGAGTCACGGGGCGACGCAGGCGCCGCTCGCCGAGAAATAGGGGGCTCCACCCCATGGTGGAGCGATCGGGGCGCTAGCCTACTCCAAGAAATGCCGCGATGGGGGCTCAGAAGCTATTTCTTGGCCGGCGCCGGCGCGCCCTGCAGCAGGCGAGTGCCGACCCGCAGCGCTTCGAGCACGCTCAGCTTGAGCGGCCAGCCCTCGCTGGCGGTACGCGCCTGCTCGAGCACGCGGTGCGCTTCCTGGCGCTCGCCGGCGGCCAGCAGCGCCATGCCGAGGTGGGTCAACGTACGGGTCGACGACCCGAGGGCGTTGGAGCGCTTCAGGCACTCGATGCTCTGCTGAAACTCCTGCCGCCGGTAGTGCACCCAGCCGAGTGCGGCGAGCGGAAAGCGCTCCAGCTCCGGCGGCGCCAGCTCGACGCTACGCCGCGCGAAGTCGAGCGCTTCGTCGAGATCTTCGCCCATGTCGGCGAGGTTGAACGCCATCTCGAAGTAGGCCACCGTCCTGGCGAAGCTCGAGCTGTCGTCCCTCAGCATCGAGCGGCCGATGCGATTGCCCTCGCGGTAGCGCCCCTCGAGTCTCAGCGCTTCGATCAAGGTGGCATAGGCGCTCACCTCGAGGCGCTCGGCGGGCTCGAGGTTGAGGGCACGTTCGATCAGCGGCACGATCTCCGGCTCGCGCCCGAGATCCAGGCAGGCCATGGCGTAGGCCACCAGCAGGGTCGGGTTCTCGGAATCCTCGGCCAGCGCGTGACGGTACCAGGTCAACGCGTCGCGCGCGTCGCCGCGCCGCATCGCCGCCTCGGCCTGCTGGATCCAGCCCGCGGCAGCTTCCGAAACGTCGAGCCCCTCGCCATCGGCGCTGAGGAACTGCAGCAGCTCGGGATAGTCGAGGGTGTTGGGGCGCAGGCGCTGGCTTTCGCGCAGGGCGGTCAACGCCTTGCGATACCAGCGCCGACCGAGGTAGGCCAAACCGAGCAGGTCGTGGGCCTCTTGGAAGCCCGGATCTAGGTGCACCGCATGGCGAAGGTGCCGGATCGCCGCCGTCACCTTGCCCATCTCGTAGCAGCAGCCGCCGAGCAGATAGTGGGCCTGCGGCAGCGCCTCGCAGTCGACGGCACGCTCCAGGAACACCACCGCCTGGGGCAGCCGCCCCTGCGCCGCGTAGACGGCGCCGAGGCTGAAGGTCGGCAGGAACGCTTCCGGATAATGCGCCACGGCACGCTTCAGCAATTCCTCGGCACGCTCGGCGCGCTCCGCCTCGTGGCACAGCACGCCGCTGTAGACCAGGCTCTCGAAGTGCTCGGGCTTGACCGCCAGCACGCGCGCGAAGTACTCCAGGGCGATGTCGCTGGCGCCATCGTTGAAGAACGTCTCGGCGAGCAGGAACGCCAGCTCGTGATTGGCCGGATCGAGCTCGTGGGCGGCTTCGAGCTCGGAGGTCGCGGTCTGGACGTCGAAGGCCTCGAACGCCGCCTCGGCGGCGTCCAGGCGATCGTGGAACGCCTGCCGCTCATCGCCCTGAAACAGCGCCCCGATCTGCTCCTTGACCGCCGCGAACCGCTCCCGCTTCTCGAGCGCCAGCAGCTGGCTGTCCATGCGCGATTCCCACAGCTCGCTCCACTCGGCGCGGCCGAATACCCGCTTGTTCTCCAGCAGGTCGCGCAGCGTCGTGATACCGGTCTGATTGACCAGGATCTGCTGCTCGAGCTTGTAGCTCGTGCTGAGCGACTGGCGCACCATCTCCGCGGTGCGCCGCACGACTTCTTCGAGGATCGAGATGCGCTCGAGCAGGTGCTCGTCGAACGAATACTGCTCTTCCGGTTTGTTCTCGAAGGCCTGCTGATCCTCTTCCGTGTAGGGACCAGACACCACCAGCAGCTTCTGGTGGCAGCGACGACAGTACTCCTCGTTGTCGTCGTTCAGAGCGCTGCAGATCTGACAGTACATCCGGCGCTATCTCGGGAAGGCGGAGGCGTGACTGCTATTTCGAATAGTCGTAGAAGCCGCGCCCCGACTTGCGGCCGAGGTAGCCGGCGTCCACCATCTTCACCAGCAGCGGGCAGGGTCGATACTTGGGATCGCCAAACCCGTCCTGCAGCACCCGCAGGATATCGAGGCAGATGTCGAGGCCGATGAGATCGGCGAGCGCCAGCGGCCCCATCGGGTGATTCATGCCGAGCTTCATGACCTCGTCGATCGACTCGGCGGTGCCGACGCCTTCGTACAGGCAGAAGATCGCCTCGTTGATCATCGGCAGCAGCACGCGATTGGAGACGAAACCCGGCGCGTCGTGAACCTCGACCGGCACCTTGCCCATGGCGCGCGACGCCGCCTCGACGGCGTCGTAAGTCGCCTGATCGGTGGCCAGCCCGCGAATCACTTCCACCAGCTTCATCAGCGGCACCGGATTCATGAAGTGCATGCCGATGACCTTCTCGGGCCGCGAGGTCTCAGCCGCCAGCTTGGTGATCGAGATCGAGCTGGTGTTGGTAGCCAGAATCGTCTCCGGCGGACAGACGCTGTCGAGCTGAGCGAGCACCGCCGACTTGATCTCCAGCTTCTCGACCACCGCCTCGACCACCAGCTGGCAGCCGGCCAGCGCGCCGAGGTCGGTCGCCGGCGAGATCCGCGCGCGGGCGGCGGCCTCGTCTTCGGAGCTGATCTTGCCCTTGGCGGCGAACCGCGCCAGGCTCTTCTCGATCGACGCGACGCCGCGCTCGAGGGCCGCCTCATTGATGTCGACCAGGTGGGTCTCGAGACCGGACTGGGCCGCGACCTGGGCGATGCCGTGGCCCATCGTGCCCGCGCCGACGACTCCGAGGGTGGTGATATCCGACATGGAATGATTCCTTTTTAGAGTTGATCTAGGGAAAGCGGACGGGAGCGTCAAAACGACGCCAACGTCGAACTGTCAGGCCGACTCGAACCAGGCTTCGCGCCGGCCGAGCTTGGTCGACAGCGCGGCGCCCACGCCGATGAAGGTAGCGACGCTCCACACCCAGACTCCGACCCACGGCAAGAACTTGATCAGGCCGAGCGTCGCCAGGCCGTAGGTCGCGGCGGTCAGCGGCAGGGGCGGACGCCACTTCAGGCGCTGCGACAGCCACGCTCCGATGGCGTGGAAGACCGCGACCATACCCCAGAAGCGCAGCACCAGAGCGAACACCACCACCAGCACGATCAGCGGCACCCCGATCAGGGCACCCGAGAAGGCGCTGAAGAAGAGCGCCGTCAGCACCATCGCAGCCACCCCGGTGAGGCCCAGGAAGAAGTTGCGGAACGGTTCGACGCGCACGCTCTCCGAAGTGCTGAGCAGCTCGCGACGGCCGATGGCGAACAGCGCCAGGATCACGAAAGCCCAGAAGGCGAGCAGCGCCAGCTTGGCGCCGATGACCACCGAAGAGGAAGCGGGAAGCCCCATGGCGGGTCCCTGAATCAGCGCCACCCACAGCGCCGAGGCATCCGGATAGGCGACCGAGCGACCGCCCAGGGCGGCCCCAGGGGCGGCCTCGATCCGTCCGCTCAGCACGTAGACGTCGCCGCCGACCCGAGCGGTCTCGGTCAAGAGCGCGTCGCCGCCGATCACGATGACGTCGCCCACCACCCGGCCCGAAACCCGCACCGTCCCGCTGAGCGCCACGACGTGGCTCTTGGCCTCACCGTCGATCACCGCGTCGTGACCGAGCGCCACGATACGATTGCGGGCGATGCTGCCGTGCTGAAGATGGTAAGCCGGCCGCGTACCGCCATCCTCCGCGACCGCCGATGACTCGACGGTCTGGGCGAGGCAGGTCCAAGGCGAGATCGAGCTCAGCCAGCTGGGACCTAGCGAGCTCGGACCTAGCGAGACCAGGCCCGGCAAGGCCAGCACCGGCAGGGCCAGCAGCACCAGCCAGAGCCTCGCCGCCCGAGGTCGAAGCCGCGGCGAGCCTTGCGAAGCATGGTCCAGGAGTTTCACATCGGAAGCTTAACCCAATGCGGCCGGCAGCGCTGCTCGAGCTCGGCCGCCGCCACCGCACGCCAGCGACGCCCCCGCGAAGCCATCCATATAAAATGAGCGGGCTAGACGGCCGCAATCACCTCAACTCGGAGCCTCCCATGCCGCATAGATTTCTGATTCGCCTGAGCTTTTTGGCTTTACCCCTGCTACTCCTCGCCTGCCAGCGGGAGAAAGTGACCCGACCGGCCGAGGTCGATGCCGAGGGTCGCCCCGTCATCCGCACCCTGGTCGACACCAGCAAGAACATGAGGCTGCTCGCCGACGGGGTCGACGTGTCGCATCACCAGGGTGATATCGACTGGGTCAAAGTGCGCGCTGCCGGCAAGGTCTTCGCGTTCGCCAAGGCCACCGAAGGCATCGACTACATCGATCCGATGTTCGCCACCCACTGGCCGGCGATCCGCGAGGCCAAGATCTCGCGCGGCGCCTATCACTTCTTCCGGCCCGAGGACGATCCGATAGCCCAGGCCAAGCTGTTCATCGAGAATGTCGAGCTCGAGCCGGGAGACCTGGCGCCGGTCCTCGACGTCGAGCTCGCGGATGGCCAGTCTATCGAGACGATCGACGCTGGCGTGCGGGTCTGGATCGATACCATCAAGGCGCACTACGGCGTCCAGCCCATCCTCTACAGCAACAAGAACTTCGTCGAGCGCGAGATGGCCAGCGGCTTCGAGGACAGCCCGCTGTGGATCGCGGACTTCAACGAGATGCCGCCCGAGTCGATCGGTACCTGGTCGAAGTGGACCTTCTGGCAGTCCACCGAGAAAGGCGAAGTCGATGGCATCGAAGCCCTAGTCGACCTCAGCAAATTCCGCGGCTCCGCGCAGGAATGGTCGGCGATGATCGTCAGGCCGAAGGCACCGCCTTCGAGCACCGAGCTGACGAGCCCGCTCGAGCACCGACCGGATCAGCCAGCCGCGCAAGAGCAGCCGGCGGATCAGTGATTCGGCTGGCGCCCGAGGGCTTTAGCCTTCGCTTTGCTGGCCGTCGGCGTCGGCGGTCTGCTCGGCCAGGCGACGGCGGCGCAGCATGGAGAAGAACAGTACGTTGAGGCTGAGGACGGCGCCGGCCATCGCCAGCAGGCTGAGCCCGGATTCGGCGATCATGGCTTCGAGTCCAAACCCGAAACCGCGCCAGGTGGCGAACAGCATGCCGGCACCGGCCAGGAAGGTCGCCTGCATGAAGTCCAGGAGCGTCATGCCGACGCCAGCGATGCGCCCGACCTCGGCCGATCCGCCGAGCATCAGAGCAGCACCCAGGGCCATGACCAGCATCATGGCTAGCGGCAGAGCCCAGCGCGGCAGCCCGGCGCTCGCTTCGCGCTCCCACCAGGTCTGCGGCAACGCCGTCATCACCTGTTCGGAGAAACCGGGACGCACCGCAATACGATCTTCCTGCATCGCCTGGTGAAGCGCCGTGAGACCGCGCTGGTCGGCACGTGCCTCGGGATCGGTTTCGAGGACCGTCTCGAGCTGCTTCCGCTCGCCAGCGGAAAGCTCACCGTCGACATCCTGATCCAACCACTGCTTCCAGACTGCGCTTTCGATGTTCATCGTGCTGACCTCTATCTTCAGTCTCGCGGTCTTGCTCTCTAGGCTCGGTACTGTGCTGCTACTGGCTGTTGCTCTTGGCTACCGTCTCTACTGGCTTTCGTCTCTACCGGACGCCTCTGCTCGAGTGTTACGTGTACCAGAGGTCTACCGGATGCTGCTCTCAGGTGCTGTGATCAGTCGGTCAAATAGTCGCTCAGGCGCTCCTTCAACATCTGGCGACCGCGGAAGAGCTTGTTCTTGACCGTACCGAGGGGCATCTCCTTCAGCTGTGCGATCTCGTCGTAGGACAGCTCGCCGTAGTGCCTGAGGGTGATCAACTCCTGATATTCCCAGGGCAAACCGTCGATCGCCTGCTTGATCGCCGAGCCACGCTCGACGTTGCGAACTTCCTGATAAGGCGTCAACTCCTGTCCTTCGAGCTCCCATTCCCCGCTGTCGCCTTCTCCAGTATCCGGACGATGCAGCGAGACCAACTTCAAACGGCGTTTACGAATCTTGTCGATGGCGGCATTCTGAGCTACCCGAAACAGCCAGGTCGAAAATCGATACCTCGGGTCGAAACGATCCAGGGCACCGTAGATCTTGACGAAGACCTCCTGTGCCAGATCATGTGCGTCCTCCTCATTTCGGAGCATCCGGTACAGATAGTTGACTAGACGTCCCTGATAGCGACCGACCAGCTCTTCGAAAAGCAGTCGTTTGCCTTTGAGAATCGACGCCACCAGATCTTCGTCCGGGGGCTGCATTTCTCTCGACATGGGCTTGTTACGTGACGCGCGAACGAAGGTTGCAACGCAGCCGCTAGGCGGCGGGCTGCTCGACGATTCGAAGGATCTTGTCGCCCTGGACGACCTCGTCCAGCACGTCCTCGCCCGCGATTATGCGGCCGAATATCGTGTAGCCGCCGTCGAGATGCGGCTGGGGCGCCAGCGTGATGAAGAACTGACTGCCGCCCGTGTCCGGACCCGAAAGCGCCATGCCGACCATGCCGCGACGATAGCGCAGCAGGTTCATCTCGTCACGAATCGCATAGCCCGGCCCGCCCCAGCCATCGCCGCGCGGATCGCCGGCCTGGATGACGAAATCCGGCACGACGCGGTGGAAGCGCAGGCCCTCGAAGTAGCCCTGGCCGGCGAGCTGCAGAAAGTTGAGACAGGTGAGGGGCGCTTCGGGGCAGGCCAGCTCGATGCCGAGGGTACCGCGCTCGGTCACCAGGTCCAGGCGACGCGGACGGGCCGTGCGCTGGATGATCTCGCGATACACCTCGACCGATTTGCGGGTCCTCACGCCGCCGACGGCCGGCGGATCTCGCTCGAGCTCGACCAGCCCACGGGCGGCCCGCCGACGCACCAGGTACTCGTCGTCGCGCGCCAGCTCCTCGAGCAGCACGATGATCGCGCCGCGCTCGGTCGGCGTGGTCTCGGCGCGGGCTGCCAAAGCCCGGATGCCGTTGATGCGAGCATCCGGTATGCGATCGCGCCAGGCGCCGGACATCGCCGCGAACACCTTCTCCATCTCGATCGTCGGATGCTCGGCGGCCCACTCCAGGGCGGTCGCCCGCACCGTCGGGTCGCGGTCTTCGAGCGCCGCACGCACCAGCTCTTCGGACTCCGGCGGCTCGCCGGCCAGCCGCGTCTCGAGCACGGTGCGACGCACGCCTGCATCATCGTCGGTCGCCAGGCGCTCCAGCACCTCGGCGGCGCGGAAGAATCCTGCGGCCTGGGCCGCCACCGAGCGCAGCACCGGGTCGCGATCGCCCGCCAGGCGCACCAAGAGAATCGCCGCCCGCGGGTCCTCGCCCTCGGCCAGGGCCAGCAGCGCCAGCTCGCGCTCGCGCCGCAGGCCGGAGGTCACCAGCTCGGCCAGACGCTGGCCGATGGCTTCGTCGAGCAGCCAGGCCGCCGAGGCCTCGATCGCGGTCAGCCGCACGCCGGGTCGCGGATCGGCCATCAGCTCGAGCAGCCGCGGCTGCCAGGCCTCTGGCGGCGCCGCCTTGCCGTCGTCGAACAGGCGCCGCAGCGCCCGCAGCGTCTGGATGATCGGTCCCGGCTGCGGGTCGTCGAGCAGCGGTCGCAGGCGCTCGACATCCGAGCGGTCGCCCACCCGACCGACGCCGCGAGCCGCCATGCCGCGAATCCAGGGATCCTCGTCCGTCAGCAGGCCGCGCAGCGCTTCGAGTCCGGCGGGGAGCGGATTGCGCCCCAGAGCATAGGCCGCCATTTTCCGCACCGGCGACGGCTCGCGCAAACCCTGGACCGCCCAGCGCACGACGCCGTCGCCTTCGAAGCGAAACAGCGCCGGCAGCAGGCGCGGAAACAGCTCGTCGCTGGCGCCGGCGATCAGCCGCTCCACCACCGTCTCGAGCGAGCTGCCGCTCTTGGCCATCGCCTCGACCGCCAGCCGGCCGATCTCGCGATCCTCGTCGTTCACCATGCCGAGCAGCGCCTGCTCGGCGGCATAGCCGAGCTCCCCGAGCTCACCGAGACCGAAGGTTGCGGCGCGCCGCACCGCGACGGCCGGATCCGCCAGCAGCGACTCGAGCACCGGACCACCCCGCGGATCTCCGATGCGCGCGATCGTCAGCGCGGCCTGCCGCCTGACCTCGACGCCGCCGACCAGCGCCTCGGAGGTCAACAGCGGCTCGTAGGTCTTGCGATCGGCGAGCATCAGCAGCAGGGCGCGCTCCGCGAGATCGTCGACGCCGGCCACGGGCACCGGCCGAGCACCCACCCTGGGGGCCGGCACGTCCGCCGAAGCGCAGCCCATCGTGATTCCCAGCAGCATCGCTACGAACGGTCGCATGGCCGGAATCCTACGTGCTCGAATCGCCTGACACAACTCCGCGGGTCGCATTCCCCTTGCGGCACGATGGCTCTGCTTATAATCCGATCATGACCGCCTCCGCAGACGCTCAGGCCACAGACGCGCAGGCCACAGACGCGCGGGCCACAGACGCGGCGCGCGCCACCCTGGCCTTCCAAGGGCTGAGTCGCAACTTCGGGCGGGTGCGGGTGCTGCGCGACGTCAGCGGACGCGTCGAGAGCCGGCAGATCCTGCAAATCTCGGG
>JBCCEE010000305.1:0-10478 GCA_039030415.1 Acidobacteriota bacterium
CTTCAATCGCTTCCACCCGCAGGTCGCCGCCGCGCCGCAGGACGAGGGTCAGGTTGGTTCGGGCCGGCGCAATGATCGTGAGGTTGGCGCTACGGAAGCTGCCGGGGCGCGGCGAGGTCTGCTCGATAGTCACCCGGTTGTCTTCCTCCACGAGGGTGAGCGGGCTGTCGCTCAGATCCTCGGGAGGGTCGACGCGGGACTCGACGACAAGTCGCTCGGCCGTGGTGTCGCCGTGGATGGCAATGGTTCCCCAGTGCACGTCTACGAATAGATCGACGGGTCTGGTGGGATCACTGAGCTCAACGTTGAAGACACCGGCAACTGCCGGGGATGGGATCCCCCACACCAAGACTTGTGCGAGTGCAAAAGCGATGAGCGGTAGGCGTGTCATGAAACCTCCTTCATTTCGAGGGCTGAGCGCGCTGCGGGATGCAGTGCGGGCTCTGTGAGTAGCTCTGTGAGGCGCCCGGGCGGCAGTTGGATGCCGAGCCGGTAGCCGAAGTGCGCCCGAACGATGTCGGCATCTTGCCTCTCGAGCGCCTCGGTCAACTCTGCAAATCGGTTCGCGACATCGATGTGCTCCAGCAGGACATCGAGCGCTGCCAGGCGCACGTTGACGCTGGCATCGTTACTCAATCGTTCAATAAGGAATGATTCGAGGGTCCGCCAATCCTCGATGCGATCGGCCGCGCGGTAGACTGCGGCCAGCCTATCGAGGGCCGAAGCGGCGTTTAGGCCTTGGGTGGTAGCATGGGAAGGCTCGGCCTGCGCGAGGGGTGGGTCAGTGCCCGACGGGGAGGCTGGCTGGAAGCTCAACCACCGGGCTAATCCGAGCATGGCGAGGGCGAGGATGGCGGCGATCGGCCAGCGTGTCCTGAAGGATCTGGGCTTTTGCTGCCGCAGATCAGCGTTCTTCAGAGTCTCACTCTCGAGAGCTTCCAGAGTCGGAGCCTCGGCCGCCTGGACTTTGGTAGCGAGCGCGTCGACTCGCGCTCGCATCCGATCCATGGGAGCGTCAGCCGCTAGCTCGTCGAGTAGGTTGCGGTTGGGTTGATGCGGAGTCATTTCGGTTCCTCGAAAGCGTTGAAGTGCCGGCGAAGTGCCTTGATCGCGCGATGAATACGTACCTTGACCGCGCCGCGGGTAGAGCCGAGAACGTCTGCGATCTCGCGATGCCTCAGGCCTTCGAAGTACGACAGCAGCAGTACGTCACGATCTGGGGCGGGAAGGTTGTGCAGAGCTTGACTCAACTGCTCCGCGTGCTGGTGGCCGATGTGCTGCGCCTCGAGCGACGGTGCAAGGTCGGGTACCGGTAGATCAGTTTCGGTGTGACGGGCCCGGCTTCTGAGGTGCGCCCAGGCAGCGTTGCGGGCGATGGTCAGCATCCATGGAAGGAATGGGCGCCCTGGGTTGTAGCCGCTGCGGTGACGCAGGAGCCTTGTGAAGGTTTCCTGCACCAGGTCCTCCGCGGCGCTCACATCGCCGACCAGGCCACGTAGGTAGCCGAACAGCCGGCGACCGTGGCGCTCGAACAACAGCGTGAGACCGCTGGGGTCGCCGCTGCGCACGGCAGCCATCAGCTCCTCGTCGGAGGGGGGCTCAGCAATCACGTCACGGCATCGAGCTTGGGCTGAGGAATCGGCGGGGAGCTGCTGAGCCCAGCCGCATTACGGGAGTCGATGAGAAGGGCTGCTTCATAGGGTACCTCCGGGGTCGATTGCGGACCGTTCGAGAGGAGGTATCCTGCCGCCGAGATTTGGTTACATAGCGCGAGTGATCGCCGCTACGGATCAGGCGGACGGTCGCGTGATGCCGGACAACATCTGCTCGACTATGCGCTCGGCGAGGTCTTCCGGATCCGAGCCGGGATAGATCGAATAGAGCTGGCCGCTAGTGGCTAGCGTGGCGAAGCCATGGGTGGTCGACCAAAGACCCAGCACCAGATCCAGCGTCGGTAGTTCACGGAACAGTGTGCCCTCACCGCGTTCGACCAGCGCGACCAGCTTACCGAATGACTTGTCTATGGCCGCCGTCAGCTCAGTGGAGCACTGGGTCGGGTCGATGAAGCCACCAAACATGAGATGCGTGCGCTGTGGCCAAGCCAAAGCTTCGGCGACATAGGCTCGGCAGCCCTTGACGACCTGACGCCGGGCATGGTCCGGGTAGGCTTCTGTGACCTCGTCGAGACGCTGCTCGAGCGCTTCGAAGCCCCTCATGGCGAGCGCCTCGAGCAGCCCATGGCGGTCGTTGAAGTGACGATAGGGCGCCGCATGACTGACCCCCGCTTCGCGCGCTACCTGGCGCAGGCTCAAAGCCTGAGCGCCGTTGGCCTCGAGCAAGATCGAGGCAGCGTCGAGCAGAGACGTCCTCAGATCGCCGTGGTGATACGGGCGGCTCGAGGCGTCGGAGTTGGATCTTGAGCGTCCCACGATTTTTATTCTAAACCATGTTGACGACGTCAACATGAGGCGATAACCTGCTGATGTTGACGCTGTCAACACGCTCGTAAGGGACGCCCTGACCGAATCCCTCCAGAGTCAATACGCTCTCGTTCCGTCTCCCTTCGGTGGACGGTTCGAGGCTTCAAGGAGATCTCGATGGAGAAGCTCATCATCCGTGCCCTAGCACTCTACTTTCGAAGTCTCGCCGTCTTGGCCCCTCGCCTGGCCGGACGGCAGGCCTACTGGTTGTTCTCGCGTCCCAGGTGGCGCAAGGCGGTTCCGGCCAAGGCCGTAGATGTGATGGCTCGCGCCGACCGGTTCGACGTCCGGGTCGAGGGGCTACGCGTTGCCGCTTACGCCTGGGCCGGTGAACCGACCGAAAGCGGGGAGCCGCGCCCCAGAGTCATGCTGGTTCATGGCTGGGAATCGCGCGCCGGGCGCTTGGCGGTCTGGGTGGATCCGCTGCTTGCGGCCGGGTTCGATGTCGTGGCCTTTGACGCACCGGCCCATGGCGAGTCCGAGGGCAAGACAGCGAATCCTGCCCTGGTGATCGAGGCCATGAACGCGATAGTGGAGCGGAACGGTCCGATCACAGCTTATGTCGGCCACTCGCTGGGCGGTCTCGCCGCCTTGCTCGCGAGCTGTGGCTGCGAGCTGGTCTCGAGTGAAGGGCTGTCTGCGGAGCGACTGGTGATCCTGGCCGGCGCCGAGAGCGGGGTCGACGCAATGGCGATGTTCTGCGACATCGTAGGGCTCGGTGAGGGCTTTCTTCCCTTGCTGCTGGCGGGCGCTGGAAAAGAGGCCGGGCGTCCGGTCGCGGACTTTGACGTCCATCGGCATTTTCCTTCCCGGCCGGTGCCGACGCTATGGCTGCACGATCCCGAAGACCCCGAGGTGCCGTTCAAGGGTGCCGAGCGCGTCGCCGCTCTGTGTCCCGAGGTGCGGTTGGAGCGCGTAGAAGGCCTGGGCCCTCATCTGATTGCCCGCGATCAGAACATGATTCAACGCGGCCTGGAGTTCCTTGCGGACCTGCCCGAGCAGGTCAATCGCACAGCGGCCTAGCCTACAAAGCGCCTGAAGAGCCTGGTGAGCTGACTCGCACTTTCCGCTAGACTACGCAAACTTCTAACGAATCCAATCGCGAGTCGCGAGGTAGGCGAGATATGAGAGAGAGACGCCGAGGATTCCTGCTGTTTTTGCTGTTCTGGATGGCGTGGCCGCTAGCGGCGGTTGCCGAAGGCGACATCGTACGGATCGGTGTCGTTTTCGACGGTCAGTCCAGCGCTACAGAAGAGCTGTTCGAACAGATCCAGGGCGAGATAAGAACCCTAACCGAAGGCGAGTTCGACGTCCGCTTCGAAGATCACGACATTCTGACGGGCGACTGGAGCGAAGAGGGTATCCAGGCGACGATCGATACTCTGCTCGTCGATCCGGCAGTCGATCTGATCTTGGCGCTCGGTATCGTTGCGTCACAAAACTTCTGCTGTCGGGAAGTGCTTCAGAAGCCGGTGATCGCGGCCTTTGTCATCGACGCAGAGCTCCAGAACCTGCCCGAGAAAGACGGAGCCAGCGGCGTCGAGAACCTGAACTACCTTTCGTTCCCGTCGACCTTTGAGCGTGATATCACCACCTTTCAGGAGATCATCCCGTTCGAGAAGCTAACGGTGATCTTCAATCGTTGGTTTGTGGAGGCCGTGCCGGGCCTGGCAGAGCAGACTCGCCAGGAGGCCACACGACGTGGTCTCAGGGTCGATGTCGTGTCGGTCGGCGATTCCGTCGATGAAGCTCTTGCCGCCATTCCCGCCGACTCGGACGCTGTCTACGTCGCGCCCCTACTGCATCTCTCAGACAGCGAGCGGCAGCGTTTCATCGACGGAATCAACGAAAAGTATCTGCCCAGTTTCTCGATCTTCGGGACGGCCGAGGTGGCCAATGGCCTGCTGGCTGGACAGCGAGACCAGGCTTTCTACGATCGCCTGTCGCGGCGTATCGCGCTCAATGTGCAGCGCATCCTCTTGGGCGAGGAAGCGGGCGAGATTCCGGTCAACGTGCCGGACCGCCAGCGTTTGACGATCAACATGAAGACAGCGCGTGAGATCGGCGCCTTTCCAGCCTGGCACCTGCTCACCGAGGCCGATCTGCTCAACGAAGAGCCGGATTACCGCAAGGTGCTGTCGATCGAAGAAGCAGTCGAGATCGCCATTGACGCCAACCTCGACATCGAAGCGAAACGGCGGGAAGTCGCCGCTGGCGAGCAGAGCATCGCCAGGGCTCGCTCGGTGCTGCGACCCCAGATCGACAGCAGCCTGTCCGGCGTCCAGATCGACTCGGACCGGGCTTCGTCGCCGTTCGCGGTGCAGGCCGAGCGCACCTGGACCGGCGGCTTGACGCTCACTCAGCTGCTGTACTCTGAGCCCGCTCTGGCCAACATCCGTATCCAGGGGCATGCTCAGCTGACCCGTGAGCAGGAGCTCGAGCAGCTGCGTCTCGATATCGCTCAAGAGACGATGATCTCCTACATGAACGTGCTGCTGGCCGGCACGCTGGAGGAGATCCGCAAGAGTAACCTGGACCTGTCGCGCTCCAACCTCGAGCTGGCGCGAGTGCGTCGCTCGGTGGGCACGGCCGGACCCGGCGAGGTCTACCGCTGGGAGAGCGAAGTGGCGACGGCGCGACGCGATCTGGTGGACGCCCGCGCGGAGACCTACCAGGCCAAGATCGCCCTCAATCGCCTGATGCACCAGCGCATCGAAGAAGGCTACCGCACCGAAGACATTACGCTCGCCGAGCTGCTGGACGACCCGCTATCCGAGCCGCTGACGGCGGAGGAAGCGGCACAGGCGCAGACGCCGAGTCAGCAGCTGTCGCTGTTCCGCAGCCGGGATCAGGTTCTGCCTTACATCAGTACCGAGCTGCATTTCGAGATCTTTCGCCAATTCATGGTCGACGAAGGCCTCGAGCGGGCTCCCGAGCTGATGCAGCTCGACGCTGCGATCGACGGCCAGAAACGGCTGCTCACCAGCGCGCGCCGGGCCTTCTGGCATCCGGAGGTCGCACTCCAAGGGCAGATCGACCGGGTACTCGAGCGCAGCGGTGACGGCTCTGAAGCCTTGGATGGTGCGGAGGACACGAGCTGGAGCCTGGCGCTACAGGCGACCCTGCCTCTCTATGAAGGCGGCGCGCGCACTACTGAGGTCGTCGAGGCCGAGGAGAACGTCGCAGCCCTCGAGCTGCAGCGCGAGGCCCTGGCCGAGCGCCTCGAGCTCTTGATCCGATCGAATCTCTATCTCACCAATGCGGCGTTTTCGGGCATTGGTCTGACGCAGGAGGCTGCCGAGGCTGCCAAGAAGAACCTCGACCTGGTTGCCGACGCCTATTCCCGCGGCGCCGTCGACGTGCTCGATCTGATCGATGCCCAGAATGCTTCACTGGCGGCGGAGCTCGCTGCTGCGTCCGCCCTCTACCAGTTCTTCATCGAGCTGATCAACGTCGAACGCTCGGTCAACTGGTTCGAATTCATGCGCACCCCTCAAGAGCAGGCGGCGTGGTTTACGCGTCTGCAGACTTTTTTCCGCAGGCACGGTATCGAGCCGCGACCCGGCTCCAGGCTGAGGAGAGACCAAGAATGAGTAGCGAGCGTTGGCAAACTGTCGGAACTTTGGGGCTACTCGGCCTGGTTGTCGGCTGGACGGCCGGCTGTGGTGGCGAGGTCGAAGAGGCCGAAACGGCGTTGCGGCCCGTGCGCTTTCAGGAAGTCGTGGTCAGCGGCGAACGGCGCGCTCGGACGTTCGCCGGCACGGCCCGCGCCGGGGTGGAATCTCAGCTCAGCTTTCGCATCGCCGGCACCGTCGAGTCGGTATCGATGGTGGTCGGCGAGACGGTGCGCCGCGGCCAGGAGCTGGCTCGTCTCGACTCGACCGACCTCGACCTGCAGCTGCAGGAGGCTGAAGCGACGCTAGCCCAAGCCCTCGCTGCCGAGCGCAAGGCCGACGCCGATTACGATCGGACCCGCGGCCTGTACGAGAACCAAAACGCTTCGAAGAGCGATCTCGATGCAGCTCGCGCGCAGTCCGAATCGAGCCAAGCGCAGGTGGCGGCGGCCCGCCAACGCCGCGAGCTGGCTCGGCGCCAGATCAGCTATGCGAGGTTGACTGCGCCGGTCGCTGGCGCGATCGCCTCGGTGCTGATCGAAGAGAACGAGAACGTCGGCTCCGGCCAGGAGGTCGCGCTGCTGGCATCAGGAGCCCAGCCCGAGGTCGAGGTGGCGATGCCCGAAGTGCTGATCGCCCAGGTACGCGAGGGAGATCAAGCCCAGGTTTCGTTCGACGCCCTGCCGGATCAGAGCTTCACCGGCGAGGTCACCGAGGTCGGCGTGGCCGCCACAGCAGCTGGCGCGACCTATCCGGTGACCGTACGCCTTGGCGCCAACGACAGCTCGGTGCGCTCCGGCATGGCGGCCAGCGTCCAATTTCAATTCGAGTCAGACGCCAGCGAGAGTCATATCTTCGTTCCGCCCGAGGCCGTTGGCGAAGACCGCGATGGCCGCTTCGTGTTCGTACTCGAGCCCGACGCGAGCGATAGTGAGGTCGGTCAGGCGAGTCGGAGATCGGTGACCGTAGGGGACTTGACCCCAGAAGGCATCGCGATCCGCGACGGCCTGTCGGGCGGTGAGCTGCTGATCACCGCCGGAGTGCGGCGCATTCGAGACGGTCAGCAGGTGCAGGTCCTGGCCCGGGCGCAAGGCTAAGCGGAGTCGCGCCATGAACATCACCCAACTGGCGATCGAAAAGAACCGCGTCACGGCGGTGGCCCTGTTGGTGGTCGCCGCCGCCGGAATCTCGTCGTTCCTCGGGCTGCCGCAGAGCGAGGACCCGGGCTTCTTGATCCGTGTCGCGGTCGTTCAGACGATCTTTCCGGGCGCCAGTCCGGAGCGTGTCGAGCAGCTGGTGACCGATAAGCTCGAGAAGGTGATCCAGGAGATTCCCGAGCTAGATTTTGTCTCTAGCCAATCGAAAACGGGTGTCTCGATCATCAACGTCAACATCCGCGAGGAGTACACCGACCTACGGCCGATCTGGGACAACCTGCGGCGCAAGATCGATGACGCTCGGGGAGACTTGCCGGACGACATTCAGGGGCCCTTCGTCAACGACGAGTTCGGTGACGTCTTCGGCATCGTCGTCACCATCAGCGGCGACGGTTACTCCTACGCCGAGATCAAAGAGGTCGCCGACGAGGTGCGCGACGAGCTGCTGCTGCTCGAAGACATCGCCAAGGTAGAGATTTTTGGCGCTCAGGAAGAGCGTGTCTTCGTCGAATACAACAATGCACGACTGGCCGAGTATGGCCTGTCGCCGATCCAGCTGCAGCAGCTGCTGCAGGCTCAGAACATCATTATCCCGGGCGGCTCGATCACCACCGAGTTCGAGAAGATTGTCCTCGAGCCATCGGGCAATTTCGAGTCTCTGGAAGGCATCCGGCGCACGGTAATCCAGATTCCCGGATCGAGCGAGGTGGTCTACCTCGAAGATTTGGCTGAGATCAGCCGCGGCTACATCGATCCGCCGCAGTCGATCGCCAGGGATCGCAACGGCAGCAGCCTGGCTTTGGCGATCTCGATGCGGGAGGGCGGCAACATCGTCGAGCTTGGTGATGTGGTACGCCCGACGCTCGAGCGGCTGCAGGCGTTCTATCCCATCGGCATCGAGTTCGACTGGGTACAGTTCGCGCCCGATACCGTGGCTGATCTGGTCGATGGTTTTGTCGTCAGCCTCTACCAGTCAGTGGCCATCGTCACGATCGTGATGCTGCTCAGCCTCGGGCTACGCACCGGATTAGTGGTCGCGACCCTGATCCCGATGGCGATGCTGGCCACCCTGGCGATGATGAACGTATTCTCGATCGGCCTCGACCAGATGTCGATCGCCTCACTGATCATCGCTTTGGGCATGCTGGTGGACAACGCGATCGTGATGTCGGAGTCGATCATGGTCTCGATGGCGGGGGGCAAAAAGCCGATTCCGGCGGCGATCGAATCGGCTTCCGAGCTGCGCATTCCGCTGCTCACCTCGTCGTTGACCACCGCCGCAGCGTTCCTACCGATCTTCCTGGCTGAATCCGCAGTCGGCGAATACACCGCACCGCTATTCAAGGTCGTGACCCTGACCCTGCTGTGCTCGTGGATGCTGTCGCTGACCATGATCCCGATGCTGTGCGCCACCTTCCTGCGGGTCGAGCCAGCCGGTGATGACGCCTACGATTCCCGCTTCTACAGGATCTACCGGGGCTTTTTGACCGGCGCTCTAAAGCGCCGCCCGCTGGCCCTGATCGTGGTCGCGGCCATCTTCTTCCTGGCAATGCAGGGCTTTGGCCTGATCCCGAATCTCTTCTTTCCGGACAATGATCGCCCGACCTTCACGGCCGAGGTCCAGTTGCCGGTCGGAACCCCGATCGAGCGCACCGAAGTCGTGGTGAAAGAGATCGAGCAGTTCATTCACGACGAGCTCGTGGTCGGCAAATGGCCGGAGAAAGAGCGGCTCAGTCTGTGGAGTCGGCTGATGGGCAAGGAGGCGCGCCCTGATGGCGTCGTCAACTGGGCGACGTTCATCGGCAACGGCGGCCCCAAATTTACCCTCGGCTACAACCCCGGTCTGCAGAGTCCCGAGTACGGCATCTTGCTGATCAACACCGTGACCCGTCCGACGGTCGACGAGATCATTCCCCACATCGAAGACTTCGCCGCCAAGTGGTACCCCGATGCCAAGGTGACGGTGCAGCCACTGTCCACCGGGCCTGGTGCCGGGCCAGCAGTTGAGGTCCGCCTGTCGGGCCGCGAGACCGACGTCCTGTTCGACCTGGTCGATCAGGTCAAGGCCAAGCTGCGCGAGATTCCGGGCACCAAGCTGATCGATGATGACTGGGGAGCGCGCTCCAAGAAGCTGGTGGTCGACGTTGACGGTCCGCGCGCTCGCCGTGCCGGAGTGTCGAATCAGGACGTAGCGATCTCACTGCAGACCTTTCTCGAAGGCCTCGAGACTACGGAGTATCGCGAGGGCGACGAACTGATCCCGGTCACCCTGCGGTCGGTCGCCGACGAGCGTAACAACATCAATCAGATCGAGGCGCTCAACGTCTACTCTCAAGCTACCGGACAGGCTGTGCCCTTGAAGCAGATTGCCGACGTCGAGGTGGCCTGGGAGCCAGCCAAGGTGAAGCGGCGTGACCGCCTCCGCACTGTCGTGGTGGAATGCTACGTCGAGCCGGGGACCACCGCTGCCGAAGTCGACGCGGTCCTCGCTCCTTGGATGGAAGAGCAAGCCAAGGGCTGGGCTCCCGGCTACGGTTTCGAAATGGGCGGCGAGAACGAATCTTCGAACGAAGCCAACGCCTCGATCGGCGAGAAACTGCCGATCGCCGGACTGATCATCATCATGCTTCTCGTCGCTCAGTTCAACTCGTTCCGGCGACCCTTGATCATCCTGATCACGATCCCGCTGGGGGTCATCGGCGTGGTGATCGGTTTACTACTCGCGCGGTCATACTTTGGCTTCATGACCTTGCTCGGCATCATCTCGCTCGCCGGTATCGTGATCAACAATGCCATCGTGCTGCTCGACCGCATTCGCATCGAGATCGAGGACAACGGGTTGACGCCGCAACAGGCGATCCTGGAATCGGCACAGAAACGCTTGCGGCCCATTCTGCTCACGACCTGCACGACGGTGGGCGGCATGCTGCCGCTGTGGTTTGGTGGCGGCTCGATGTGGGAGCCGATGGCGATTGCGATCATCTTCGGTCTTCTCTTCGCCACCTTGCTCACCCTCGGAGTGGTGCCGATCCTCTATTCATTGTTCTTCCGTGTCAGCTTCAAGGACTATCGCGCCGCGACGTAGCGCTCCTGGCGTGATCAGCCAGCGCGTCGGGCTGTTGGGGCTGTGTCGGCGCGCAGGGTATCGATGATGATCATCACCACGTGTGGCAGCTGCTGTGAGCTGCCGCACCCTGCGGTGATGAGCGTCGCCAGACACAGCCCCA
>JBCCEE010000306.1:0-10406 GCA_039030415.1 Acidobacteriota bacterium
GAGGCGTCGGTAGATATTCTCAAGCTGGCCGGCAGCAGCTCGGTCCTGCGCCTTGAAGAGATGCTCGGCGAGTCGTTCGCGCGCGGCTTCGTAGGCGGTGACGCCATGTCCCACGTCATCGGTCGATTCGACGACCTGCTGATCGCCGAGGCCACCGCCCATCGTACGCCGCTGGTGGGCAAGACCCTGCGCGACAGCGGGCTGCGCGAGAACCTGGGGGTGACGGTGGTCGGAGTGCGCGAGCGCGGCAGCTTCGAGCCAGCGCGACCGGAGACCGTGATCCACGATCACACGGTGCTCCTGCTGGCCGGCACCAAGGAGAACTTGTTTCGCTACGACGAGTTCTTCTGCATCTACAACGTCTCGGTGGCGCCGGTGGTCATCCTGGGCGGCGGTCGCGTCGGCCGCGCTACGGCTCGCGCGTTGTCTGAGCGCGATGTCGACTACCGTATCGTCGAGCTGCTGCCCGAGCGCATCGTGGACGACGGCAAGTACATCCTGGGCAGCGCCGCCGACCTGGAGATTCTCGAGCAGGCCGGCATCCGCGAAGCGCCGGCTGTGGTCATCACCACTCACGAAGACGAGCTCAATATCTATCTCACCATCTACTGCCGTCAGCTGCGGCCCGACATCCAGATCCTGGGCCGTGCGACGGAGGAGCGCCACGTCGGGACCCTGCATCGTGCCGGGGCGGACAGCGTGCACTCCTACGCCTCGCTCGGGGCCAACGAGATGATGAACCTGCTACAGCGCAGCAAGATCTTGCTAGTGGCCGAAGGGCTTTATCTCTTCGAGGTGCCGGTGCCGGCCGAGCTCGCCGGCAAGACGATCGCCGAGTCGGCGATCCGCGAGCGCACCGAGTGCAGCGTGGTGGCGACCCAGACCGGCAGCCATGTCGAGGTGGTGCCCGGTCCGAATACCAAGCTGTCCGGTGACGCCGAGATCGTACTGATCGGCACCCGCGAGGCCGAGCAGCGCTTCTTCGAGATCTGGGGCGACAGCTGCTCGGCCGGCTATCGCCCCTAGCTCATTTCGAGCTGGCGGCGGCCGCTGCCCGGGCCCGGGCGGCGGCGATTGCCGAGGGGGCCTTGGAGTGCTTGATGCCGTGCTTCCAATAGCGTTCGGCTTCCGCGGCTCGATTCAGGCGGATGAGGACTTGCCCCAGCGGCACGTAAGCGCGGTTGTGACTCGGGTCGAGAGCGACGGTTTGAAGCAGGCTGTCGGCCGCGTCGGAGAGCTGCCCGAGCTCGATCTGCGTCAGACCGAGGTAGAACCAGGCCGGTGCCATGACCGGACGCAGCTCGACGGCGCGCGCCAAGTGGATGCGGGCCTCTTCGTGGCGCTCCACTTGAAACAGCACCAGGCCGAGGTTGAAATGGGTCTCGGGCCGCTCCGGCGGGTGGTTGGCGAGCACTTCCTCGAGATGCGCCATGGCCTGCGGGAATCGCCCGCGGCGGGATTCGGTGAGGGCCAAGATATCGCGCGCCAACGCGGCCTCGGGAGCGATCGTCAGCACCTGTTGGAGGAGGTTGGCGGCTTCGTCCAGCTCGCCCGTCGTGAGCTGGGCGCGGGCGAGCTCGATATAGGGTTCGAGGCCGCGCGGTCGAACTCTCGGCAGCCGCTCCTGCAGCGCGGTCTTCGCGCCCTGATGGCTGCGACCCAACACCTTGAGCACGGCTGTGGCGCGGTAGACGTCGGCCAGCTCGGTCGGCAGCCCGTGATCCCGACTGAACATGATGACGTCTTCGATGTTGGGGTCTTTGGGCTCCATCGGCGCCACCAGCTCGGGACCGCCCGGACGCCTGCGGATGTAGTGATCGGTCATGGTGACCTCGATCACGTCCTCGGTGCGCCGCTCCTGCATGTGGCAGCCGACGCAGTTGTCGGCCGCGACGTCGGGTAGCGAAGCGTCCGCGGTCATCTCTTCGAGCTGGCAGGCGTCAACCTCGTGACACTTCAGGCAGGCGGCGCGGTAGTGGGTGACGCGCTCTGCTACCGGCACCTTGCGGTGCGGATCGTGGCAGCTCATGCAGCTCATGGCGCCAGCGCTCTCAATGAAACAGCGGCTCTGCTCGAGACGGTAGGGATGGTGATTGATGTCGAACCGGTCGACGCGCTCGCGGCCTGCTTCGACGATGTCCAGCCTCACCATGTATTCGTCGAGCGGCTCGCCCGGGCGGTACGAATAGGTTCGGCGGCCAAAGCGCCGCTGACCGGGAAGCGCTACCGTAGGCTGCATGTGGCATTGGTAGCAGACGTCGTTGCGCAGATCGACGTCGAGGTCCGCGGGGTTGAGGATCGAGCCATAGACTGCCTTGAAGTCGACCGACTCGCTCATCGCGGCGCGCACGTGCTCGGCGCCGGGGCCGTGGCAGCGCTGGCATCCCAAACCCTCGGGTAGCTCTTCGGGAAAGAAGTGGGGCTGCAGGTTGTTGTCACTGCCCTCCGCCACGTCGGGGTAGGCGTTGTGGCAGAACATGCACTCGCGGTGCACTCGCCGGGTCATTCCGAGGTGGTCGGCTTCCTCGAAACCCGGGGCCATGGCCCATTTGTTGGTCTGGGTGTACCAGGCGATCGGCATCTGGTAGAGGTTGCCCGACGGCGTGCGGAATATGTAGGTCCGGGAGTGATTGCCGGAGCCGAGGATCCAATCCACCTCCTGCTCGACGACGTTGATGCGCTCGCCTCGATCATCGAGCTGGTAGCGGGTCATCACAAGCGTGTCGGCGTCGCGTCGCTCCATCGTGTAGTGGCGCCGCGAGGCGGCGTGGAAGTACCCTTTTTCGAAGTCTTCGATGTCCTTGGCGGGATCCGGCCTGTAAAACGAGCGCGCCATCGCCACCTCTTGGTAAGAGTCGTAGAGGTCGCGGTGGCAGGAGCCGCAGAGCTGGTCGGCGACGTAGCCGGGAGCGGCGCCGCCGGTGACGGAATGGCCGCGCGCAGCCAGCGGATCGGTCGCTTCAGCCTCTGCCGGAGCCTCCGGCTGGCTTGCGGCCGGCTCGGGCTCAGCGTCTTGCGCGGAAGGCGCCGCGGTCAGCTGCCAACCGGCGACCAGAGCCAAGACGAGTAAAGGGATTCCTGCCAATCTTCGATGATGACTTACGTGATGCATTGGCATAGCAGTAATTCTATACCGCGTCGTTGGAAGGGTCGCAGCGTCCGGCGTGCCGCTTGCGGTCGTTCAGTGCTGCGCTGCCGGTCATCGCAGGGAGCGGGCCAGCTCTTGGAGTTCGGGGTGCTCGGCCGGCAGCACCCGCCGGAGGATAGACAGGGCTTCGACCAGCAGGGCGGCGCGCTCGGCTTCGCGACCCTGAAGCGCGGCGAGCTCCGCGAGCTCGATCAGGCTGTCCGCCAAGCGCTTCTCGTGCAAAGCTCCGAGGGCCCGTCGTTTGGCGATGGCTTGCCGCAGCAGGGTCTCGGCCTCCGCATAGGCGCCGGCTTGGCGCTCGAGCACTCCGAGATGGTACAGAGTCAAGGCGACGTTGTGGTGCCCGTCGCCGAGCTTGCGGCGCTGCAGCGTCAGGACCTCCTGCAGCGCGCTCCGTGCAGCCTCGAAGCGGCCGGTTTCGCGCCATACCAGGGCCAGGCTGCGGCGCGTATGCGCGACTCCGAGGTCTTCTGGGCCCCGGGTACGCTGCCGCCGCTCCAGAGCTTCATTCAGCACCTCTTCGGATTCGACGAGTCGCTGCTGCCGGCGCAGTACGTTCCCCAGGTTGGTCAGCGCCTTGAGGGTCTCGTTGTGATCCGGGCCCAAGGTCTGCCGTCGTATCTCGACCGCTCGGCGCACCGACTGCTCGGCCTCGGCGTATCGTCCGAGATCCCGCAGTGCCGTGGCCAGATTGCTGTGCGAGGTTGCGACCGCTGGGTGATCGGGGCCCAGAACAGCAGTGCGCAGCTCGAGGACGCGCTGCTGGACTTCGAAGGACTCCTCCAAGCGCCCCGTGCCTTGCAGGACGAGGCCGAGATTGTTCAGAGTGTTCAGGGTATTCGGATGCTGCTCGCCCAACTGGGCCTCGAGCAGCTCGGCAGCGCGGCGCAGATGCGGCTCGGCCTCCAGGGAGCGGGCTGAGGAGAGTAACAGCACGCCGAGGTTGTTGTGGCTGCTGGCGACCTCCGGCGCCGCATCGCCCAGCGCCGAGATGCGCAGCTCGAGCGCCTCGCGATACAGCGTTTCGGCCTCGTCGAAGCGATCCTGGCTCCAACGCAGGCTGCCGAAGGTATTGAGCGCGTCGGCCAGGGCGGTCTGATCGCCGTTGGCTCGCGCCAGCTCCACCAGACGCTCGAGCAGCGGCTCGGCCTCGCCGCCGCGGCCCGCACGCCGCAGGGCGTTGGCGAGCAGGTCGAGGCTCGAGAACACCGCGGGATCGTCGCCCGACAGGCCGCCGGTGGTGATCGCCTGCTGACGAATATCGAGACTTTCCATCGCCAGTTCGACCGCTTCCGGGTACTGGCCCAAGTGGACCTGGACACGGGCCAGAGTGGACAGAATTTCGGCGCGCGGCATGGAATCGATCGGACTCTCACGGATGCGCTCGGCGCCGGCTTCGAGCAGCTGCCTCACGTCGACCGGTTCGCCCTTCATCACTTCTGGGCTGGCGGCTTCGAAAAGGTCGATGACGAAGTCGAGGGCCTGCCGTGAGACCTGGGCGTCCTGCCGGCTCTGGCGCTCCGCGTGCTGGGCTCGCACCATGGCCAACGAGGTTACCGTCGTGGCGGCGATCAGTCCTGCTGCGGTGAGGCTGCCAAGGCCGGTGGCCAGGCGGTTGCGGATCACCCACTTGCGGAGGCGATAGCCGAGGCTCGGCGGTCGCGCCAGCACCGGCTTGCCGGCCAGCGCCCGCTCGATGTCATCCGCCATCTCGGCCACCGAGCCATAGCGGCCGTCGCGCGCCCTGGCCATCGCCTTCATGACGATCCAGTCCATATCGGAGGCCAGCAGGCGACTCAGGCGACCGGGCTCGATGCCGCGAGCCTGCGCCACCTCGTCTCGCTCCTCGGGCGGAAGCTCCGAGAACAGCTGGCTCGGCGGCGGCGGTGGCGTCGACAGGATCTCGCGCACGATCTGCGGCAGCTCGCCCAGGGAGATCTGGAACGGATGGCAGCCGGCGAGCAGCTCGTAGAGCACGAGGCCGAGCGAGTAGACGTCGCTGCGGGTGTCGAGCTCGCCTTCGCCCTCGAGCGCTTCGGGGCTCATGTAGTGGGGCGTGCCGATCAGCGCCTGGCCGGTGGCCAGGGTCTGGTCGGTCAAGGGCTGGCCCAAGGCCTTGGCGATGCCAAAGTCGATGATCTTGACTTCGGGCGGGCCGTCGATCTCGGTGACGAGGATGTTGGACGGCTTCAGGTCACGGTGCAAAATCTGCTTTTGGTGGGCGTGCTGGGCGCCTCGGCACACCGCCAGAAACAGGCGTAGCCGAGCCTGACACGACAGCTGACGCTCGTCGCAGTAGCCGGTGATCGGAGGCCCTTCGACCAGCTCCATGGCGACGAAGGGGCGACCGTCGGCGTTGGCGCCGGCTTCGTACAGGCGGGCGATGTTGGGATGGCCCAGGCGGCCGAGGGCCTGTCGCTCGGCGCGAAACCTAGACTCCCCTTCCAGGCCGAGGGCATGGCTGATGACCTTGAGAGCCACCAGCCTGCGGATCGGCTCCTCCTGCTCGGCGCGATAGACCTGGCCCATGCCGCCCTGGCCGAGCAGGCCGAGAATGCGAAACGACCTGAGCCGGTCGCCGGGCCTGAGGTCCGCCGGCGACCAGGAGTCGTCGGCTCCCCCCGCCTCGGTGGGGCTGGACGAGGTCTCGGGGGAGCCGCCCATGAAGCTGCCGAGCTCCGCCTCGTCTCGCAGCATCGACTCGACGTGACGCGCGATCTCCGGGCTGGAAGCATTCCGCTCGAGGAAGCGCTCGCGGTCGGCCGGTGTCAGGTCGAGCACCGCCTCGAGCAGGGCGTCGAGCTCACGATCCCAAGCCGTGTTGGCAGGGCTCATGCCATTGCTACGCCGCGCCGGTAAGCTCGCGACGCTAGGGGGCGTCGCGGCATTCTCCGTCGCGGCATTCTGCGTAGTCTCCATCGGCACTCCTCGAGAGGGAAGTCCATCGCCCGTGCTCGTGTCTCTACTGACTCACGCGCAAAATGCGAGGGTTCCCTGTCATGCCCTGGAGGCGGAATGTCTCGAGGATTACGCTCAGGCGGCCTCCTCATGGTGGTGCTCGACAGGACGGTTGGCCTCGTCGAGAAAAACCAGCTTCGGCTCGTGCAGATCGACCTCGTCGGCATCGAGGTCAGCGTAGCACGCGATGATCACGAGATCACCGACCTGAGCGTGCCGGGCGGCCGCGCCGTTGAGGCAGATCTCGCCCGGGCCGCCGTGAATGACGTAGGTGGCGAAGCGCGCGCCGTTGTTGCAGTTGTAGATCTCGACGCGCTCGAAGCGGTGCAGACCGGCGGCTTCACACAGCGCGGGATCGATCGAGATCGAGCCTTCATAGGCCAGGTTGGCGTCGGTGACGGTGGCTCGATGGAGCTTGGATTTGAGGAAAGTGAGTCGCATGTCGGGCTCCTATATCGTGTTCATCCGCAGGGCACGCAGCAGACCGCGCAGCAGCAGATCGGGAAGAATGTGGTCGAAGAGCTGACTGTCTCGAAACAGCGACGAGAAGCCGCCGGTGCTGATGACGATCGGGCGTTGGCCATCGAACTCGTCTTCGGTGATGCGGTCGATGGCATAGCGAATCGCGCCCACGGTGCCGTAGTAGAGGCCGGACTGAATGCTCTCGCTGGTCGAGCGGCCGACGATTCTCTCGGGCTCGAGAATCTCCACCGCCGGCAGCTTGGCGGTCTTGGCTTCGAGCGCCTCCATCGTCAGCCGGAGGCCGGGCAGAATCATGCCGCCCAGGTAGTCGCGATCGCGGGTGATCGCCTCGACGGTGGTGGCGGTCCCGAAGTCGACGATGATCAGGTCTTCGTTCGGGAACTGCTGCACCGCGGCGACGGCGTCGGCGATGCGATCGGAGCCCACTTCCAGCGGGTTGCGATAGCGGATCTTGAGGCCGGTCTTGACCCCGGCCTCGAGCACGAAGGGTTCCAGGTCGAAGTATTTGCGGCAGGTGTTGCGCAGCGAGTGGACGATGTCGGGCACCACCGAGCACAGCGCGATGCGGTCGATACGATCCGGCTCGATGCCGTTCTCGCGCAGCGCCGAGCGCAGGAAGACGCCGAGCTCGTCGGAGGTCGGCTTGGCCGAAGACGACGCGCGGAACTGCACCGCCAGCGTATCGCCCACGAAGACGCCGCCGACGATGTGGGTGTTGCCGATGTCCAGGCAGAGCGTCGCCGGACCTTCGGAAGAGGCAGCCGCCTTTGACAGCCCGGAGTCGCGATCACCGGTGCTCATCGGACTCCCTCCAGGCTGGCCGGGGCAAGGTCTTCGAGCGGCACGTCTCCGAGCGGCAGGTCTTCCAGCGAGACATCTTCCAGCGAGACATCTTCCAGCGAGACATCTTCTAACGAGACATTGTCGATCAGTCGCACCGCGCCGAGGCGCACGGCGCCGTAGCGTCGGCCTTCGACGTCTTCCACGTAGTCGACTTCGAAGCCCTGCTCCTCTAGCCTCGTGGCAATCTCTGAGGGCGGCACGGGCGTCTGTAGCAGGCGGGGGAACCGCGGAGCCCGCGAGCGGTGGCCGCGGGACAGATTGCGGTTGCGCGAGCTCGCCGCCAGCCCATCCGACTCGCGGACCGTAGCGCAGCCGACGATGTCGACGTCGAGGAAGAACGCTTCGGCCATGCCGCGCACCAGCTCGAGCTGCTGGAAGTCCTTCTCGCCGAAGTAGGCGCGCTGGGGCCGAACGAGCTGCAGCAGCTTGAGGACCACGGTCAGCACGCCGTCGAAGTGACCGTCGCGATGGGCGCCCTCGAGCTGGCGGCTGAACGACGTCTCGCTGACCCGGTAGCGGTAGCCGTCCGGGTACATCTCCTGGCTGCGCGGGCACAGCAGCACGTCGACGCCGAGCGCTTCGGCCAGCTGGGCATCAGCCTCCAGGGTCTGGGGATAGCTGCTCAGATCGTCCGGCTGGTCGAACTGCGTCGGGTTGACGAAGACGCTCAGCACGGTGATGTCGTTCTCGCGTACCGAGCGCTCGAGCAGCGTGGCATGACCGGCATGCAGCGCTCCCATGGTCGGCACGAATCCCACGCTGCGGCCGGCGAAGCGGTCACGCTGGGCTCTCCATTCGCTCAGGCGGTTGATGATTTCGAGCATCCGTAGGTCTCCTTTTCAGCGGGAAATTCGCCCTGACGCACGTCACAGGCAAAGCGGTCGAGCGCTTCGCGAAACAAGTTCGAGCCGTCGAGGTAGCGTCGCACGAAGCGCGGCTCGAAGTCGGGATTCATGCCCAGGAGATCCTGCAGCACCAGCACCTGTCCCGAAGTGTCCGGCCCGGCGCCGATGCCGATGGTCGGAATGTCCAGCGCCTCGGTGACGCGGCGGGCGACGTCGTTCGGGATCGCCTCGAGCACCACCGAGAAACAGCCCAGGGTCTGAAGCTCGAGCGCGTCGCGCACCAGTTGGTCGGCGGCTTGGCGCTGCTTCGCCTGGACCCGGAAGCCACCGAAGGCGTGCAGGGACTGCGGCGTCAGACCGAGATGACCCATCACCGGCACGCCACTTTCGACCAGGGCGCGCAGAATCTCCTGGTGTCCGCGCAGCCCCTCGATCTTGACCGCCTGGGCGCCCGCCTTCATCAGCAGGTCAGCGGTCTCGAAGGCGGCGGCTTCGCCTTTGCGGTGAGCGAGGAAAGGAAAATCGCCCACGATCAGCTTGTCGGGCGCGCCCTTGGCGACGGCTCGGACGTGCCAGGCCATCATCTCGGGCGTCGCCGAGATCGTGTCGTCGAAGCCGTGGGCCACCATGGCGGCGCTGTCGCCGATCAGGATGCAGTCGACCTCGGACCGTTGGACGATGCGTGCGGTCCAATGGTCGTAGCAGGTGACCATCGAGATCACCCGCCCCTGACGCTTGGCGCGCTGCAGATCTGTGATGGAGTTCATGCGACCTCCGCCAGCGGCGCCTGGGAGCCGCCCGTGACGCGAGCGAGCCGCACGCCAGCCTCGTAGACTTCGGCCAGCTCCGGGCGGTTGGCGGCTCGCAGTGCCGCCAGATTGCGCTGGATAGTGCCGAGGTCCTGGCGGACGATCGGGCCGGTCAAGACATCGCTCTCGTCGTTCTTGGGCAGCGAGCGCTCGAGATTGCTTGCGCTCTGCTGCAGGAACGGCAGCGCCAGCTCGGCCGGTAGCCCGAGTCGCTGCTCGAAGCCCTCGAAGAGCTGCTGCCACAGCATCTGCGAGAGATTGCCGGCGGCCACGCACAGGGCATGGTAGAGCGGTTTGTTAGCTCGCGGGATAGCGGTAGAAGGGTTGTCGAGACCGGGAATCAGCTCGCCGAGAGGCGGGCCTTCCTGCTCGACGATGAAGGGAACGGCGGCGTACCGCTCGGGCTCGTAGAGCGGCCCGGTGAAGGTGCACAGAGGGTGCGCGCTCCAGGCGCCGTCGACCACCGCGCTACCCGAGAAATGCACCCACAGGGCGTCCGAGAGGTGGCGATGCTGGGCCACGAAGTCCGCCAGAGCGTCGTCGCGAATCGCCAGCAGCACGCGGTCCGCCTGGGCGAGCAGCTCGGGCAGAGCGTTCCGGCGCGCCCTAGAGCTCGCGGCCGCGGTTGGCAGGCCAGCGGTCGCGTCAGCGATCACGCCGCGCCGTCGGCTCCACTGCACCACGTCCAGCCCTCGAGTGCGCAAGTAGTAGATGAGATGGCTGGCCAGCTTGCCATCCCCAATGAGCAACATGCGTGCTCGGCCAGGTACCTGTCCCATGGATCAAGTCCTTTCTCGACCCTCGTTGGGTCGGGCCATCAGTCCTGTGATGACTTCGTAGAAGCCACCACGAACCCTTTGATCATCTATCCTGTCTAACGGGTCACTGTGGTTAGCGAGTCACTGTGCCTAACGAGTCACTGTGGTTAGCGAGTGACTGTGCCTAACGAGTCACTGTGCGAACAGATCCGCATCAATGCTCGTGAAAATAATACCCGATTTCGAGGTGCATTTCAATCAATATCGGTGAGTCACCACTGCGCAGGTTTTCGAAACGAGCCTGGAGGTGATCCGATACACTCGACATTCACGCTACAAGTCCCCAGGCAGTCAACCGCTGAGCGATTCCCGGAAGCACGGGAGTCGACTCCGCGCCAGGAGGTCCCATGTCGAAACACGCCGGCCCGAAGCCCATCTATGGTCTCGATGATCGTCCCGCGCTGGGTCAGACGCTGGTGCTCAGCGCTCAGCATGTGCTGACGATGTTCGGTGCGACGGTGAGCGTGCCGCTGCTGTTCGGGCCGGCGATGGGGATGAGCCC
>JBCCEE010000307.1:0-10368 GCA_039030415.1 Acidobacteriota bacterium
CGCCGGCCAGATCGCTGCCGGCCTCGAGGCGGGCGATCACTTCGAGGGCCCGTTTGCTGCGGCTGCCGCCGTAGTCGGCATGGGAGATCGGGATGTAGGCGTCGGGCACCCGGCCGCGACTCACCATGCGAAAATCGGCCGGCAGGACCCCCAGCATCGTATGTTCCTCACCATTGAGCCACAGCGAATGTCCCAAAATCTGCAGATCGGCGGCCAGCGTCCGCTGCCAAAGAGCGTGTCCGATGACCACTCGGGGTAGGTCTTTGCGCTCCTCCTCCGGGGTGAAGTCGCGGCCGAGCAGGGGCTCGACGCCGAGGGTGCGAAACAGACCGGAAGTGGTCATGCCGACCTGTACCACCTCGACGTCCGAGAGCTGGGTGCGGGTGGCGTCCGAGGCGCCGGTGGCCGTCTGCAGGCCGAAGCTGCGCAGGCGATAGCCCGCTAAATGCTCCAGGCCCTCAACGTCTCGCCATGCGGGAAGGGTATCGAGGGCGACCCCGCGTCGCGTCGCTTCGCGATCCCCCTGGGGCTGGCGGACTTCGTAGACCGAGACCAGGCGCTCGGGCTCGGGATAGGGCAGCGGCGCCAGCAGCAGGCCGTCGATGGCGGTGAGCATGGCGGTGTGGGCGCCACAGCCCAGGGCGAGGATACCGAGCGCCGTGACGGTGAACGTCGGGTCGCGGAACAGGCCGCGCAGGGCGTAGCGCAGCTCGGCGGTCAGGTGATCGAGCGGCAGGGCACGGGCGGGTGATCGCAAGAGCTTCCACATGCCAGCGAGTCTATCGCCGGCCGCTCGCCTTGACCTCCAGACGCTCGATTTGTACGCTGCGAGGCGGTTTGGAGACAGTGCCTTGACGAGAGACAGCGCCTTGATGAGAGACAGTGCCTTGAAGAAGACATCCCTCGATGGTACCGGGTGCTCTTGCGAAGTCCGAAGACAGAATCCTCGCCGGATCCGTCCGACGCGCAGTTTCAGCTCATTCTGAAGCAGTATGGCAGCTGGCTGCGCGGCACCGTTCGGCGGCTCTGCTCGGGCGGTTTGGGAATCCAGCCCGAGGACATCGAGCAGGACGTGGCGGTGCGGCTTTGGCAGGCGCTGCGGAGTCGACCTGTGATCGAGAACCCGGCGGCCTTCCTCTACCGCCTGGCGACGACGGCGACCATCGACGCCATGCGGCGGGTCCAGGCGCAGCGCAAGGGCGTGACCTCGAGTCTGCAGGGGGGCGACTCCGAGACTCCTGCGGACCTGCCGGCGACGATCGATTCGGCGCCGACCCCTGAGCGCACGGCGTCGGACCGTCAGACCTTGACCCGGGTCAGCCGGGCTCTCGAAGGTCTGCCGGAGAATCGCAGGGTCGCGGTCAAGCTCTACCTGCAGGGCTTCAAGATCCAGGAGATCGCCGACCTCTCGGGCTGGACCGAGCCGAAGGCGCGCAACCTGCTCTATCGCGGTCTGCAGGCGGTGCGGAGCGAGCTCGAGGCGGCTGGGTTCGAATACTGGGAGCCACAATGAATCAGGCGTGCGAGAAAGTGAGCCGATACCTGAGAGGAAAAGCCCGTGGCTGCGTCATGTAACCTGAGAGCGCGCCGGTCTCAAGAGACTGGGGCCGAAGAGACTGTGGACGGGATTCTGGACCCAGCGCTGGAATGAACCGAGCGATGGAAGAAGCATTTCAGGATCGGTATCGTCGCCATACGAGTCGTGCGGACCGCGGGGCCTGCCTCACGGCCGAGGAGATTGCTGCCCTGGCTGGCGCCGGGCAAGGGAGCGAGCTCGACGCCGAAGCGCGGCGCCGTGCCGTATTGCACCTCGCCGATTGCTCGGACTGCTCGTTGGAGCTGCGCAAGGCTCGAAGCCTCGAACCGTGGGCCGCGGACCTGGCCGCGCAGCTCGACCTGGGCTCCGGAACCACGGCCGATGCGGCTGCCGGGGGAGTCGTTGATCTGGAGTCCGCACGCCGGGTTCGGCAAACCGCGCGACGCGAAGTCCAGGATCGCGATCGGGGCGGACGGCGGCGCTGGATTCCCGCGGCGATGGCTGCTGGACTGGCGCTGGTAGTCGCTTCAGTTGGTCTGCTCGTGCCCTCAGCGCCGACTCCTGAGCCCGCCGTCACGCGCAGTGCCTCCGTGACGGCTCTGCAGCCTCACGCCGACGCCGTGGTCGACGTCGCGCCGCAGCGCTTCAGCTGGCCGGCCCAGCTCGGCGCGGAGAGCTATCGGGTCCGGCTTTTCGATGCCCGGGCCGAGCTGCTGTGGGAGAGCGAGCCGCTCGCTCGCAACGAGTCGGAGCTGCCGGCTTCGGTCCAGCATCGTCTCGAGTCCACCGGCGGCTATTTCTGGACGGTGAACGTCTCCGGACCCGTTGCGAGGAGTCAGCTCGGGCCGTTCGCCTTTCGCGTTGGTCCGGAATGACGCGAGCGAAGGCGTGGCGTCCCGGCCTGGCAGCTCTTGCAGGCGTTCTGCTGCTGGCGGTGGTCGGCTGTGGGCGAGCTGCTGACCGCGTTTCAGACCGTGCGGTCGGCGGTTCGGTCGAGGCTCCGGTCGGTGGTTCGAGCGGAACGGAGCCGCGCGGGGTGGTCGTTGAGAAATTGGTGACCGACAGCGCCGCCGAGCGCGCTGGGCTCCAGGTAGACGACGTGCTGCTCTCATGGCACCGGGGTGATGCAGGTCGCGCTCAGCCCGAGAGCGAGAGCAGCCCTTTGCGCGATCCTTTCGACTACCTGGAGCTTCAGGAAGAGCAGGCGCCGCGCGGTGAATTCCGGCTTCGAGCTCTGCGCCGGGGGCGCGCTTTCGAGGTGTCGCTCTCAGGCCATCAGCTGGGTCTGCGGGTCCGTCCCCGCCTGGGCGAAGCGCGGCTCGAAGTCTACCGAGGCGCTGTGGAGCGGCTCAGCCAGGAGGCCGACGCCATGCGCCCTCTGGCCGAAGCCGCGATGGCTGGGGAAGACCGACGCGTCGCGATCTGGCTCCACCTCCGTGCCGGCCAGGCGCTGAGCGACTTGGGCCGTGACGTCGAAGCGCTGGCCGAGCTCGAACGGGCATCCCGCCTCGCCGAGCGCTCGAACGAGCCGGCGGTCCAGGCTTGGGTCGAGATGGAGATGGCCAACGACCTGTCCTTGGCCGGGCGGACCGATGAAGCCATCGAGCATTACGGCAAGGCGCTCGAGCTTCGCCAGAGCGTCTATGGTGACGCGTTGTGCGTGGCTACGACGCTCAACAACCTTGGCGTCGCCCAGCAGAAGCTTGGGGATCTGGTCAATGCCGAGACGCTGCACCGGCAGGCGCTCGAGCTGCGCGAGCGGCTCTCTCCGCACAGCCTCGAAGTCACCCAGAGCCTGAGCAATCTGGCCCGGCTAGCCGCGCGTCGCGGCGACCTCGAGGCTGCCGAGGAAGGGTTTCTCAGGATTCTCGAGGCGCGTCGTGAACAGGCTCCGGGGTCCGCCGAGCTGGCGCACGCCTACAACAGCGTCGGGGTCATTTCGGGAATGCAGGGCGATCGGGCGGCGGCAGCGCAGGCCATGCAGCAGTCCCTCGAGCTATGGCGGGAGCTCGAGCCCGAAGGGCGCAACATCTCGACGGTGCTGCAGAACCTGGGCCTGCTGGCGCAGGACCGAGGTGATCTCGTGGCTGCCGAGGGCCACTACCGCGAGGCGATGGAGATCGCAGCGCAGCGCTCGGCCAACAGCCTGGATGCCGCTTGGCACCTGCACCACCTGGCCGGATTGGCCCGTCAGCGCGGCGACCTGGAAGCCGCTCGCAGGAACCACCGCCGCGCCTTGGCGATCCGCGAGCAGCGAGCCCCCGGCAGCCTCGACGTCGCCCTCACCCTGGCCGGGCTAGCCGACGTCGCGCGCGACGCTGCGGACTTCGACGAGGCCGAGCGCTTGCTCGAGCAGGCGCTGGAGATCCGGAGTCAGGCCGCGGTCGAGAGTCTCGAAGTGGCACGCACTCTGTTGAAGCTCGGCGAGATCCGGCGGCGCCAGGGTCGGCTCGACGCGGCGGAGCGGGATCTCGCGCGCAGCGCCGAGATCTTTGCCGAGAAGGCACCGGGGGACGGTTTCTTCACCGCCGTCAATCTGCGGTCGGTCGGTGCCGTCGCTTTCGACCGCGGCGATCCCAAGGCAGCCGAGCGCGCCCTCTCGCAAGCCCTGGCGATCTTTCGCCGTCTCGCCCCGGGTAGCCGGCGCGAGGCCCTCGTGCTGCATCAGCTCGGGCGCGTCTACCTTGCTTCCGGTCGACTCGAGGAGGCTCGCGAGTCTTTCCAAGCCGCGGTTGACGCGCTCGAGCTTCAGGCCGGTAGGCTCGGCGGAACGGACGAGACGCGCTCCACTTTCCGGGCCCGTCACCTCGAGATCTACCGCGAGCTGATCGAGCTGCTGGTGGAGCAGGGTAGGCGCGAAGCGGCCTTCCACGTACTCGAACGCTCGCGAGCTCGAGCGCTGCTCGACCTGCTGGCCGAGCGCGATCTGATCTTCGATCTCGACCTGCCCGCCGAGCTCGAGCGCCGTCGCCGTCGGGTCGACGTGCGCTACGACCGTGCCCAGCAGCGGCTGGCCAAGCTGTCGCCGGGGGATGACGCCGAGCAGCTCGACGCCGGCCGCCAGCAGCTCGAGGAGCTGCGCCGCCAGCGCCAGATCATCCGCCAGGAGATCCTGCGCCAGGCCCCGGGCCTCGCCGCCCTGCAGGCTCCCCAGCCGCTAGACGCCGCGGCGGCCCGGCGGGCCCTCGACCCGGGCACGGTGCTGCTGGCCTTCAGCGTCGGCGACGCGAGCAGCACGCTGTTCGCGCTGACCCCGGAGCAACTGTGGGTGTGGACGCTGGGTTTGGGGGAAGCTGAGCTTCGGCAGCGCGTCGAGCGTCTGCGGCTGCTGCTCGAGCAGCCGACGGCGCAGCTCGAGCCTCTGGTCGAGCTCGCTTCGGCGCTGTATCGGGAGCTGATCGGAGCGGCCTCCGAGGTCGTTGGGCCGGCCGACCGTCTGCTCGTCGTGCCTGACGGTGCGTTGCACAAGCTGCCGTTCGGAGCTCTGGTTCAGCCCGGAGGGCGTTACCTGATCGAGTCGAAGCCCGTGCACGTGGTGGCGTCCGTCACGGTTTATGACGAGCTGCGCAAGCGCCGCCGCCGGTCGTCTACGGCGCCAGGCGCCCCGATGGTGGTCGCGTTCGGCGATCCGATCTACCCGGGAGCCCAAGCCGGCGGCCCTGGCTCGCCGGCAGTGCGCGGCGGTGATGGGAGCTATGCAGGCCTCGCGCCGCTCGCCGCCAGCCGCGACGAGGTGCAGCAGATCGGCAGGCTCTACGGTGACGCGGCCCGCCTGCTGCTCGGCCCGGAGGCGACCGAGGGCCGAGCCAAAGCGGTGGCTCGCGACGCCCGTGTCCTCCACTTCGCCGCCCACGTCGTGATCGACGAGCTCTTTCCGCTCGATTCCGGCGTCGCCCTGTCGCTGCCGGCGGGTGACGCCCGAGGTCGAGACAATGGCCTGCTGCAGGCCTGGGAGATCTTCGAGGAGATGCGTCTCGATGCCGATCTGGTGACGCTGTCGGCCTGTGAGAGCGCGCTTGGCAAGGAGATCGCAGGCGAGGGGTTGATGGGGCTGACGCGAGCCTTCCAGTACGCTGGCGCCCGTTCCGTGGTCGCCTCCCTCTGGCGCGTCGCCGACCGTTCGACGGCGATCCTGATGACGCGCTTTTATCACCATCTACGCTCAGGCCGATCCCACGACGAAGCCCTGCGTCGCGCCCAGCTCGACCTGATCCGGCAGCCCATGCCGTTTCCATCGAGCCCCGAGCGCCGTAGCTTCTGGAGCCAGCTCTTCACGCCGAGCGCTGCCGCCCCCCAACCCGTCGACGCATCACATCCCTACCATTGGGCCGCCTTCCAGCTGTTCGGCGACTGGCAGAGCGGCGACACCTGAAGACCGGCGGATGGCGCGCCGGGTCACAGCAATGGCGTCGGCCGTCAAGACATCCTCCAGGGGACTCGGGCACACTTCGCACGTGCTTGATCACCGACCCAAGGAGAAGACCTTGAAGCAAGAGCTTCGCCGGTTCTCGCTCGTGGCGACTACCTGGGTCTTCGCTGCTACATGCAACGCCAACGCAATCTGGAGGATCTCATGAACCACCGTTTCAAGCTCACCTTTCTCTTCCTCGCCGGCCTGCTGCTGCTAGGTATCGGTAGCGCCATCCTGCTGGTTCCCCATGCCTTCCACGCCAGCAACGGAATCGTCCTCGGCGAAGACCCGAGCTTGTTGTCAGAGGTCCGCGCCCCCGGTGGGCTGCTGGCGGCGAGCTCGATCCTCATTTTGCTCGGGACTTTCAGGCGCTCCCTACGGTCCCTAGCGATGGTTCTCACGGTCCTCGTCTACGGCTCGTTCGGCCTCGCCCGCCTCCTCGGCTTCGCGCTCGATGGAATACCGTCCAGCGGGCTGGTCGGGGCGACCGCGGTCGAGCTGTTCGTGGCCGCCATCGGGCTCCTGATCCTCTATCGATCCGGTGCCTACGTCGCTTCCGTCCGGCAGGCCCTGGCCGCGGATGGGCTGCTCAGGCCGGGCTCGACCGAGCGGCTTCCCGGTAGGACCGTGGAGTCTGGCTCGTCCATCGGCTGAAAGCGCGATGGAAGGCGCTCTGCTCGGAGAACCCGGTCAGGAAGGCGATCTCTGTGAGGTCGTAGTCGGTCTTGAGAAGCAGCCGGTCCGCAAGCTCCTTCCTCGCCTCGTCGACGAGATCCCGGTAGCTGAGGCCTGCCCCTGCCAGCCGGCGCTGCAGGGTTCGGCCGCTCATCCCCAGCTGTGCGGCGAGGCGAGAGAGCTTGGGCACGCCCTCGCTCAGCGCCTGGGCGATCTCGGCCCGCACGCGGCGGCCCAGGCCGCCGTCTTCGGGCAGGTCGGCCAGCGCGTCGTCGAGGTGCGTGTCGAAGAACCGGGAGATCGACGTGTCGCCGAGGCGGTTGGGGCGTCGCAGCTGATCGTAGGACACTTCGAGGGCGTCACGCCGCGCACCGAAGTGAATGGGGCAGCGAAAGTGCTCCTCGAACGCGGATACGTCGTCTGGCGCCACGTGTGAGAGATGAACCGCGAGGGGGGAAAAGTCCTGCTCGCCGACTTCGCGGCTGAGGGCGGTGGCTGCGGCGAGCGCGAGCTCGTTGGTCATGAGCAGCCCGGGGCGTTCGCTGTCGCCCGGGATCACCTCCATAAATGCCGACTGCGCGTTGTTTATGACTCGAAAGTTCGCAATACTCGTGACGACGCGGCCATACCGCTCCACCCGCACGTACGAGCTCTCGAGATTGACCGCCGATTTGAAGGCCAGGCCGAAGGCGCCGTAGTCGTCGCAGCGCATCGAGGCGCCGACCCGCAGCGCGACGTCCCGCCCGCGCTCGACCCGTTCTGCGATCCGCTCCAGCAGGCCAAAGAAATCGCTATCGCCGATCACCTGCACGGGATCAACGGGCGCCGCGGGATCGAGGCCCACCGAACGCAGCATCCGGGCGCGCAGGGTCTCACCGTCGGGCACGTCGCGCGTGGCGACACCGATCACCTTGTGCGCGAAGACGACCGAGATCCATCCCATGGGCGGATGGTACACCGCATCTCCTGGAGATCATTCACAGCGCGACCCGTCGATCTTTCTGGGGGCTGAGCGAGAGGAAATTCAAATCCCTGCGTCTTCCCGGTTGAACCAAAACTTGGAGCGCACCCATGAAGCGACTTTCCCGAGCCTCTATTGCCTTCGCTACGGCCTTCTGTGGCCTGTTCTTCGAGCTTCCCGCAACCGCCCAATCCACCGGATACTTCCAAGCTGCGCCGAGCACCCTGAGCGGCATCGGCTTCGACGTCGCACTCGCTGATCTCGACGGCGACTCCGATCTGGACGCTTACACCGTCGACTTCGGTGTGGACCGCGTGTGGCTCAACCAGGGTGGTGCCCAAGGTGGCATCGCGGGTGAGCTGATGCAGACGCCGCAGGCGCTCGACGGCGGCCTCGGTGCCGCCGTGGCGCTCGGTGATATCGACGGTGACGGGGACGTCGACGCGCTGGTGGGACGTGGCTTCAGCGGGGCGCTCGAGCCCGATCAAGTCTGGCTCAACGACGGCAGCGGGACCTTCAGTGACTCGGGCCAGCGCCTGGGTAACGCCGTCGCTCTGGCGGTGGCCCTGGCCGATCTCGATCTGGATGGCGATCTGGACGGCGTCGTCGTCAACCTCAACGCTCCGCATCACCTGTTGATCAACCAGGGCGGAGCGCAGAGCGGCACCGAGGGCGACTTCGTGGTCGACGGCCAGGCCCTGGGCAGCGGGCTGCGCGAGAACGCGGCGGTCGGTGATCTCGATGGAGACGGTGATCCCGACCTGATTCTGCCCGGCCCGACGCCGCGGATCTGGCTCAACCAGGGCGGCGCCCAGAACGGCAATGCCGGCACCTTTGTCGACAGCGGCGCGACCCTCGGCGCCGCGACCGGTCTCGTCGCCCTGGGTGACCTGGACGGCGACGGCGACCTCGACGCTTTCGTTTCGACCGATGCGGCGGAGACCGTGTGGCGCAACGACGGCAGCGGCACCTTCACCGACAGCGGTTTGCACTACGGCGACGATCAGCGTCGAGCCCAGGACGTCGCGCTCGGCGACCTGGACGGCGACGGCGACCTCGACGCGGTGGCCGGCCGCGAGCCGATCGCCGGCGCCCTCATCGGCCTGCCCCATTTCGATCGCTCGCTGCAGACCGTCTGGCTCAATGAAGGCGACGCCACGTTTCGCTTCTCCGGTCAATGCCACAGCCGATCGGGCTTCGAGGTCCTGAGGGACCGTCGCCTGGCCCTCGGTGATCTCGACGGCGACGGCGGCCTCGACGCCGTGGTCTCGAACGTCGACTCCCTGCGCGTCTGGTGGAGTGGTGGGGAGTCGACGGAGCGCAGGTGCTGTCCCGCCGAGCTCGCCCGCTATGGCGCCGTCGCGGGCGGGGCGTCGCCCAGGCGCTCGGGCTCGTGGGGGAGGTGGCTCGAGCGCCTGGCCAAGGCCGGAGCGAGCGTCACCCTGGACTCCGTCTACCTGCTGCGCGACCAGGTCATGCCGCAGACGCCGGAGGGTCCGCGCTACGCGGCCCTGTACGACACCCACAGTGAGGAGATCGCGAGCCTGCTGTTCAGTGATCCCCTGCTGCTGCTGCGCGGCGCTTCGACCCTCGGCGCCTGGCTGCCGCACATCGTGAGCGTAGTCGACGAGACGGCCGGCGCGGCGCTCGTCGGGCAGTCTGAGGTCGACGCGCTCGAGCTCTTCTTGACCGAGCTATCAGCCGCCGGCAGCCCGCAGCTGCAGCAGGCCGTAGCTGACGAGCTGGCGGCGCTACCGCCGCTCGACAACTTCGTCGGCCAGAGCGTCGCCGACATGCAGGGCCAGACCATCGGTCTGCCAGGTGGGATCTTCAGCGACGGCTTCGAGGGCGGCTCGACCGCCGCCTGGAGCCAGAGCACGCCCTGAGCGATAGGCCAGCGCAGCGGGTCACCGCATCACCACACACCCTAGGAATCACATCATCGGAGCCTTCAGCATGAAACGTGACGTCACCTCGCTCTCCTTGGCCTCTACGCTGGTCTTCATGGCTGTCCTGTCCTCGGGCTGTCTCCGCGAGCGCCCGCAACCGATCGAGCGGATCTCCTTCGCCGACCGGCTGCGGCTCGACCGCCAGGCTCTGACCGACGAGCAGCGCGCGGCGGATATCACCGTCGGCACGTTTCGAGACGGCAGCGACGCCGAAGGCCAGCGATCGACGCTGGTCAGCGAAGTGTTCCAGGCCAACCTGCCGGGGCGAGCCATCAACAACCTGCCCCTGGCCGACTGCTACTGGCTGGCCTCGAACCCGCAGGGAACCGCTGGCGATCAGGTGCGGCTGTCGTGGAACGGCATCCTCGAGCTCGAGCCCCAGGACGACCTGAGCTCGAGTCGGTTCGGGTTGTGTGGGGTGCGCGACCCTGAGACCGGCGTCCCGATCCATCAGGTCGAGTCCGGCCTGCAGCCCGACCCGCTCGCCTTTCCGGCCATCTTCGCGACCGAGCCCGAGGAGTATCCGGACTTCCAGGTCCTCGGGGCCATGCTGACCGCCCATCCTGCGACCCAGGTGGATCCCGACAGCCGCTGTCCCGGTGAAGCGGAGCTCGGTGGCGACGGATTGCATTTCGACGGCATGGAGCATCATGTCGCCGGCGATCCCTCGTTCCTCTGCGTCAACCGCAAGGGATGCGAGGTTTCGTTCTGCGGCCTGGGCTGCGGCTATCGGCCGGGTCAGGATCAGAGCCTGCGGCTGTCCATCGCCAACGAGCTGCTCGATGGCGAGGTGCAGGTCGGAGAAGAGGTGTTCGAGCTGGGAATGGACGGCACC
>JBCCEE010000308.1:0-10359 GCA_039030415.1 Acidobacteriota bacterium
AGACGGCCGGCGAGCCGCGCCGCCAGAACGCCGTGCAGGCTGTCGCCAAAGAGGTGGGTGTGCACCAGGTCGATGCGGTCGCGCCGCATGCGGCGGCCGAGCCGCATAGCCCACAGCGGATCGATCTTGGGGAGGTGGCGCGGGAGCAGGCGCACCGTGGCTCCCGCGGCTGCAATCTCTTCACGGTGTACGCCGCCGTGGCAGGAGTAAACGAAAACCTCGAGTCGCGGGTCTTGGCGACCACGCACCAGGGCGGCGATGACTTTCTGGGCGCCGCCCAGGCCGAGGCCGTGAATGCAGTGTGCGACGCGCAGCGATTGGCGTGGCGCGGAATCGACCATCTCAGGCGACGCGCTCCGACGCCCGCTCTGCGGGGTGAGCCGCAGCCGCCGAACGGCCGGCGAGCTTGCCCTGCAGCGAGTGGCGGACGCCGGCTGCAATCTTCGCCCAGCGGAAACGCTCGGCGAAGGCGCGTACGGTGTCGGGGGCGAAGCGATGGCGGGCCTGCGCGAACCGCTCGATGCCCCTGGCGATCGCCTCAGCCGTGGAGCTGTGGATCACCACGCCGGTCTCACCGTCGATGACGGCGTCGGTCGCGCCCCCAGCGCGGCTGGCGAGGGCCGGTACGCCGGAGGCCGCCGCTTCGATGTAGACGATGCCGAAGCCCTCGACGTCTTTGCCCGAGGCCCGCGCGGCGAGCACGAAGAGATCGGCTCGGCGGTAGCAGCTCAGCAGCTCGTCCCTACCGATGGCGCCGAGGAAGACCACGCGGTCCGCAATGCCTAGCTGTTCGGTTAGCTCGCGCAGCCGCGGCAGATCGTCGCCGCCGCCGACCACGGTGTAGCGCCAGCGGATATCGGGTGAGATCTGAGCCAGGGCGCGCAGCACGCCGTCGACATTCTTGCGCGGGTTGTAGCGGCTGAGGCGGGCGACGGTGAGCATGCGGAGGGTTGAGTGCTCACCCGCGGTGCCGGCCTGGAAGAAGGCATCGTCGACGCCGGGGGGATGGAGCTCGATGCGATCGGGGGCGACGTCGAGATGCTGCGAGACCAGGCGCGAAGTGCTGCGACTGATCGAGAACAGACCGCGCAGGTCGCTGACCGCACGCCGCACGGCCGCGCGGCGCAGGTGGGTGCGCAGGGGCCGAAGGTAGGGACGCTGGAAGCGCTCCATCCAGCCGGCGCCGTAGGGTATCCATGGGTTGAGGAAATCGTTGCCCATGAAGAAGCTGCAGCACGGCTTGTCGAGGTGCCGTGCGAGCGGTGCCAAACCGGCGTTGAGGGCGAGCCAGGCGTCGATCCGGTGGCGCGTCGCGAGGGCGTTCAACTGCTTCTGATCACGGGGCAGCCAGCCTTTGAGAATCGGGTACTGCGGAATGTCCGCCCCCGGAAGCCCATGGTCGGGCAGCGTCACCAGCACGACCTCGGTGGTGGCGGCGAGCGCCAGGGTGAGCCCGCGCGACAGCTCGGCCATACCTCCGAGGTCTGGCGGCAGCTCGGGTGCTATCAAACCAATGCGCACGGCAGGAGCTCCAGCAAGCGATGCCTCGGGCGACTCACGCCGCCTGCGAGGCGAGGCGCGGTTTGACTCCGGCTCGAGAGGCAGGGCTCTGGACTTCGGCGGCCTCGTCGCCCTGCCAGAGGTAAGTGTACGCTGCCGTGACCGCGGTCATCAGCCAGAAATACTTCATGATGATCGGTTCCACCCAGGTCGTCTCGACGATGTTGTGGGTCATCAGGCCGACAATGCTGGCGGCAAACGTCAGGAAGAAGACGCGGTGCTCCAAGTCCGGTGACCGGCGATAGACTCGCAGGCTGTCCCGGAAGACGCGGTACACGAACAGTAGGAACAGGCCGGTGGTGATGAAACCGTATTTGACCGACATCGCGATGTAGCCGTTGTGGGGCGTGTTGGCCCTCTTGCTCAGGCTCTCATCGATGTAGGTGCCGGTGCCGAGCAGCGGGTGCTCCATGGCGATGGCGATGAAGTGGGGCCAGCGCTCTTTGATACGCCACTGCATGTTGCCGTCCTTGTGCCCGTCGGTCAACGAGACGGCATGCCTCACGGTCGGGCGTTCGAGCAGGTCTGGGCGAACGATCAACAGCAGAACTGGCGCTGCCAACGCCGCCGGGATGAGCTTGATCATCTTGCGACGGCTGCCGGGCAGCAGGAAGGCGAGGGCGCCAAAGAAGCCGCAGGCGGCGATCAGCGACACCATGCCGCCGCGCGAGGCCGAGAACAGAATGGCGCGGGCCATCAGCAGAACGCTGGCCCCCGAGAACACGCGGTGCAGGAATGAGAGCGGGAACATCAGGCCGGACAGCGCCACCATGAACGGCACGATCAGCACCGCCGCCAGCTCGTTGCCGGTATCGAACGGTCCCGGCGGCTCGAAGGCGCCGCTGTAGCCCTGGACGACCGCTTCGGCGGCGCAGATGTTGGCACCGACGACCATCGCCAGCAGCGCGATGCGAACGCTGCGCAGATCGCGCAGCACCAGCAGGCAGATCGGATAGTAGAGCAGCAGCTTGAAGCAGTAGCGGTAGAGCTGGTAGCCAGCGCGCGCCGGATTGGTCAGCGCTTCGGCGTTGAGGGGCGAAGCGAGATAGGAGACACACAGCATGATGCCGAGCAGCAGCCAGGTCGCCAGGTAGGGCATGTTCTTGATCAGGTTCGAGGGCGATAGCCTGCCGCGCAGCACTACCGCGGCACCGAACCAGACAATCACCAGATCGCTGGGGTCGAACAGGGTGTTGCCGAAGTACCAGGGTTCGACGATGGGGACCATCAGCAGATCCCACATCACCAGGCTGTAGAGAGGTGCCAGGACGACCAGCACCAGGGCCAGGACGCACAGGCCGCCAAAGAACGGCATGGTGAGCATCCCGGCTATTCCTTCTCTTCTGGCAGGATCGATCGTGGGTAGGTGCCGAACAGGCGGCCGAGAAAGCGCGGCAGCCACTCCTGATTGTCGTTCATCACCAGGCCGAGCACGCGGCAGCCGGACGAGCGGGCGCGCTCGACGGCGATCTCGAATTCGTCACGCTGGGTGACCAGCGGCTCGCCGACCAGCACCAGCCCGTCACAGGCGCGTGCCACCAGCGCCGCGTCGACCGAGGTCAGCAGCGGCGGCGCGGCGACGATCAGCAGGTCGTAGCCGGCGCCGGCGCCGACGAACCATTTCTTCAGCGCCTCCTGGGTGGCGGGGGCGGACAGCTCGAGGGGCAGGGAAGTCTTGCCGGCCAGCGGCAAACCTTCGGGGTCGAGGCCGCGTGGCTCGGGGGTGTCTTCACGGGTGCTCAGAATGCGGTGGGTGGTCGAGACCACGACGTCGCCGATCTGGACTCCGACGCCGCGCTGCGCCGCCTGGTTGGCGATGCCAGCGATCACCGCTCCCACCGCGTCACTGCGGGCGACGCCTGCGATCACCACGGTAGGGGTTTGCTCCCTGCCGGTGACAGCGCGCAGTGCGTCGAGCAGCGCGGCGTGCGCGTTTTGCTTCTTGACCGAGGAGATGTCGTAGACCGGCTTGGTGTCCGCCAGCGGATCCCTCGCCTGGGCCTCGCCGGCCGCGGCTCGTGCGGTCACCGCGCCCGGCGAACCGGACTGCTTCTCCAAGCGCAGCAAGGCGCGAAAATAGTTACTCATCTCGGGAAGGTGCTCACGGAGCCGCGATCGAGCCCTTCATCTCGCGGACGGCCTGGGCCATGGTGGCGCGATCGACCCGCTCTAGCTCTCGACCGTAGGCAAAGAGCAGGGCGTTGTGCGCCAAGATATTGATCCGCCGCGGAATGCCGCGCGCTTTGCGCACCAGTAGGCCGAGGGCAGCGCGAGTGAAGAGGTCGAGCGAGCCGCCGGCGGTGTTCAGTCGATGCTCGATGTAGGCTCGGGCTTCGCGCGAGCTCAGCGGGCCGAGCCGGCAGCGCACCGCCACCCGGTTACCGATCTGACGCAGATTCGGCTGCTGCAGCTTGTCGGCCAGCTCGGGTTGACCGGACAGGAGGATTTGCAGCAGCTTGGTTTTGTAGGTCTCGAAATTGAGCAGCAGCCGCAGCTGTTCGAAAACCTCGTCGGTGAGGTTCTGAGCCTCGTCGATCACCAGCGCGGCGGTCTTGCCGCGCTGCGCGCATTCGCGCAGGAAGCCGTTGAGGGCGTTCTGAAGGTCGAGGCGGTTGCGGCTCGGCGCCTCGACGCCGAAGTCCATCAGGGCGCTCTGCAGCAGCTCTTCGAAAGTCAACAGGGTGTTGGAGAGGTAGGCCGTCTCGATCTGCGGATCGAGCTCGCTGAGCAGAGAGTAGACCAGGGTGGTTTTGCCGGTGCCGACCTCGCCGACGATGACCAGCAGGCCGCGGCGCTCCCACAGGCCGAGCTTGAGGCCCGCCATGGCCTCGGTGTGGGCGTCGCTCGGGAACAGAAACTCGGGATCCGGGGTGAGCGCGAACGGCTCGGACTGCAGACGATAGTGGTGACGCCAGATGTCGTGCTCGGTAAACTGCGGCGGCGGCTGCGCCGGAGTGGCAGCGGTGGAACGCAGCGGCTGCGTCGCCGGCTGCGGCGGCGCCGGGGTGGCAGCGGTGGAACGCAGCGGCTGCGACGCGGGAGCGCTCGCCTCCGCCTCCGCCTCGGCGGGCTTTGCGGCAGGCCTGGCGATCTCGCCGCGACGCGGCCAGCGCATGACGTCGGCCAGGCTGCGTCGCGTCGCTCTTGGGGCGTTGGGCTCCATCGTTGGATCTCGCTCAGCGGGTTGGGATCTCGGCGATGATCGGGATGCCGCTCAGTCGATACGCCTGGGCGCTGCTCTTGATCGACGGATCGAGCCAGTCTCTGAGGAACGCCAGCACAAAGCCCAGCATCATGCCGGCGAGCAGGCCGAGGATGACGAACATGCGAGCCTTGGACGGCTGCGCCCGCTTGGGGATCTCGGCGGCTTCGATGATGCTGACGTTGACGATGCCCGACTCGTCGAGCGAGCTCGAGAACCGCGCTTCCTCTTCCTTCTGGGAGTAGACCTGATAAGCCTCTTTGGCGTTCTTGACGTCGTCCTGCAGCCGCTCCATCTCGGTGCCGAGTCCCTCGAGCCACTTGAGCTTGTCGCGGTAGTCTTGAATCTGCGCGGTCAGGGCCTGGACCTTGGCGGTGGTGCCGCGCAGCTGGGTCTCGGTCTCCACCAGCTGAAGCTCGAGCTGCTGGCGGGCTGGATTGACGATTGTCGTGACCTGGGCCAGCGTCTCGGTCTCTTTGTTCTCGAGCAGCCGCTTGCCCTCGGCGATCTGTTGATCGAGGGACCTGATCCGCGCGCTGCTCGGCTTGTAGCGGGCGATCAGCTCGCTGCGCTCGATCTCGAGCTCCAGAATGCGGGCGCTCAAGTATTTGACGCCTTCGTTCTCGGTGACCAGAGACTCCGAGGTGATCTTCTCCGGCAGCAGCTGGATCTCGCTCTTCAGGAACTTGACCATTGCCAGTAGCTCGAGGCGCTCGGTCTCGGCTTCGGCGAAGCTGGATTCGAAGTGTGAAAGGACTTCGCGCAGGTAGGTTTCATCGCCGGCCAGCAGCGAGGCGTCCTGCTCGTTCTGAAATTGGGAGAACGCTTCCCTCGCCTCCTGCCAGCGCACCGCGAGGAGGTTGCGCTGCTCGTGGAAGAACGTGCCGGCGGCAGTATTCTCGTTGAGCTGGGCGATGCGAGCGACGTGAGCCTTGAGCAGGTCGTTGAGGAAGCCGGCGCCCCATTCGGGCGTGTGGCCGGTGTAAGAGAGCTGGATCACGTTGGTGGCGGTGATCGCTCTGGCTTCTAGCGTGCCCTGCAGCAGGCGGCCCGACAGTCGCGCCTCGATCGGATCGATCTCGACGGCTTCTGACGACTCGCGCTCCGGCAGCAGAGCCTTGATGCTGTTCTTGACGGTGCGTTTCGCCAGGCTGATAGGCGCCGTCACCGGCTCGAGGGAGCGTCCCGTCTTCAGGTAGTCCTCGAGCACGCTGCGGGTCAGGGCGCGGCTGGTCAAGAGCGAGATCTCGGCGTTGACCTGGCGATCGGTCATCGCTGCCTGGCGCGGACCGGAAAGGGCCTGGGCAGTCAGCAGGATGCGTGCTCTGGCCTTGTACTCCTTGGGCATCAGAAGCGCCAGCATGAGCGCGCCCAAGACGCCGAGCGCGGTCGACTTCAGGATCAGGCCGCGCTGGCGGAAGATGGTCTCGATCAGCTCACGCCACGGTATGGGCTTTTCTTCCATCATGGGTCTTCTGGCTCCGGATCGAGCGGCTCGGGTGCCGGGGCTGGCGTGTTGTCATCCGAGGTGAACAGATCGGATTGGAACACCGCCGCCGAGACGATGCCGTCGAAGGGGATGATCGAGTTGATGTACTGATCGACGAAGATATTGACGTTGGCGATGCGGGTGCGCGGCACGAAGATGACGTCGTTGTTCTGCAGCCGGACGTCGTTGGTGAGATCGCTACCGCTGAGCACCGGCCTCAGATTGACCGCACGCGCAATGCGCTCGCCGTCGGGCAGGGTGCGGATGAGCAGGATCTGCTCGCGGCGCGCGGTGGTGAGCAGGCCACCGGCCTCCTGGATCGCCTGCATCAGCGTCATGTTCTCGACCAGTCGCAGCGAGCCCTGGCCGCCGACCTCACCGCTCAGGTAGATCCGCTGGCCACCGGCTTCGGTGACGATGACGGTCAGCTCGGGCGAGATGAGCTCGGTCGCGTAGAGCGCGGTGAGCTCGGCATCGAGCTCGGTCGGCGTCAGCCCGCCGGCCCGCACGTCATCGACATAGGGCAGCGAGATCATGCCGTCGGGCCGGACCGTGACGACCTGATCGAGCTCTTCGTTGGCCCAGAACTTGATCTCGAGCTCGTCGTCGATCTGAATGCGATAAGGCTGCCACGTGATCGGCGGTAGTGGCTCTTCGACGGTACTCGGGGCATGAACCGGCGTCGACGCCGAACATCCGGTAAGCGCGCAGATGGCTCCCAGAGCTATGGCCAGCAGTCGTGCCAGACGCCCAAATCTACCTGTAAGAGATTGATTCATAACTAAATAGATTACCATGCATCAGCCCTCGGCAGATGTCGATGATGTCTCCGTTACGATGCCGTCTGAAGCGGTAGCGGCGGGAGCCGGGGATGGTTTTGCCGCTTTGGCGCGGTGCCGCTGGTGCAGTTTGGCGGGGATTGTCAGACTGGCCACGGCCCCTAGGGTGATGAGGGTCAAGAGGATCGGCGTCGAGGGGGCCGCCGGGTCGAAGAGGTTACCCTCGAATACCCGAATGCCGTAGACCAGCGGCAGATGGTAGGCGTAGCACTCGAGCGAGTGCTGGCCGATGAAGATCAGCCAGCGAGCGCGCAGCAGCGGCTGGTAGCGTTCGAGCAGGTAGCTCAGAACATAGACGACGGCGAAGAAATTGATCACGCGCAGCGGTCGCATGTCGAGCTTGAAGGTGAGCTCGGCGATGAGCTGCAGCGTGTCGGCCGTCGGCAGGTAGGCGGCGACGCCGTCGAGCAGCGACGAGCCGGTGCGCTCGGCCCAGCGCATCAGCCGGATGCCGTGCCGGATGGTGAAGCACAGCACCATGATGCCGGCGCAGATTCTCAGCAGCGTGGCGTGGTAGTCGCGAAACAGGTAGCCGTCGCGGAACTTGCGGAAGCCGACCCACAGGCCGATGAAGTAGATCATCTGCCACGACCAGGGGCTGAATCCGAATTGCGGCTCGGTGATCCGCGCTACCGTCTGGCGCAGCAGGTAGTCGTTCAACCCCAGCTGGCAGAGCAGCCACAGGGTGAAGCTACCGCCCAGCCAATGCCACTCGCGGCCCTGCCGGAACTGCCGCAGAGCGAGCGGAGTGATCAGGATGAACAGGCAGTACATCGGCAGCAGGTCGATGAACAGCGGTTGATAGAGCAGCAGCGGGCCGAGCAGCGCGGCGAGACCGGGGCTGTCGAAGAACAGCGGAGCGTAGCCGTGCAGCGGCAGCGCCAGCGTTGGCGCCAGCGCCACCAAGGCCAGCACCATGGCGTAGGCGCCGAGATGGTATTGGTAGAGCGTCCAGGCCCTGCCGCGGGCGGCACGCGCGAGCTCGAGCTCTTTGAGCTTGGCGGCGCGTTTGCTGTACACGATGCCGGCGACCATGCCGGAGAGGTAGACGAAGGCTTCGGCACCGCCGGTAAAGCCAATGAACTCGAAGGTCAGCTTGTTGACCGGGCCCTCGATGTGCGAAATGGTCATCAGCACCAGGCAGAATCCGCGGATGGCATCGATCTGGACGTCGCGCTTCATGCCTCAGCTCCTCGCGATGGCGACGCGGCGCGCCGGCGCGCCAGAATCTTGGGCTGACGATGGCGCTCGCCCATCACGCCCTGCTGGTGCCGCTCGACCTCTAGGATCTCGAAGCCGTAGCGCATCAGGGTGCGGCGGACGCTGCCAACGGTTTGATAGCTCATGGTCCGCGTCGCGCGCATCCGGAGCTGGCGACCCAGAGTCTGCAGCAGCAGGCCGTTCAGCAGCGCGAAGGGCACGCCGCCGCGCTCCCAGCGGGCACGCAGGAGCTTGCGCCAGTAGAACCAGAAGTCGGTCAGATGGAGGTAGACCAGGCCGCCCTCGGTGCACACTCGCGAGATCTCCGCCAAAGTGGGCAGCACCCGCACGTGCATCAGCACGCTGCGGCAGATGATGCGGTCGAAGCTGCCGTCGGCGAAGGGCAGGCGCTCGGCGTTGGCGCGCACCGCGAACAGCGTCGGCAGCTGCTCGACGTCGCGAACTGCGGCCATCAGAGCCAGCGCCACCGGGTCGAAGTCGATGCCGGCGGTGAGCGCAGGCCGCTGCTCGCTCAGCGCCACCAGGCTTTGGCCAGCGCCGCAGCCGACGTCCAGGATACGCGAGTCGCTGCGGATGTCGAGCCGCGAGACGTACTGTTTCGCGCCGCCTTCCTCGATCTGGATGCGCAGCTCGGACAGGTGGTAGGCGATGCCGCGGCCGAGGCGGGTGAGCCGGGGCCCATCCGGCGTCCGCTCGCACAGCCGACCGGTGATCAGTGGCTCTAGAGCCCGAGCGCCGAGCGTGCTGCCCTCTCCCCGCGCAAGCTCTGCCAGAGCTTCCCGAAGCGGTGGCTCCCGAAGCAGCCGCCGGCTGATCGCTCGCACATCGAGATGTTGCATCCCCTCGCACCCCGGTTCGCTCAAGTCGCCGCCGTTCGCCGGCCGCCACGGCAGAATGAGCTCCAAACCGCCAGGCTGGCACCCACCATCACTACCAGAATTTCGGTCACCACCATGGCCATCTGGCCGGTGCGGTCGAGGTCTCGGTAGATCAGAAGGGAAAGATAACACTGCAGAAGGCTGAGGGCGATGAATCCGACCAGCAGCGCGTTGCCGGACGGCCGACGCGCCACGCGATCGAAGAAGAAGGCCACCGGGATGAAGACTCCGGGGTAGCCGGTACCCAGCATGCGTGCCCAGTCGGTAGCCACGAAGCACAGTGCGAAGCCGATCGCGATTAGGTAGAGGCTGATCAAGGCGAGGCCTTCGCGCCGCAACCGGCGGCCGGCCAGCAGGGCGAGGCCAGCGAGCACCCAAAAGAAACCGTAGGACTTGGTCAAGTCACGGGCGACGCGCTTTGGGAAGCCGAACTGGTCGACGTTGTAGGACCAAACCTCATCCATGATTCTCGGCATGTCGGCAGGCGAGGACATGGTGAAGGAGCCGTCGGCGACGTCGATCGTCGAGCGCACCGCGATGAGGCTGGCGATCGGCAGCAGGCAGAGGGTACCGGCGGCCAGCCACGCCTTGGGTTCGGTCGCCTGACCGCGGATGCGCTGCCAGAACAGAATCGGCAGCAGCAGGATCAAGGTCTCTTTAGCGAGGATGCCGATCGTCATCACGCCGACTGCCGGCAGCAGCTTGCGGCGCAGGATCCACGAGAGGGCGAGGATGAAGAGCAAGTTCGCCAGCGGATCGATCCGTCCCCAGCGCCCCAGGTAGTTGGCGAGCGGGTACGAGAAGCCCAAGCAGACGCAGGTGGTGATGGCTGCAGTACGTGAGATGTCGAGGTGGCGCAGCAGGCGAAACATCACCCACAGCGTGCCGAGGGTCGCCAGGTAGGCGATGAGAAAAAAGCCGAAGCCGGGCGGCCCAGGGATCAGCTTCACCAGGCCGGGAGTCAAGAGCCGGTAGGCGAACGGGGCCGGGGCGGTCTCGCCCCGCACCATCGCCAGGTAGTGCGTGGTATCCCCGGTCATGAAATCGCGCGGACCGATGGCGTAGACCAGCGCGAGGGTCAGCACGAAAGCGGCTATCGGGGCGAAGAGCGCGTGGCGTGGAGTGTTCAAGTGCGTACGGCGTGGAGGTTCACAAGGATCAGCCTTGTCG
>JBCCEE010000309.1:0-10272 GCA_039030415.1 Acidobacteriota bacterium
CCGGCTTTCAACTGATTGGGGACTGGCAATGAGGATGCAGATGAAGGTTCGAACCCGAAACTGGATAGGACCCGTGGCCGCCTGCGCCATCATGTGGGCTGGCGGTAGCTCGGCCCAGACCAGCTCTGCCCAGACCAGCTCGGCCCAGACCAGCTCTGCACAGACCGAGGCCTCGCAGCCCTCGAAGGCCGCGGCAGACGAGGCGCCAGCGGCTCTTGCAGCCGAAGCGTCTCGAGAGCTCGCCGCCGCAGCCGAGCTCACCGAGCACGGTGTCTCAGCGCTCTATCAAGGCGCCTTCGAAGAAGCCGAGAGCCACTTCCAACGCGCCTGGACGCTATTCCAACGGCTCGCCCCCGGCAGCTCCGGAGCCGCCAAGAGCCTCAACGGATTGGGGGTCGTGAACTGGAAGCGCGGTGATCTGAAGGCCGCAGAGGAGTTTTTTCGCCAAGCCAGTCGACAGCACCAGGACGCCACACCCCGAGATATCGGCAACAGCCTGACGAACCTGGGCATCGTGGCCAACGACCGCGGCGACCTGGTCTCGGCGGAACACTACTTTCAACGCGCTCTGAGCGTCTGGGAAGACGCTGAGCCACAGGGGCCAGGCACCGCCGGTTGTCTATTCAACCTCGGATACATCGCCCTGCAGCGCAACGACCTGGCCGCTGCGTTGGATTTTCTACAGCGCTCGCTGGAGATTCGACAGCGGACGGCTCCTGACAGCGTCGAACACGCGACCACTCTGGGAAGCCTGGGCTCGGTAGCGCTCGAGCAGGGTGACTTCGAACGCGCGGAAAACCTACTCGAACAATCGCTGAGGGTCGAACAGCAGCTCGTGCCGCAGGGGCTGAGAGTCGCCAACTCGCTCTATGCCCTCGCCAAGCTCAGCCTGCGCCGAAAAGACCTCCCAACCGCCGAACAGCGCCTGCAGCGTGCCCTGCAGATCTTCGATCGCCTGGCGCCGGGCAACGCGGATCATTCCGCGGCTCTGCTGGTGATGGGAGATATCGCCGAAGCACGAGGGCAGCTCGACGATGCCCGGAGCTACTATCAGCGCTCGCTCGACATTCGTCGCCAGCGCACGCCGGAATCGGCCTTCGAAGCCACCGCCTGCCAGAGGCTCGCGAAACTCGAGCGCCACCACGGCAAGCTCGACGAAGCCAGAGCGTCCTATGAGTGCGTTCTCACCGCCCTCGAAGCACAGCGCGGCAAGGTCGGCGGTTCGGATGAAGTCCGTTCGGGCTTCGGAGCCCTCTATGCCAACTACTATCGAGAAGCGATCGATCTGCTGGTCGAGACCGGCGATATCGCCCGAGCGTACGAAGTGCTCGAGCGCTCTCGTGCCCGCGAGCTGCTCGATCTGCTCAACCTGCGGGATCTGGCCTTCGCGGTCGACCTGCCGGCCGAGCTCGAGCAACGTCGGCGTATCGCCAATCAACGGTACGATCGAGCGTTTCAGAACTGGATGGGGCTCGACGAGCAAACCTCGGAGCCGGAGCGCCAGCAGGCCGACGCAGCGCTCACTAACGCCCGGCTGCAGCAGGATCAGATTCGAGCTGAGATCCGCACCCGCTCACCTCGCCTGGACGCTCTCGCAACGCCCCAGCACCTGGACCTACGAACGCTACGAGGAGCTCTCGATGCCGGTACCCTCCTGCTGGCGTTTTCGGTTGGCGCAGAGCGAAGCCTGGTGTTCGCCATCGAGCCGGGACGCCGAGAGCCGCAGGTGGCCATCCTCGCGACGACCCATGAGCAGCTCATGACCCAAGTCGAGCGATTCCGCCGCGCCCTCGATCGCGGCCGCCTCGACCCTCGGCCCCAGAAGGCCCAGCAGCTCGCTCGCCAGCTCAGCGAGCTGCTGCTCGCTCCCGTAGCGCAGGAGATCGAGCGAGCCCAACGACTCTTGATCGTCGCAGACGGCCCGCTGCACTCGCTGCCTTTTGCGGCGCTCGCCGACCCCACGGCGCTCGCGGAGCGCCGTTTTCTGGTAGAGGCCAAGCCAACCCACGTCGCGGCTTCGGCCACCGTCTTCGCTCACCTCAAGCAGAACCGGCGAACCCGCCCGCGGATGCGGCTCACAGCTTTCGGCGATCCGAGCTTTCGCACGGATTCACCGCGGGAGCCGCTGCTCGAGATGCAGGTCCGAGCCGCCACCCGCGCGGGCCTGTCGCTCGATCGCCTGCCGGCGACCCGAACGGAGGTCGAGAACCTGCGAGAGCAGTTCCCGGACAAGTCTCGGATCTACCTCGGTAGCGAAGCCACCGAGAGCCGATTCAAGGCCTTGGCCGGTGAAACGACACATCTCCACATCGCCACCCATGGTCTGCTCGACGACCGCTTCCCGCTAGATTCCGCGCTGGTCTTCAGCCTGCCCCAGACTTGGCAGGAGGGCCAGGACAATGGCTTGCTACAGGCCTGGGAGATCTTCGAACAGGTGCGCATCGACTCAGATCTCGTCACGCTGTCGGCCTGCGACACCGGGCGCGGCAAGGTGCTCGGCGGGGAGGGCCTGATGGGCCTCACCCGGGCCTTTCAATTTGCCGGAGCGCGCTCGGTGCTGGCCTCGCTGTGGACGGTCAGCGACCGCTCGACCACCGAGCTCATGAAGCGCTTCTATCGCCACCTCGACCAGGGCCAGAGCAAAGCCGAGGCGCTGCGCAGCGCACAGCTCGAGCTGCTGCGCAGTGAGTCCTACCCGCACCCCTTTCACTGGGCCGCCTTCCAGCTGTTCGGCGACTGGCGCTGACCCGCCCGAAACCGCTCTCCATTGCCACGACCTCTAGGAGTCTTGGACATGCCCCACCCGCCCCCATCTCTTGCCATGCTGCTGCTCTTCACTTTCGGGATCGCTGAGGTGCCAGCCCTGGCTAGCTCCGCAGCCAAGGAGCAGCAGGAAGCGCGCGGCATCGTCGTCGATGAGGTAGTGCCAGGCTTCGGGGGCCATCGCATGGGTTTCCAGCCCGGCGACGTGCTGCTGAGCTGGCGGCGTGCTGCGGCTCCTCCAGCAAGTCCTCGAGCAGCGAGCGGGCTTTTCGACACTCCCTGGGCGCTCAATGAAGTTGAACAAGAGCAGGCCCCGCGGGGCCCGGTCACGCTGTTGGGGCGACGCGCCGGGAAGCCACTAGAAGTCCAGATGCCGCCAGAACCCTGGCGCCTCGTAGCCCGGTTTGTCTTCTCGAAGTCAGAGCTCGAGAGCTACCGCGCCGGTCAGTCTGCCATCGACGGCGGAGACTTCGTCTCCGGTTTTGGCTCGTGGCTGGAGCTGGCCGCGAGCTTCGCTCGCCAAGGCGATCATCCGCGGGCTAGCTGGCTGTTCCTGCACGTCGCGCACACCGCGGCAAGAAAACGAGAATGGAGCATTGTGGATTCAGCGCTCGGTCATGCTGAGCGTGCTGCCCTGGACGGCAACTTGAGCCAGGTCCTACCGACGATCCAGGCGACGCGCGGCAAATCTCTGCGCAATCGCGGCGAGCCCTCCAAGGCACCCGAGGCATACCGCGCAGCTCTCGATCTCCAAACCAAACTGTCTCCCCGAAGTCTGGGGGTCGCGCGAGCGCAGCTGCGGCTCGGCAACGCCCTATTGGACCTGAGCGAGCTCGACTCTGCCGAAGAGTACTACCGCAAATCCCTCGAGCTCAGCGAGGCGCTGGCACCCGCAAGCCTGCCCGTGTCGTGGACCCTCTTCAGCCTCGCCAACGTCGCCCTGGAACGCGGCGACCTGGCGGCTGCTGAAGCCTACTTGGCCCGTGCCTTGAAGATCGATGAGAAGCTCACGCCGCAGAGCACCAACCTGGCGACCACGGTGTTCAGCCTTGGATTGGTCGCGTCGGCCCGCGGCAAGCTGGAGGCCGCTGAGGGGTTCTACAAACGCACCTTGGCCATTCAAGAAACCCTGGGGCCGCTGAGCCCTCAGAGCGCATCCGCCCTCAACGGCCTGGGAGTCGTGACCCGACAACGCGGGGACTTGGTCGCGGCAGAGAACTACTTCAGACGCGCTCTGGAGCTCATCAAGAACTACGATCCCGAGAGCCCGAACATTCCACAGGTCTTGCTCAATCTCGGCAACGTAGCAAGCGACCGCGGCAACCTGGCCTCGGCCGAAGCCTTCATCCTTCGAGCCCTGGATTGGCAGCAGCGTATTGCGGAAGAGACGGTTCATGTCGCCACCCTACTCAACAATCTGGGTGGCGTTGCGCTGAGACGTGGCGACATCGAGTCTGCAGAGATCTACTATCGCAGAGCCCTGGCGATTTCGGACCGGATCGCGCCCGGAAGCCTGAAGAATGCAAGAGATCGCGACAATCTAGGCCTCGTTGCGTACCAACGTGGCGATCTGGCTACCGCTAGAAAAAGGTATCTCGAGGGCCTGGAGATACGTCGACAGCTCGCACCCGACAGCCTCGACGTGGCTCTGAGTCTCAGCAGGCTGGCAGACCTCGCCAGCGATCGGGGCGACTTCATCGCCGCCGAGCGACACCTAGAGCAAGCCTTGGCCATCAGAAAGGCCGAGGCACCCGAGAGCATACATACCGCCAGGACACTACAGCTACTGGGCGACGTCGCGCGCGACCGGGGCGATCCAAGATCCGCTGAACGAAGCTACCAAGAGGCCTTGAGGATTCACAGAGAACGGGCTCCTGGCAGCACCGAAGAGGCGACTTCTTGCCACCGCCTGGCCGGGCTGCATCGGCAAAGCAGCTCCGAGCAAGCGATCGACTACTACACGTGCGCGGTCGAGGCGATCGAGAAGCAGCGCCACACTTTGGGAGGATCAGACGCATCAAGGGCGGGCTTCAGGGCTCAGTACAGCGCCGTGTATCTCGAGATGGTCGACCTCCTGGTCGAGCTGGATCGGATCGAAGAGTCCTTTCACATGCTCGAGCGCTATCGCAGTCGCGAGCTTCTGGGGCTGATGGCGCAGCGCGACCTGGCGTTCACTTCCGACCTGCCTGCCGACCTCGAGCGACGGCGCCGTCTGGCCAACCGCAGCTACGACCGCGCCCTCGAGAGCTTGGCCAAGCTGAGCTCTGAAGCGCCGACGGCCGAGCGGCAGCAGGCGCGCGATGCGCTCGACGGCGCTCGGCTGGAGCAGGAGACCATCCGTTCCGAGATCCGCCGAGCCGCTCCGCGCCTGGCGGCCCTGCAGGAGCCTGAGCCGCTGGGCTTGGCCGAGACGCGAGCGACACTCGAACCGGGAACCCTCGTACTCTCCTACGCGGTGGGTGAAGCCCAAAGCTTCCTCTTCTTGGCCGGCTCGGGAGTGAGCGAACCTTGGGTGGCTCGGCTGCCGGTCGCGGCTGATGATCTCGAGCGAGATGTGCAGCGGTTTCGCTCGAGCCTTGCTCGCGGCCGGCTGGATCCGAGGCCAGCCAAGGTCCAGTGGCAGGCACGCCAGCTGAGTCGCCTGCTGCTCGCACCAGCCCAGAGCCAGATCAGCAGGGCCCAGCGACTACTTATCCTGCCCGATGGCCCCTTACATTCCCTACCCTTTGCCGCTTTGAGCGATCCTTCGCACTCCGATGGCTCCCGATCTTTGATCGAGAGCCAGCCGATCCACGTCGCGGCATCGGCCACCGTCTTCGCACTGTTGAAGGCAACCCGGCAGGAATTGCGAAGTCAGCGTATCGTCGGCTTTGGTGATCCCCTGTTCCAATCCGCTGATCTCCAAGACTCGGCCTCACCCCAGATGCGGTCCGCGACCCGGGCTGGCTTCGACTTCCAGCCCCTACCCGCCAGCCGCACCGAGCTCGAGGGTCTCCGAACCCTGTTCCCGGAACGTGCCCAGATCTTCCTCGGGGCCGAGGCTACCGAGCACCGCGCCAAAACCATCGACCGAGCGACCACCCACCTGCACATCGCGACGCACGGTCTGCTCGACGACCGTTTTCCGCTGGATTCCGCCCTCGCCTTCTCGATTCCCGAATCGTGGCGCGAAGGCGAGGAGAATGGGCTGCTCCAAGCCTGGGAGATCTTCGAGCAGATCCGCCTCGACGCTGACCTGGTGACGCTCTCGGCCTGCGACACCGGACGCGGCAAGGTGCTGGGCGGGGAGGGCCTCATGGGTCTCACCCGCGCCTTTCAGTACGCCGGGGCGCGCTCGGTGCTGGCCTCTCTGTGGAGCGTCAGCGACCGCTCGACAGCGGACCTCATGAAACGCTTCTACCGCTATCTTGGAGAGGGGCAGAGCAAAGCCGAAGCGCTGCGCAATGCTCAGCTCGATCTCCTGCGCGACGCCGAATACTCCCACCCCTTCCACTGGGCAGGCTTCCAGCTCTTTGGCGACTGGCGCTGAAACTCGATCGCCCTTAGATCGTCCGATCGCCCTTGGATCGTCGAAACCGTCGAGCTGCAGAGGCAAAATCATCGCCCGAATGCGGGGACCGTCGACGGGCAGAGGCCCAATCAGCAGGCGAAATCGCTCTATGTCGGCCGACAAACGTCGAATCAAGCGATGATCCAGCATTTGTCGGCCGACAAATGCTGGATCATCGGCTTGGCAGGCTTTATGCGAAAGTCCAGCTACGAGCGATGAGCTCGACTAGCGGTCGAGCAGGTATTCGTTGATCAGCTCGCCAGAAACCAGGTCTCGCACCGCGAGCACCGAACGTCCCTCAGGCAGTCGGGACACCGGCAGCGCCAGGGTCAAGAGCCCGTCCGGGCTGGGCTGGAGCCCCTCGAGCTGCCACTGGGGCCGATCCCGCTCCGCGCCGTAGAGCTCGACGCGACAGCCCGACTCGCAGCCCGCGCCGCCACCGAGCAGCACCAGCACCAATTCTTCACCCTCGTGCGCCGGCAGTGGATTGACCGCGGCCTCAGGATCGGGTCCGCTGCGCTGCAGGATCTTGTCCATCGCCGGCAGCAGCTCGACGACCGCCACATTGGCTCGGGCGGTCACGCTGGTCGCTCCACGCGCGTCGACCAGACGCTGCCAGGTACTGAACCAGCCGTAGGATGCCACCACCGCCACGAAGCATGCGGCCCACGCCAGCCGGCGCATCGCCTGGGAGCTGGGGCCCGTCGCTGCCTGCGGCATGCTGAGGACCGGTGCCATAGATGAGGCGTCATCGACTTCTCGCGCCGGTTCGGAGGCGACAGCTCTATCGCCTGCGTCCTCAGCATCCCCAAAGTCTGGGGCTCCATCTTCCTGCTGCACTAGCGCTACCTCCTGCGAACAGCGCTCGCAGACTGCCAGGTGACTCTCGATGACCTGCCGCCGAGCCGCGGACATCGGTGCGTCGAAGGCGACATCGAGTATCAGCTCTACCGGCAGATGGCCTTCGTACAGTGACCAGGCCGTTCGCGTGTCATATTCCTCCTGGCGGCCGGCGCTAGACTCGGCGAGGTGCCTCTCGACGCGGCGTGCTTCATCAGGCTCCAGGCTGCGATTCAAATAGAACGGCAGGAGCTCACCGATGTCGGCGCGATTCACCGAGCTAGGCTTGTCTGGCTTCGACATTGAGAGGCTCCAGTAACTATTGTCACTTCAAAATGTTCAACGTTAGCGTTTCGGTGAATCCAACCATTCTTTCCACTGTGCCACGGCCTTTTGGCGGCAGCGCAGCACCCGAACTCTCAGCGCACCTGCCGAAACTCCAAGCTCACGGCTCATCTCGCGGTAGCTCCGCTCGGCGAGGATCGCCTCCCACAATCGGCGGCAGTCCTCGGAGACGCTACGTAAGAATCGCTTCAGTAGATCCTCCGACTCGTACTCGAGCAAGCGATCGATCACGGATCGAGCGGGATCCGGCACGTGAGCGTGCTGCTCGTCGAGCTCGCTCTCGGGCCGTCGCGCCAGGTCTCGCAGGCGATTGAGGCAGCGGTAGTGGGCGATGCGCGACACGAACGTCCGTAAACTGCTCTCGCCTCGAAACCCGTCTTCTCGCAAGACCAGCGTGACCTCGAGCAGCAGATCTTGAAACAGGTCGTCCCACTCGGCGGGAAGGCGTGAGCGGTAGCGCCAGGCAGCCTGGCGAACCCACAGCGAAATTTGATCTACGGCCGCTGGCGCTCCCTTCAGGAAGTCCTCAGCCAGCTGACGATCTGTTGCAGCAGAGTCCGGTTGCTTGGCCCCTTCGCGAGGGGCCTCTGCGGTTGCTTTGAAGGTCATAATCAAAGAAGAGCGAGCTCGGTGACGGCGCCGCTTCAGGATGAAGCCATTCCGACTTTTCATCGCGCTGAAGCGCACAGACCTCGCCAAGATCGTACCAAGATCCGCCCGCAGCCACCAACGGCCTCACCCCAACCCCCCGCGCGCAGACCACCCAGCGCGACCGTCTATCGATCGTTCCTGGGCGGGATTTTGCTAGGATGCGCCGGTGAATCAACGTGCTGCTGGCGTACTCCTGCACCCGACTTCGCTGCCCGGTCGTTTCGGGATCGGTGATCTTGGCCCGGAAGTCGATCGCTTTCTCGATTGGGCGCATCAGGCCGGTCAGAGCTGGTGGCAAGTTCTGCCCCTGGGACCGGCGGACGGCGCCTCGCCCTACAACAGCCTATCGGCCTTTGCCGGCAATCCGCTTCTGATCTCCCCGGAGCTGCTCGTCGAGCGCGGCTGGCTCGTCGCGACGGAGCTGGAAGACTCACCGAGCTTCTCTACCCAGCAGGTCGACTTCGACCGGGTCGCGGTTTGGAAAAACCGCTTGCTGCACAGCGCATGGCAGAGGTTCCAGAGCCAAGCTTCGAGCGCGGACCAAGAGCAGCTGCAGGGGTTTCTCGGGTCCAATGATTGGCTCGACGACTGGACCCTGTTTGCCGCCTTGCGCGCACGGTATGACGGCCAGGGCTGGTGGCAGTGGCCGCCCGAGCTCGCGCAGCGCGAAGCCGCGGCGATGGCGAGCGCTCGCCAGTCGGAAGCCGCGGAGGCTGCCTATCAGGGCTTCGTGCAGTGGCTCTTTCACGAGCAGTGGCAGCGGGTGAGATCCGAGGCCGCCGCCCGCAATCTCGGCATCCTCGGAGACGTGCCGATCTACGTCTCATGGAACAGTGCCGAAGTCTGGGCTCACCCCCACCTCTTCGAGCTCGACGAGCGCGGCATGCCGCTCGCGGTCGCCGGCTGCCCCCCCGACGCCTACAGCGACACCGGCCAGCTGTGGGGCAATCCGCTCTATCGCTGGGACCGCATGGCGGAGGACGGTTTCCGCTGGTGGCTCGATCGCATGCAGGCGGCTCTTGCGACCTGCGATCGGCTCAGACTCGATCATTTTCGAGGTTTCGCCGGCTACTGGAGCATTCCCGCGGAAGCGGAAAACGCCGTCGACGGCCACTGGGAAGACGGCCCCGGTATGGCCCTGTTCGAGGCGCTACGCGAAGCGCTCGGCGAGCTGCCTTTGATCGCCGAGGACCTCGGCGTCATTACGCCCGATGTCGACGAGCTGCGACGGAATATCGGCCTGCCAGGGCAAAAGGTCCTGCAGTTCGCCTTTGAAGATCCGGTGTCGGTACACCTGCCTCACAACTTCGAACCGGCGTCCGTGGTCTACACCAGCACCCACGACAGCGACACCACGCGCGGCTGGTTCGAGACGCTGGCGCCGGACATCCGCCAACGCATCGAGAGCTACACCGGCAGCACCCCGGAGCAGATGGTGGACGCCTTCATCCGCCTCGCCTACACCTCGGTGGCGGAGCTGGCGATCGTACCGATCCAAGATGTCCTGGGGCTCGGGACCGAGGGGCGCATGAACGTGCCCGGCACCGTCGAAGACAACTGGCGCTGGCGGCTCGAGGCTGAGCATCTCGATGCCGAGCATGCCGAGCGCCTGCGGACGATAGTCGAGGTCAGCGGACGGCTGGGAGCCGCTTAGAGGATCCGTTAAGCTCGGAGCATGCCTGCATCCCCGGCTCCACCGCTTCCCCAAGATCTCGTCGCCGAGCTCGGTAGCCTGCTCGGCGAGCGCCTGTCGCAGTCCGAATCTGTCCTCGACCTGCACGGTCGCGACGAGTCGTACTTTCCTCCGACACCGCCGCAGGCCGTAGCCTTCCCGCGCGATACGCTCGAGGTTCAGCAGATCGTCAGGTCTTGCGGCCGCCACGGCGTGCCTTTGGTGCCATTCGGCGCTGGCTCGTCGGTCGAGGGTCACGTCCTGCCGATTCACGGCGGCATCTCTCTCGACCTGACCGGGATGAACCGGATCCTCGCGGTCCACCCGCAAGACCTGGATGTCACGGTGCAGGCCGGAGTCACCCGCCTGCAGCTCGAAAAAGCCCTGGCCGAGCACGGGCTGTTCTTTCCCGTAGACCCAGGAGCCGACGCCACCCTAGGCGGCATGATCG
>JBCCEE010000310.1:0-10266 GCA_039030415.1 Acidobacteriota bacterium
ACGCGGTCCACGGCGACCGGGGTTGGCTGCTCTACTGGTGACATCGCGATCATGATCTCCTACCGGGCGCTCGAACCGGCCGAGGCGGGTCGTTACCGCCGCTTCACCTTTCCCGCCTATCGCCATCTGTTGGACGGGTCGGGAACGCCAGCCGCTGGCCAGGTCGGCTCGCTGGCGGTCGGTGTGTCGGTGCTCGGCCGGCCGACCGGGCTAGCGCTGGCCGGTCTACCGCCGACCGACGGTTCCCGGGATCCCGAGCTGCTGTCGGTCTACGTCGCTCAGAGCGCTCGTCACAAAGGTATCGGTTCGGCGCTACTGGGCCACCTCGAGGCCGAGCTTGCCGAACGCGGCTACACCGCGGTGACGACCTCCTACATGTGCGGCAAGCCATCGATCCCTCACGTCGAACGCATGCTCGAGAGTGCTGGCTGGGCGAAACCGGCGACCCGCACCTTCGCCATTCGCTTCACCCGCGACGAGGCGCGGAACGTGCCGTGGTTCGGCAAGTACTCTCTGGGGGCGGGATATGAGATTTTTCCCTGGACCGAGATCACCCGCGACGAGCGCCGGGAGTTGAGGCGATCGCATGAGGAGACGGGCTGGATCTCAGAAGATCTGCTGCCGTGGAAGTTCGACTCCGAGCTCGAGCCGTTGACCAGCCTCGGCCTGCGGCTCGATGATCGGGTCGTCGGCTGGGTGATCAATCACGTCATCGCCCCGGACACCGTGCGCATGGCCTGCGTCTTCGTTCGTCGCGACCTGCAGCGGCTAGGCAAGATCCTTCCGGTGCTGTCGAAGTCTCTCGATCTCTTGCAGCAGACACCCTATGTCTGGGTCTCGGCGACCACCCGGGTGCACTATCCCGGCATGATCGGTTTCTTCAATCGCTGGTGCGGACCGTGGGCGACGTTTCTCGACGAGACCCGAGAATCGGCCAAGGATCTGACGCCCCCGACTGTGCTTGAAGGACAGACGGTGCTCGAGGGGCAGACGGCGCTCGAGGGGCAGACGGCGCTCGAGGAGCAGACTGTGCCCGAGGGACGGGTTTCACTCGGGGAAACGTCGTGAAAGGAGCCGGTCCTTGGCTGGCGGCAGCCATCCTCGCGTCCGCTCCGGTGGCGGCCGAGATCGCTGATCCGCCGGTTGCCAAGGCCGGCGTGCTGGAGTTGATCGAGGCGGTGCGACTAACCCTTGCCCACGATCCCAATATCCGTCTTCAGGAGGCGACGTCTGAGCTTCTGCGAGGAGTTCTGGTCGAGCAGGCCGGCGCCTTCGATCTCGCCCTGACCGGCGATCTCCTGCAACAATTCGGCCAGCAGGCGCTGACCAACGCCACCCGCGAGACCGAGCAGGATCGACGCGACCAGCTGCAGGAAAGCGTCGACGAGCTCGACGCCCAGGGTGATTCCCTCGAGGCTCAGCTCAATGAGCTCGACATGCTGGCCGCTGATCCCACTGGCGCCCAGCTCAGCGATCCCACGGTCCAGTCCCAGGTCAACCTGATCAACCTCTTGATCGGGATCTCGGACGACCCGGCGGAGCAGGCGCGGCTGACCGCACTGCGCGACGACACTATCGTCGAGCAGCGCGGCATCGTCGCCGACAGTCTCGCCGCGGTCCGCCAGGATCAGAGCGATACTCAGGAGGATCTCGACAACCTGGGAGCGGTTCCGTCCGGCGACGAGGATTATCTGCTGACTATCGACCTGGAGCTCGAACAGCCACTGCGCAATGGCATGGCGGCGAGCTTCTTCTTGGACTTCGACGTCGACGGCAGCAACTTTATCGGACGGCCCAAGGCCTCCGAATTCGGCGGCAAGGGTATCAGCGACTTCTACGACGCCACGGTCGGCTTCCGGGTCGACCTGCCGCTCGGCGAAGGCCGGGGCCGAGATTCCGCGGCGGCCGGCGAGCGCGCCGCGACGATCGATTATGGGGCCAGTCTGGCGACCCTGCGGCACACCGCCAGCCAGCGGGTGTTGGCGACGGCTTCGTCATACTGGTCGCTGGTCGCGGCGCAGCAGCGAAGGGCGATCTTCGAGGAGTCGGTCGCTCTACAAGGACGTCTGGTCGAGATGGTCCAGGCGCTGATCGACGCTGGCGAGCTGGCTCCGGTCGAGCTGGCCCGCTCGCGAGCCCGTGAGATCAACGCCCGGGGCCAGCTGGCAGCGGCGCGGGCGGAGCTGCACTCGGCACGCCTCGCCTTGGTGCAGGCGGTCGGTCTCGAGGCCCGAGACGCCGAGCGTCTGCCTGACGCTCGAGAGGCTTTCCCCGAGGCGCCGGACGTTGGACGGCTCGATGAGGTGCCGGCGTTCCATTGGCATCGAGACGCCCTGGCTCGCCGCGACGATATAACCGCGGCCCAGGCGCTGATCGAGTCGGGCAAGGTCCTGCACGAGGCCGCGCGGATCGATCTGAAGCCCAAGGTCGATCTCGAGCTCGAGGTGTCGGCTAATTCGATCGAGGAAGACTCGAACGTCGACACCGCCCTGAACGGCGTCACCACCGGCGACTGGACGACTCCCAGCGGCAAGGCTTCGGTCAGCGTCGACTGGGCGTTCGCCAATCGCACGAACCGCGGCCAGCGCGAGCAGACTGCGGCGGTGCTCGCCCTGCGTGAGATCGCCGCCCGCGACTTGGAGCGCACCATCCGCTCCGACGTGCTGCTGGCGCTCGAGAACCTGCGCCACGCTGGCGAAGAGATGCGGCAGAGCTCAGCGGCGGTGGCGGACTATCGTGAGGTCGTCGCCGCCGAGGTCGAGAAGCTCCGGCTCGGCACCTCGACGGTGATCGACACTATCCTCACCGAGCAGCGCTTGACCGACGCCTTGCTCAGCGAGACCGCGGCACAGCAGCGCTTTTGGCAGCTGCTGGCCGAGCTGCGCTTCGCCACTGGCACCCTGGTCGAACATGCCGCCGGCGGTGACAGCCGGGTCGCCGAGCGCCAGCTGCTCAGCCTGCCCGCTATTGACGGAGGCTCAGCACAGTGAGGCTCGCAATCCCCTGGATTTTGCTCCTGTGGTGCCTGGTGCCGGCAACCGCCACGGCCGCTGCTGATCCCAGGGGTCTCGATCTCGCCGAAGCCGCCCGCTTGACGCTCGAGCTCGACCCGGCGATCGCTTCGGCGCGTGCCGAGGTCCGCCTGCAGCAGGGCGTGCTCGAGGAGACCCGCGGCGATTTCGATACCAGCCTGGCCCTCGAAGCCTCGTACGACTATCGGCGAACCGAGCTCACCAGCGCGGTGCTGGCGTCGGAGGAGACCAAGCGAGAATCCCTACGCATCTTGACCGAGCAGTTCAATTCCGTTGCTGACGACCTCGAGCGTCAGCTGATGGAAAGCGACGGCCGGGCTTTCGCCGACTGCGGCGACGCCGAGATCTTCGTCGACGGCGAGCCGGTGTGCAGCACCGAGACGGACCGTGCCGCCGCCGAGCGACTCGAGGACCTGCTGGCTTTCATCAACCTCGATCCCGAGATCATCCAGCTGATCGAGCAGCTGGACGACGAGCTGATCGCGGTGTCACGCGGCATCACCCAGGACACGATCGATGTTTTCCGCGCCACCGCTGCCGGCACTCAGAATTCACTGGATCTTCTGGGCGAGATCCCCGAGCTAGAAGAGGTGAGTACCCTCAGCCTCGACCTACAGATGCCGATGCCGTTTCGCAACGGCATGGTCTTCACGCCTTCGGTGCTGCTCGAGGGGGTCGAAGACAACTACGTCGGCAAGGAGAAGCTGTCGAGCTTGGGCGGCAAAGGCCTGCCCAACACCTACACCACCCAGGTGCGGCTGACTCTCAGCATGCCCGTGCAGCGCGGCTTCGGCCGTCGTTTCACCACCGCGCCGGAGCGTGCCGCCGAGCTCGAGCTGCGGGCCGCCGAGGCTGACGTCAGACACCTCGCGTCGCAGCGCGTGCTGGCGGCACTCGAAGCATTCTGGAGCCTGGTCGCGGCTCAGGAGCGACAGCGCTTGCTCGAAGCTTCGACCGCGGCCCAGGAGCAGCTGAGCACGGTCAGCGGGGCGCTCGCTGAAGCCGATCTGATTCCGCGCAGCGATCTGTCCCGATCTGCCGCCGAGCTGGCGAGCGCCGAAAGCCTGCTGGCCGCCGCCCGCCGGGCACTGGCCGCCGCCCGGCTGAGCCTGGCGCGCACCCTCGGCCTCGATGTCGAGCGGTTGGCCGACGCGCCGGCCGCTAGCGGCTCGTTTCCCGCCGCCACCGCCGCTCCCGGCACCAGCTGGGCGCGGTGGCTGATCGAGGAGTCGGTCATCCGGCGCCACGACCTGGCCGCCGCCCGCTTTCGTCGCCAGGCTTCGGGCATCTTGAGGGATGCTGCCGAGCAGTCCCTAAAGACGCGCATCGATCTCGACCTGGCGGTCGGCTACCTCGGCCTCGAGCAGCGAGCTTCGGTGGGTCAGGGCTTCTTCGGGGCGCTGACCCGGGACGTCCCCGGCCTCTCGGCGGTGTTCGGCCTGAGCTTCGACTGGCCGACGAGAAACCGCGTCGCCCAAGGCCAGCTGAGTCAGGCGGCGGCGCTTCGCCGCCAGCGCGACATCGCCGAGCGTGAGATCGAGCGCCGGATCCGCACCGAGGTCGCGGATGTAGCCGGTCGCCTGGACGACACCCTCACCGAGCTCGCTCGCCGGGAGCAGACCGCGCGGCTCTACGAGGAGACCCACCTGGCCTCGGTCGAGCTTTTCCAGGCCGGTGAGGGCACGCTGCTCGCCACCTTGCTCACCGAGCAGCGGCTGACCAGCGCACGACTCGCCCTGCTGGCAGCACGCCAGAGCTGGGCGACTCTGCTGGCGCGCTTGCGTTTCGGATCCGGTAGCCTCCTTTCCTTCATCGACGGCGAGCCGCGGATCGTGGCCGACCTCACCAGCCTACCCACAGCAGGAGGAGATTAGCCATGCAACCTCAACGCGGCGCGCTATTTCGTAAGGCGGCGCTCGAGAAACTCTCCTCCCCCGAGCAGCTCGACGTCCTGATGCGGGTGACCACACCCAAGGGCTGGCTCGCCCTGACCGCTCTCGGCTGTGTCCTGGCGCTGGTCGTCGCCTGGGGGATCTTCGGCTCGATCGCAACCCGGGTCGACGGCCGCGGCATCTTGCTGCGCGGCGAGGCGGTGCTCGACGTCACCGCCTCGAGCTCAGGTCGCCTGGCCGAGATCCTGGTGGCGCCCGGCGACGTGATCGAGGAGGGGCAAGTGATCGCCACCATCCGTCAGGAAGTGCTCGGCATACAGATCAACAACCTGCGGGAGACCGTCGCCGAGCTCGAGGGCCAGGACCGTGAGCAGAGAACGAGAGAGTCGGCAAATCTGGAGCTCAGCCGACGAGCCCTGGCCGAGGAGCGCGCGAGCCAAGAATCGGCGATCACCGACCAACAGACTTTGATCGGCGAGCTCGAGAAGAAGATCGTCGTCCAGGAGGAGCTGGTCGGCAAGGGGCTGATCACCGAGAACACCCTGCTGGGGACCCGCCAGCAGCTGGCCGCCGCCCAGCAGGCGATCACCCGCAGCCAGGTGAGGATCGCCCAGATCTCGTCCGAAGAGACCGCCCTCGAGCGCCAGGTCCAGCAGCTGCAGACCGGCCGCCTCAACCGCATCGACGACCTCAGGCGCCAGCTCGAGGAACAGGAGATGAAGCTGGCGTCGAGCATCGAGGTCAGGAGCCCCTACGCCGGTCGAGTGCTCGAGCTGATGACCGACGCCGGAAATCTGGTCGGTCCCGGCGCCCGCATGCTCACCCTCGAAGCCCTTGGTCAGGAGGTCGAAGGTATCCTCTACGTGCCGGCAGGCGACGGCAAGAAGGTCCGTCCAGGCATGGAGGTCCGGATCTCGCCGTCGACGGTGAAGGTTGAAGAGTACGGATTCATCCTTGGCGAAGTGATCTCAGTGTCGGAGTTTCCTGTCACCCCGGAAGGCCTGCGCCGGGTGCTGCGAAATGAGACGCTGCTCAGCGAGCTCGGCGGCGACGCGGCGCCGATCGAGGTGGTGGCTCGTCTGGGGGTGGACCCATCGACGCCATCGGGCTACCGCTGGTCATCCTCGACCGGGCCGCCAACTCAGGTGTTCAGCGGCACCATCTGTACCGCCTCGGTGGTAGTCGAGAGCCGGCGACCGATCGAGCTGGTCTTGCCCAAGATCCGGCAAGCTTTGGGGGTCGGCTGATCCATGGCTGAGAGCAACCCGAAGGCCGAGGAGGCCCTGAAGCCGCCGCCCAACCGCCGGGTGAAGACACCGACGGTGCTGCAGATGGAGGCTGTGGAGTGCGGCGCCGCGGCGCTCGCGATCGTCATGGCCCACCACGGTCGCATCGTGCCGCTCGAGGAGCTGCGCATCGAATGCGGCGTCAGTCGCGACGGCTCCAAGGCGGTCAACGTGCTCAAAGCCGCGCGCAAATACGGCTTCGTGGCAAAGGGCTTCAAGTACAGCCAGCTGGAAAAGCTCTACGAGCTCGACCTGCCGCTGATCCTGTTCTGGAACTTCAACCACTTCCTTGTACTCGAGGGGTTCAAGAACGGCAAGGCGTGCCTCAACGATCCGGCCCAGGGGCCACGGATCGCCACGCTCGACGAGCTCGACGCCTGTTACTCCGGCGTCGTCTTGACCTTCGAGCCCGGGCCGGAGTTCGAGAAGGGCGGCCAGAAACCGTCGATGCGCGCCGCCCTCAGGAAGCGCCTGGTAGGGCTCGAGAGCGCTCTGTTCTACGCCATCCTGTGCGGCTTGTTCCTGGTCATTCCAGGGCTGATCATCCCGACCTTCTCGAGGCTCTTCATCGACGATTTCTTGATCGCCGGCCGCACTGCCTTGATCCAGCCACTGCTCGTCGGAATGGCTCTGACCGCCGTTTTGCGCATGGCTCTGACCGCGCTCCAGGAGCATTATCTGCTGCGCATGGAGACCCGGATCGCGCTGCGCACCTCGGCCGAGTTCTTCCACCATGTGCTGCGCTTGCCGGTAGCCTATTTCGGGCAGCGCTTTGCCGGTGAGATCGGCTCGCGCGTGGCGATCAACAACAAAGTCGCCAACATGATCTCCGGACGGCTGGCAACCACCGCCCTCGACTGCGTGCTGATCATCTTCTACGGCCTGCTGATGATGCTCTATGACGCGGTCTTGACCCTCGCATGTATCGGACTAGCGCTGGTCAACATCGCGGTCGTGCAGATGGCAGCCCGCGCCCGCACCGACATCTCCCGGCGGCTGCAGCAGGAATTGGGCAAGCTGACCGGCACCGCGATGAACGGTCTGCAGATGATCGAGACACTCAAGGCCACCGGCTCGGAAGGCGACCTGTTCTCGCGCTGGGCCGGCTATCAGGCCAAGACGCTGAACGCCGAGCAGGATCTCGGTCGGCTCGGGCAGCTGGTTTCGGCGGTACCGCCTCTGATCTCCACGATCACCACCGCAGTCGTGCTGCTGCTCGGCGGCCTCAAGATCATGGACGGCGAGCTGACGGTCGGCTTGCTGGTGGCCTACCAGTCCTTGCTGGCCAGCTTCAACCGGCCGCTCAACACCCTGGTAGCTTTCGGCGCCAGCATCCAAGAGCTCGAGGCGGACATGACCCGCCTCGACGACGTCATGCGTTATCCGCCCGACGTCCACTACGACGAGAATCGCGAGATCGACCCGCGCAGCCAGGAGCTGATCAAGCTCTCCGGCGCGGTCGAGCTGCGCGACATCGCCTTTGGCTACAGCCCCCTCGGTGGGCCGCTGATCAAAGACTTCAACCTGACCGTCAAGCCGGGTCAGCGCGTCGCCCTGGTCGGCGGAAGCGGCAGCGGTAAGTCGACGGTCGCGCGGTTGATCGCCGGCCTCTACCAGCCGTGGGATGGAGAGATCCTGTTCGACGACATGCCGCGCTCAGCCCTCTCGCCCGAGCTGATCTGCAACTCCATGGCCTTGATCGACCAGGACATCTTCCTGTTCTCCGGCTCGATTCGCGAGAACATCTCGATGTGGGACTCGACCATTCCCGACCTCAATGTGATCACCGCCTGCAAAGACGCTGCGATCGACAGCGTGATCGAAACCCGGGACGGCTCCTACGGCTACCAGATCTCGGAAGGCGGCAGCAACTTCTCCGGTGGCCAGCGTCAGCGGCTCGAGATCGCACGCTCGCTGGTCGGCGATCCGACCATTCTGGTTCTCGACGAAGCGACCAGCGCCCTCGACCCGACCACCGAAGCGATGATCGACGACCACCTCAGGCGCCGCGGCTGCACCTGCATCATCGTCGCCCACCGCTTGAGCACCATTCGCGACTGCGACGAGATCATCGTTCTCGAGCGCGGCAAGATCGTCCAGCGTGGCACCCACGAATCGATGAAGGGGGTCCGGGGGCCCTACGCCCACCTGATCCAGGAATGAAGGACCCCGCAAGCCAGTCCCACCGCGCGCCTCGAAGACCCGATCCAGGAGTGACATGAAACGGGACGCAACCCAGACTCTGAACCTGGCACAGCTGCTGCCGGATTGCCCGCTGCGCTACTGCTTCAACAACGAGGGCGAGCGCATCGAGGCCAGCGGCAATTCGCCCTTCCTGCTCGACGATCCGGACAGCGTGTGGATGATCGAGTCCGGCAAGGTCGAGATCTTCACCGTCGCGGTCGGCGCTGACGGTGAGCCCGAAGGCGCGCGGTCGCACTTTCTCAGCGTCGACACCGGGGGCTATTTCTTCGGTATGGATCTAGCGACCTACGGCATGGGCTCGGGCTTTCTCGTCGTCGGCCGCATGGGCACCGAGCTGCGCCGCCTGAACCGCGATCGGGTGCGCGAGCTGGCCGCCATCGAGCCGCTCCGCTCGCGGGTGGCGGCGGTGGTCGACGCTTGGGTCTACACCATGTCAAAAGCCCTGGTCAGCGAGATTCCTGCGGTGCCGAGAGCCGACCTTCGGCTCGACCCCGGTGAAGACGGTGAGCTGGTCGACGATCAGAAAGCCAGCGCTCGGCACGGCGTCATCTGGCTCGACGTGCACCGCGGCGCCTTGCTCTACGCCGGCATGGAGGCGCTGTTCTTAGAAGACGAAACGGCGCTGCTTCCGATCACTTCGTCGAGCTGGATCGAGGCCACCAACGATCCAGGGGTGGCGACCGAGCTGACCGCCATCAGCTCTCTCAGCGCTATGGCCGAGGCACCGGGCAGCCTGTGGGCCGGTTTGGACCTCTTCCACGAAACGCTGTGTCTGTGCGAGTTCATCAACAAGCGCTTGGCCGCGGTCGACGAGATCAACCGCCTGAATACCAAGGCGATCTATGTTTCAGCGGTGCGCCAGGCCGCCTTCCGCGACCTGCTGTCGGTGCTCGAAGACGATGTCGGTGATACCGAGGTACCTGTCAGCGACGAAGACGCCGGCGCCTACTTCGCAGCCTGCCGACTGGTCGGCGAAGCGGTCGGCATCACCATGCGCGAGCATCCCGAGGCCGCCGAGCTGAGCACCAACGCCGAGCGCCTGGTGGCCATCGCCCGGACGTCCGGGTGCCGCACCCGCAGCGTCGCTCTGCGCGGCACCTGGTGGCGCGAGGACAACGGACCGATCCTCGCCGAAACCGCCGACGGCGCGCCGGTGGCGCTGCTGCCTCAGGGAGCGTCGGCCTACGTCTGCGTCGACCCGGGAGCGGGCACCCGCCGGCAGGTCAACGCCAGGGTTGCCGCCGAGCTGGGTGACTTCGCCACCACCTTTTACCGTCCCCTGCCACCGGGTCCGGTCGACGTCTGGACGCTCCTGCGCTTCGGCATCTTCGGCCTCGGCCGCGACCTCTACCTGCTGATCGCGATGGGTCTGGCAGTGGGCATGATCGGCGCCCTGACGCCGTTCTTCACCGGCAAGATCTTCGACGTCGCCATTCCCCAGGCCGAGCGCAGTCTGCTGGTGCAGTTCGGCGCCGCGGTGGTGCTCGGAGCCCTCACCGCGGCGGCGTTTCAGATCACTCAGAGCATCGCTGTGCTGCGCATCCAGGGGCGCATGGACTACACCATTCAGGCAGCCCTCTGGGACCGTCTACTCGACCTGCCGGCGACCTTCTTCCGCCGCTTCTCGGCCGGTGATCTGGCCGACCGCGCCGCCGGCATTCGCCGCATCCGCTCACTGCTCTCGGGCGCCGGCATCTCCGCCATCTTGGGCTCGCTGTCGTCGGTCTTCTTCGTCGTCTTGATGTTCATCTACAGCGGCCAGCTGGCGCTCGTAGCGATGGGCCTGACCGCCGTCTTCGTCGGTTTCTCGACCGCCGCCAACTACCTCCAGCTGCGCCACCACACACCAGC
>JBCCEE010000311.1:0-10245 GCA_039030415.1 Acidobacteriota bacterium
ATCATTTCCAGCCTTTGAGTGTTCTTTCATAAAAACGGGAAGCTGAGACACATACGTACATAAAAAGAATAATGCAGGGTTGTACATCCCACATAATATGCTTTCCTTTGCCCGGGAGCAGGCAATGTTCCGGGAACGGACTCTGAGGCCAAAGACTGACTAGTCGGCGTCCAGCTGCTTGATCGCGCGCTTGGGTGCGACCATACGGTAGCCGTCTTCGAGCAGGTCTTCGACCACCTGCCAGTCCGGGTCGCGGTCCAGCCGCATACCGACCCATCCACTCGGTCCAAGATAAGGCGGCTTGAAGTAGGTCGCGGGATCGGCGGCGATCCGCAGCTCCTGCTCATCAAAGGTCGACTTCACCCACACCGCGATACGGTCCGCGCCGTGGTGGTGGTCGTCGAAGGTAGCGAACGTCTTGCGTCCACCCCACCAGGTTGGCGAACCGTGGGAGAGCTTCTCAGAAGTTTCCGGCCAAGCCTCGATGATCTCTCGCAGGCGTTCGAGCAAGACGTCATGATCCGACATGATGCCCGACATCCTAGCGGCCCTACCGCACGCCTGCAAACCCACGGCTCAGGCCATCAGGCGTTCCAAAACCTGCTCGATCACCCGCACGATCTCCTGCGACTTCTGGGGATCCAGCGCGTCGGGATGAGGTGAAGCGAAACGCTTGGAGTCGTTGTCGTAGTACTGACCCGAAGCCGACGCGAACTCGTCGGATAGCGCCGCTCGACTCAGGATGTCAGCACCGATGCCAATGTCGCCACCGGCGACGCCAAACGCTTGATGCACCATCTTGGTGGCGAGGAGAGAGCCAGGGTTCACCGCAACGATCATGGGGCCGCGATCCTCGATCAAGCCTGACAGGCTGCGTGACCACATGGTGATCGCCAGCTTGCTCTGAGCGTAGGCTGCGTGGTCCGACAATTGGACACCGCCGGCCAGCGCTTTGGGATCCACCGGGGCCTGAGCCGCGGAGGACAGATTGACCACACGTCCAGTGGTACCGAGCAGCGGTAGAAGCCGTTTGGTCAGCAGGTAAGGCGCGACGGTGTTGACGGCGAAACGGATATCGAGCCCGTCCTCGGTCACGGTTTGGGACGCGTTGTAGACGCCAGCATTGTTGATCAACACATCGAGGCTCGTATGCTGGTCGGCCACGGCCGTCGCCAGGCCTTCGACCTCGGCCATACGCGACAGATCCGCCAAGTAACTGTCGACACGCCCCGGCAGCTCAACGAGAGCCGCTTCCGCCGCGGCGAGCTTCGCCGGGTTCCGCCCGTGCAGCAGCACGTGATGCCCTGCAGCGCTCAGGCTCTTGGCCGTCTCCAGGCCGATGCCGTCGGTCGAACCGGTGATCAAGATAGTCTTCTTCATGGCGTTGGTTTCCTACTCGTCCCAGGTTCAGCCGGAAAAATCCGGCAAGATCTCATCGGCCAGACGCTCGAGGGTGGTTTCGATATCGGCCCGGTTGAAGCGCAGGTTCAGCGCGACATGGTTGATGCCGATGTCTTGTAGCGATCTCAGATACGCTCGAAGAGGACGCACACCCAGCCGGAAACCCAGATGGATGGCCTGAGGCGGCGTTTCTGGGGCGTCGGCCAAGTCTATGTAGAGCGGCTGCATCACCGGTTTGGCGGGAAGGCCGGCGGCCTCGACTCGCGTTCTATAGTCGCTCACAAGGTGTGCCTGAGCCGCGGGGCTGCGGGGATAGACCATCCAGCCCGCGCCGTTGCGGGCGATCCAATCCGGATCTTGCTGGCTGCCGCCGGTGATCAGCAGAGGGAGTTTGCCGGATGCTGGCTTGGGGAGCAGGTCCATACCCCCGTAAGGGCTGCCGTAGGAGCTCTCGAAGTCAGGCGCGGCCTCCCACATTCGCTCGATATAGTCGATGCTGTCGCGAAACCGAGTGCCGCGCTCGCTGAAGGGTAGGCCGAGCGCCGGGTACTCTTGGGAGCGGTCACCTGAAGCGACTCCGAGAAGCAGCCGACCGCCCGACAGTGCATCGGCGCTGGCCGCAGCCTTGGCGACGTGAGCGGGATGCCGCAGCGGCAGGATGACGCTAGCGACACCGAGGGCGATTCGCTGAGTCTTGCCAGCCAACAGCCCCAGATAGACGAAGGGATCGTAGATCTGGCCTGCGTCACCAAAGGACGGCACGTTGAACGGCACGTCGCGCAGCCAGATCGCCGAGAATCCCAGGGCTTCGACTCGCTGCACGCGCTCGACATGCCGCGTCATCTCCGGCACCGGACTCTCGGCATAGGTCTCGATTGGCACCACGACACCTAGGCTCAATCGGTTCGGCCGAAAAACGGTGTTGTAGGCCGGGTTGATGCGCGAGAATTCTACTGCGGGCTTCGCTCCTACTGCGGGCTTCGCTCCTACTGCGGGCTGCGCTCCTGCTTGGGTCTCTCGGGTATTGGATGCGGGTTTCATGGCAGACCTCGCCAACGTTCGCTCGAGGAATAGCCTAGAGACGGCTCAGCCGGCGAGCTCGTCCTTGCCTTCGATCAGGAAGTGGTGGCTGTTCGAGCCTGCGGTCCGAGCCTCGAGATGGGGCACGTAAGCGGGATCGCTCATGAACGCCTTGGCGGCTTCCTGCGTCGGCCACTCGATGATGATGCGCAGCGCGGCGTCTTCACCCTCGCCTTCGAGACGCTCATGGCTGGAGGTCCGGGTGAGGTACCTGCCGCCATGCTTGGCGACAAGGGCATTGGCGGATCCGATGTAATCCGGGATCCAGTCTTCGCTGGTGGGGGTGACGGCAAGCACCGAATAGTAGGTCATGATCTTCGCTCCAGAGGCCGGTGTACGTTGTGTGACTTATGCGGCATGAACTGCCGCTGGAGACAAGGTACACCTACGCAGCACTATGGACAAGTACCCACATTTTTGTAAGTATGAGGATCGATCGACAGAAGACACTCGACCCTGGGAGCCAGCATGACACGCAAATACAACTGGAAGACGGGCTGTGACGTGGAAGCCACCCTCAGCGTCATCGGCGGTCGCTGGAAGCCGATCCTGGTCTGCCATCTACTCGAAGGGCGCAAGCGCTTCGGAGAGCTGCGCCGTCTTACGCCCAACGCTACCGAACGCATGATCACGCTCCAGCTACGTGAGCTCGAGGCCGATGGCGTTATCTCACGCCACGTCTATGCCGAAGTTCCGCCACGCGTCGAATACGAAGTGACGGAGTTCGGGCGATCCCTCGAAGAAATCCTCGCCCGCATGCAGGAGTGGGGCAAGGACTTCAAGATTCGCAAGCTGGCCGAGGAAGCAGCCGCTGAACCGGCAGAAAAAATCGCTTGAGTTTCGAGCTGCTCAGGAAGCTGAACAGCAGAATCCCGAGCCGAGCGGGCGCCGATGTGCCCGCGTATCGAAATCGATGAGGAACAGCCGGACACCTCGTCCCCGGCCCAATCCGGCAATTCAAGAACCGAAGTCGGCGTTCTGCTCGACGGTCTGCCCCGCTTCGACGGTGACTTCCAGCTGGCGCGTTGGCTTGCCTTCACGCCGTACCGCCTTGTAATTGACACGGTAACGGCCTGGCGGGACCTCGAAGGTCTTAGGATTGGTCTTGGGGTCAGCGTACGTGCGCCCCTGGCAGACTGCCTTGCCGGTATCGGCATCGACTACGCCAACGGTGACGTCCACCAGGTCGCCATTCTGCACCGCACCCAAGCTCAACATTCCGCTCGCGAATTCGTGGCTGAGCTCGATACTGCCTTGTGGCGGTACTTCGATGCCCTGAAATAGATGGGTCGGCTTGCCCTCGATTTCGACCGACTTCACCTCGACGTCATAGATACCGGAGGTGAGGCGGATAGCCCTAGGGTTGGTATTAGCCGAAGTGTAGGTGCGACTGATAGCGACCTGGCGCTTGGTGCCCGCAACGCGCACACGAACGGTCCCGTCCGCGAGCAAACTACCGTTCTTGGTGATGGCAACCAAGAGCTCGCCAGTCGAAAAGTCGACCGTCTTTTCCACCGTCGAACCTTTCTTGATCTCGACCTCGAAGTGCCGCTCGACATCACCTTTGATTCCGATCGCCAGTACCCTTACGTCGAAGGTGCCGTCCGGCAGGGGTATGGAGCTCGGATTGGTGTTGGAGCTGCGGTAGGTGCGCGCCACCGCCATTTCTTCGCCATCTTCCTTGCGGTTCACCCGTATGCTGACGTCCTGCAGCTCATCGTCGGCAATACCTTTGATCGCCAGGCGACCGATCGGCAGGTCGACCGGCAGGGCAACGGCAGCCTCTAACGCTTCACCGAGCTCGGCAGCGTTGTCGGCGCTGCGAAAGAGTCCGCCGCCGGCCTGCGCCGCACACTCGAGCTGCGATAGATCTTCGCCTTCGACGTCGAAGCCGACGACGTGCAGCAGGAAGTTCGCCCCCTGCTCCTTGGCAGCGCGAACCGCAGCGCAGGGGTCGCCGCCACAGGTCTCGAGGCCATCACTGACCAAGATGATGGTCGCTCCCTCGTCTTGCTGGCGCACAATGTCGAGAGCCTGCTGAATGGACTTCGTGATCGGCGTCTTACCCTTGGGGTTGAGCGCGTTGACGGTCTGCTTCAGCGAAGCCTTGTCCAGCGGGCTGAGTGGCACTACCGTTTCGATGTCCTCGCAGTCTCCCTTGCTGCGATGGCCATAGGCAACCACGCCGACTTCAGAGCTTTTGGGCAGGCCATCGACAAGGTCACCCAGCACCTGCCGGGCGATGACGATTTTGTTCTCGCCTTCGATCTGCCCCCACATCGAGCCTGAGGCGTCGAACACCAGGAGCAGCGGTGCCGGCGTTTCAGCTCCTTCGGCAGCGGCTAGAGCTGGGAAAACGAGGCCCAACATCAGGGCGAGGGGCAGAATCGATCGCATCAGTTTACTAAGCAACATAGAAAATCCTTCTTCGCGTCTTCAGACATTCGGAAACTTCCCGTCGCGGGATGTCTTGTGAGGTCATCCCGCGGATCGTCGTGATGGCTTTCACCCTCGTATGACGAAAGACGCAATTCCGTTACACCCCCACGGTGGTGGGTTTTAGATGACGTGATTCCGCAAGCCATGATTCCATTAAACTGTCTCTCGGTGAAGGAGGAGCTGCAGACCACTTTTTTGCGGGCGCGGGAAGCGGCGGCGCGTCTACTCGGAAAACGACGTCGACGGCGCTCAGCATCTCCTGAGAGCTCGCCCAGGGCTCGTGTCTTTGATGACGGCGAGTTCATCGCCAGTCGCTACCGCGTGGTGCAATTCCTCGAACACGGCGGCGCCGGCCAGGTCTACGAGGTCGAGGATCTCGAGCTCGGTGGCCGTGTCGCCTTGAAGACCCTGCACCGACGCGTCGCGGCATCACAGGAAGCCCTCGAGCAGTTCAAACAGGAGATCTCGCTAGCGCGCACGGTGACCCACGACAGCGTGTGCCGGCTATTCGACTTCGGTCGTCATCCGGCGGAGGATGGCGGCGAGGATCGCTTGTTCGTGACCATGGAGCTACTCGCCGGCGAGACCCTCTCGGACCTCCTCGAGCGCAACGGCCCACTCGATCTACACGAGATCGTGCCACTCGCGACCCAGATCACCGACGGCCTGGCCGCCGCCCATCGCCAGGGCATCATCCATCGCGACATCAAGGGCAGCAACGTCATGCTGGTACCGCGGGCGGACAGCGCGACGCGAGCGGTGGTCACCGACTTCGGCCTGGCACTCGGCACGTCGGCGGCCGAACCCGGCGCTGAGATGCCGTCGCCACCACGGTTCGAAGGCACGCCGCTTTTCATGGCTCCCGAGCAGGTGCGAGGCGACCCGGTCAGCCCCGCTACCGACGTCTATGCCTGCGGCATCCTGTTCTTCCACATGCTCACCGGCCGCTGGCCTTTCACCGGCGAAAGTCCGGTGTCGACGGCGCTACTCCGCATCGAGCAGGAGCCTACGCCACCCTCGCGCTTCCGTTCGCACCTCGATCCGCGCTGCGAGCGGCTGATTATGCGCTGTCTCGAGCGCGATCCAGCGCGCCGCTTCGCCTCGGCCGTCGAGCTTGGTGAGGCTCTCACCGAGCTCGAGAATCCCCAGCAACCCAGGCCCACCGTGCTGAAGATCGCATGGCGCTGGCTCATCCCGCTGGCTGCCACGCTGGCGCTGGGAATCGCTGGAGGCCTGTGGCTAGCGCGTGCTCCCGAGCCATTTGGCGCCGCGCGCTCCACAGTCGTCGTGCTGGGTTTCGACAATGCCACGGCGCGTCCCGAGCTCGATTGGGTCGGCACCCTAATGGCTCAGAGCATCGCCTCCGGGCTTGCAGCCGGCGAACGCCTGCGCGCCATCGATGGTGCCGAGTCCGCGCTCCGCGCCGACCTCGCTATCACCGGCTCGACCGACCTCGACCCTGATGACAGCAAACGGCTGCGCCGTCGCACCGGCGCCGACTTTGCTCTGATGGGCACTTACCGCCAAAGTCAATCGGAACGCTCGCGGGGAGACAGCCTTGATCTCACCTTGAAGCTGCAGCGTCTGGGAGTCCGCCATTCCCCGGCTACCCTCGAGCTCAGTGGCAGGCTCGACGAGCTCAGCGCTCTCTCTACCCGTGCCGTGCAGGATCTGCGGAGCGAGCTCCAACTGCCTGGCCTCAGCGATCAGCAGCAGCGTCGCGGCCGTGCCGAGCTGCCCGAGCATCCGGAAGCTGCGCAACGCTACGCTGAAGGTTTGGCAGCGCTACAGCGGTTCGATGCGCGCAGCGCACGCGAAGCCCTCGAGGCAGCTCTCGAGCACGAGCCCCATCACCCGATGATCCTCATGCGTCTGGCAGAAGCCTGGTTCGAGCTCGGGCACAGCTCGCAATCCCAAGAGATCGGAGAGCAGGCTCTCGATGCCAGCGGCGAACTGTCACGCGAGAAGCAGCTGGCGATCGAAGCTCGCTACCGCGTCCTCACCCACGACTGGCAGCGCGCAGAAGAGCTCTATCGAGCGCTAAGGGAGTTCTTCCCCAACGACCTGGAGTACGGCCTGGCCCTCGCCGATGCCCAGGATCGGGGTTCCCGGCTGGAGGAAGCGTCGGCGACGCTGGCGTCTCTGCGTGAGCTACCCGATCCTTGGGGAGCCGATCCCCGCATCGATCTCGCCGAGTCTATGGTCGCCTACCACGGCGGTGACTATCCGCGCAGTAGGGCTGCCGCAGCGCGTGCCGTCGAGGTGGGGCGACAGCTCGGAGCACGCTCGCTCATCGCCACTGGCCTCAGCCGCGAAGTCTTGACCAGCGTAGCGACCGATGAGGATACAGCTGGCACTCTCGAGCGCCTGATAGAGGCGCGGGACCTCTACACCGAGATAGGCAATCAACGTGGACTCGTCAGCGTGCTGCTCACCCTCGGCTCGCATGCGAGCCGCCGCGGAGATCTCTCTGAAGCCGAGTCCTACTACCGTCCGGCGCTCGAGATCGCCACCGCGATCGGCGATGCGCCAGGACTCGCCCGCGGCAAGACCTCTCTCGCCATTTTGCTCGACCAGCGCGGTCGTCTGAGCGAAGGCCTGGCCCTGAAGGAAGACGTGCTGGCCAACTACCGCAGTCGCAGCGTAGCTCAGGGCGCCGCGATTACGCTCGAGAACCTCGGCATTTCACTGCTCAAGATGGGCCGACTCGAAGAGGCCCTGACCCGCCTGCTGGAGGCCGCGGGACAGTTCGAGGAGCTAGGCGACCAGATCGGTCTCGCCTGGTCACCCTACTATCAGGGACGCGTATGGCTCGACTACGGTGAGCTGGGGCTAGCGAGGAATCGTTTGGAAGACGCTCGCCAGGCCGCTGTCACGCATCCGGCTGGCGGGCTCGCCCAATACGTGGCTTTCGAGCTCATTCGTATCGCGCTCGCCAGGGGAGAGCTGGTCACGGCCGAATCCCAAGCCTTGGAGCTCATCGACGAATTCGAGCGCCTCGAGCAGGGCCGGGACGCGACCGAGAGCCGCCTGCTGCTGTCTCGCGTAGTCATGGCGCAGGGCGAAGCCCATCGCGCCACAGAGCTGGCCGAAGCAGCGCTGGCGAGTTTCGAAGCGGATCGGAGAAGCGATCTTGTCGCGGCCGCTCTAGTTGTCATGGCGACCGCAAAGCCATCTGAAGAGACGTGTGATCGCTTGGCCCAGCGCCTAAACGACCTCGAGCACGGTAGAGTCGCGCTGCGCGGTCGCGTCGCGCTGGCACGCTGCACACTCGAAGCCGACCGGGCTGCCAAGGCCGAAATCTCGCAACAGCTCGACGCGATCATCACTGAGGCCAAGGAGCTCGGGCTGTTCGAGCCGCGGCTCGAAGCCGAACGGCTGCGGCTCGAGATCGTAGACACTGCGCCAGAAGAGCGGGCGGCCCTCGTCGCTTCACTCAGACGAGAAGCCGAGGATCTGGGCTGGGCATGGCGCTCGGTAGAGGGCGAAGCGATCGTTTTGGCTAGCACAGGCGATGCGCCATGAGCGCCGCAAGGCGCGACTGGACTCTGAGCCCCGAAGCGTTGGGTCGCTTCCTGATGCGCCTCGATGACGATGTCGCCACCGCTGGGCGCAAGTACGAGCTACTGCGCAAGAAGCTCATTCGTCTATTCGAGTGGCGAGGCTGCGTATTCGCCGAAGACCTGGCCGACGAAACCATCAATCGCGTCATTCGCCGGCTGGAGGGCGGCGTCGACCTCGGTCCCGACGAAGTGCCGCGATATTCGTCTGGCGTCGCCTGCCGGGTCTACCTCGAGCACCTGCGTGAGGTCCGTCGCAGCCGTCCCCACCTGGACGATGCTGGACGCGCACCGTGGGTTCCGGGTCGCCACGAGACCACCGACTTGCGCCTAGCTTGCCTGGAGCGTGGCCTCGGTGAGCTCGGGCCGGTAGAGCGCGACCTGATCCTGCGCTACTACGGTCCCGATCGCATCCGCGGCCGACGCGAGCTGGCGAGCGAGCTCGGCGTCGCCGCTGGCAACCTACGCATACGCGCCTACCGCATCCGCGCCAAGCTCGAGCGTTGGATCGCGGGGGAAATAGAAGCTGAAGGTGGAGCATGAGCGAGCCCCGTCAACCCGCACCCGACGCCACGGAAGAGCGCTTTCTCCGCCACCTCGCCGGCACCGCCGACGAAGCAGAGCGCCAGCAGCTCGAGCAAGACGTGCTCGAAGACGATGAGCTCTTCCAGCGCCTCTCAGACTTGGAGAGCGAGCTCGTCGACTCCTACGTCGAAGGCGCCCTCGACGAGCAGACCACCCGGCACCTAGCGTCGCTAGTGAGCGCGTCGCCGCGTCTACAGGCCCAAGCTGAAACCACTCTCGCCCTCACCACACGCACCGGCAAACGACCGCCGATGCTACCTTCGACCCAACCGACAGACCGAGCGGCCTCTAGCAAACCTTGGCGGCTCGTCGCGTTTGGCAGCGTCGCCCTCGCCTTGGCACTCATCGCGTGGCTCTTCATCCAGCTAGCCGACCAGCGTACATCGCTGGACGCGCTTCGTACCGAGAACATCGAGCTACGCGAGCGCTCCACCGAGCTCGAAGAGGACGTTTCTAGGCTAGAGGCGTCAAATCGCAGCTTGACGCGTCGCTTGGCACGGTTGGAGGCTGGAGGTACGAAATGAGAGCGCTTCTTGCCCTAGACTCAACCTGAGGTGACCTGGCCTTAGCGCCCATGTCCAAAGCAATATGGAGAAGAAACCATGATCATCGACGCCTGGGCACAGCAACCGACCCTCAGACATCTCCAAGACCCGATCTTCGAGTCTCTGCGACGTTGGAGCCGCGGTGAGATCCCCACCGAGCAACCTCCCGTTGCTTCGCTGGTCCACATGATGGATACCGCGAACGTCAGCAAGTCGCTGATCTCTGCCTGGGTCGCACCTCGCAACGTCATGATCTCCAACGACGAAGTCGCCAGCTTCGTCAGTGAGTTTCCGGACCGATTGGTGGGCATTGGCTCGGTGGACATCAGTAAGCCGATGCAGGCGGTGGCTGAAGTCAAGCGCTGCGTCAACGAGCTGGGATTCAAGGGCATTCGCGTGCTCCCCTGGCTGTGGGAGCTGCCGCCTACGGACCGGCTGTTCTATCCGGTCTACACCGCGTGCTGCGAGCTCAGTGTACCGTTCTGCACTCAGATCGGCCACACCGGCCCGCTGATGTCGTCGGAGGTGGGGCGCCCGATCTACCTGGACCGCGTGGCGTTGGATTTCCCGGAGCTGGTGATCGTCGGCGGCCACATCGGCTATCCCTGGACCGACGAGGCGATTGCCGTTGCCAC
>JBCCEE010000312.1:0-10236 GCA_039030415.1 Acidobacteriota bacterium
GGTTCCACATCGACCCCTACCTCGAACCCCTACGCGACGAGCCGGCCTTCCAGGAAGCCTTGAAGCCTGCGGGCTGATCGGGACGGACGGGAGAGGTCATCGGGGCCGATTCATAACGACTCAAGCAGCTTAGCCCGTTACTAAAGCTTGCTGAGTAACGGACTAAACCGCTTGAATCGTTACTGGCAAAATGCCAAGGATGAATCGTCAAGTTCGAAACGCTAATGACATTTAGCCAGTAACGTTTTGGACGGCTTAGAACGTTACTTGGAGAAACTTCGTCGCTAAATCCTCGAGTCAGAGGCTAAAGCGCAAATTTCTAGTAACGTCTCAGATGGTTTAGACCGTTACTTTCACTTTGTCGGTAACGATCTAGAGCATTTAGCGTGTTACTTTTATCTTGCCATTGACGTCTCATCGCGTTCGGACTGCGACTCTACACCACCTAGTAACGCTCTAAGGCAATTAGAACATTACTCTCGAGGTGCTGGAGCCACTCCTGATGGCCTGGGGCGTCTTGGGCCTTCAAACAGGTGCTAGGCACCTCGGCTGATTACATCTCCGTGACTTCAGGCACGCCGTAGATGTCCGCCAACGTACCGCCGGCGTCCAAAGCTGCCCGCGCACGGGCCTCTTTCTCCTTCAAAGCATGATAGGCGGCTAGCGTGGCCTCGACCCGCTCTAGAGGCACGACGGTCACGCCGTCAGCATCGCCGACGATCAGATCGCCCGGGTGCACGGCGACGCCGCCGCAGGCGATGGGGACGTCGATGGCGCCGCCGAAGTTCTTGTGCGGCCCGGCGGGAACTACGCCGCGGACGAAGCAGGGGAAGCCGGCCGCGACGATCTCAGCGCTGTCGCGAACGGCGCCGTCGACCACCAGGCCAGCGATACCTTTGCGGCGCGCCGCGTCGGTCATCAAGCCGCCCCAGACGGCGTTGCCCAGGAAGCCGGACGCATCGGCGACCAGCACCTCGCCTGGCTCGACTCGATTGATCGCGGCGTGCAGCGCGCTGTTGTCGCCCGCCATGCAGCGTACGGTGCGGGCCTGCCCCACCACACGCATGGTGGGATCCAGCGGCCCGATGCCGCCGTCCATGGCCATGGATCGCTCCAGGCAATCCGAGACCGCGGCTGCCTCGGCTCCCTGCCAGGCGGCGAGCTCGGTGTCGCTCAGGCGCTCGAACGGCGCGTCCTTCAGGTGAACCGGCACGGCTCACCCGCTGCCAAAGCCCGAGCCCGGCTTGCGGTACTCGTCACGCGGAGGGGCGAAGATATCGAGGACCTTGCAGCCCTCGGAACCAGCGCGCAGGGTATGAGGCACGTTGCCCGGCGTGCGCCAGAAGTCTCCCTTGGAGAACGGGATCTCGTCCTCACCCTGGACTCGGATCCCGGAGCCTTCCAGGCACACGCCCCACTGCTCCTCCGGGTGGTGATGCAAGGCGCCTTGTGAGCCAGGCTCGGCGGTAACGATCGAGATCATCGCCTGGTCGCCCGGGAAGATATTGGCAGTCAGCCCATCGGCCAGCTGACGCACGATGGCGTCGCTGGCGTCGTCGATATGGTGGAATTCAGGATGCCTCGACATGACGCGACTCTACGTCGGGAAACCCGGCCGATTCAACTCGGAGCTTCAGCCGAGTGCACGAGCGCCCTCTGGACCCCGATCGAGCCTCAAAGCGGGTGTCTGGACGCAAACGACCGTGGCCGCGAGCCGAAAGTCGCCCCTCGACACCGGCAGAACCTGTCATCTAGCCGAGAAGCAGGGCTGAGGGAGCGCGGGATGGCGTAGTCGAGCGTCAAACCACCCCCGCGGCAAACTCTAGACGCGTTGTTGAGCTCGAGGCGAGGGACAGCGAGGCCGAAGAGCGCGTCTATCGAAGATGCAGCGGCGAGTTTGGCGTCCGAACTGACCGCTGCATCAGGTGTTTCGACGACTTTGGCGTCCGAAATAGCCGCTGCATCAGATGTTTCGACGACTTTGGCGTCCGAAATAGCCGCTGCATCAGATGTTTCAGCGATTTTGGCGTCCGAAATTGCCGCTGCATCGGATGTTTCGACGAGTCTAGCGTCCGAAATGACCGCTGCATCTATCTTCGCGGAGGCCTGGAGGCTTCTTCCCAGGACTGCAGAGACCAAGGCTTTAGCCGAGCGCGGCAGCCCAAAGAGACCACTCAGATTATAACGCTGAGGATCGCTGGCCAGGTCCCGCAAAATGGACGAAGCCCCTCCGCGACCCATGGCCGCGGAGAGGCTCAGCCGACTATTCGGCGCGTGCCAGTGTCAGGCCAGGCCGATCAGATACCGCCGAGCGCCGGGACGTGGCAGGTCTCGGCACCCTTGCGGTAGGCCCAACCCAGGCAGTTGCCGGTGGAGCACGGGCCAAGGTAGGTCCAGCCATCGAGGACGTCGGAGCAGTGGACGGTCGGGCACGTCAGGATGGCGTCAGCGGGCTCGCTGGTAAAGGCGCCGAGGGTCAACACGAGCGCGGCGACAGCGGCGATGGACAGACTGAGTTTCCAGGCACGTTTCATGGCTTCTCCTTCGGGCTGGCGGTCGGTTTGGAAGACGCTTCGCCGGACTCTAGAAACAGCCCGATTCAGCTCGACGAAGCGTGGGCCACAGGCTGTGGCCCGGTGGTTGGCGTGAGACGTTGGCGTCAGAGAACCCGCTCACCAAAGTTGACGTAGCAGTTGTTACCGATCCCTTGATAACTTCCGATGAGCGAGGGGTCGACACAGCAGACCGTGGAGGTGTTGGTGTCGTAGTTGGGCCATTCCGCGCACACGGCACCGTCCCCGCAGTTGTAGTCGGGAACCGCGTTGAGCCAGGGGCCTTCATTGCCGATCGGCGTCGGGCCGCCCTCCAAGGCTTCGGACCCGAGTGGGACGAAAACACCGACGACCAGAATCAACACCACGGCGGCAATGATTCCCGCCAGACGAGGTTTCGGTGCTGAGTTGAGCTGGAGCTGGTTCATAGAGACCTCCTTGGGTTGGATTTCGTCGCTGGGCATGCCGCGTCGGCAGCCCCTGCTGATCGCGCATTCTCGGGTTCTAAACCGTTACGCGCAAAGCTTCGGCATTTCGTAACAGCACGCGTGCAGAAATCTGCACGTCTCCCCCTCCCGGGCTCGGCCCTGCCTCGGTCCAAATCCCGCGGTCGGTCTAAAATGGGCCCATGCGAACCAATGCTTCGCCCGTGGTGAGGGGCCTCAATCGGGTGGATCACTCGGGGCGCGCTCGATGATCGCGCCCGGCCCGCAGGAGCTCACCCAGCTGCTGCACCGATGGAAGGCAGGCGACGAGGCTGCGCTGGGGAAGCTCTGGGAGCTGGTTTATGGACGACTCTCGCGCCTCGCCGCGACCTATCTCCAGCGCGAGCGCGACAGCCACACGCTGGAAACAGGTGCGCTGGTCCACGAGGCCTTCATGCGCCTGGTGGAACAGGATCGCGTGCGCTGGCAAGACCGAGCTCACTTCTTCGCCCTGTCCGCGAAGATGATGCGCCGCATTCTGGTCGATCACGCCCGCCGCAACGAGTCGTCGAAGCGCGGCGGGAGCTTCGAGACCGTATGCCTCAACGAGCTCGATGGTCTCGACCCGTCCGAGGCTCCCGATCTCGTCCGCCTCGACGACGCCCTGCAGGATCTCGAGTCCGAGGACGCTGAGCTGGCAAACCTGGTAGTGATGCGCTACTTCGGGGGGCTGACCCGCGATGAGATCGCCGAGACCCTCGGCGTCTCGACGATGACGGTGGCCCGCCGGTGGCGCACGGCGCGCGCCTGGCTTTTTGCCTACCTGGCGGACGGTGGGGCCGATGCGGTCTGATCGACAGCTGCACGCTGAACAGCGGAGACGCGCGCGCGCCCTTTTCGAGGAAGCCGTCGAGCTCTCCGACGCGGCCCGGGAGCAGCTCCTCGATGAGGAGTGCGGCGACGACGAGGCCATGAGAGGTGCCGTCGAGCGACTGCTGCGGGCCGACGCAGATGCCAGCGGCTTTCTCGAGGCCCCCCTGGTCCAGCCGGCTCCCCTCGTGACGTTTGCTCCTCCCGAACGCATCGGGCCCTATCGGCTGCACGAGAAGATTGGTCAGGGCGGGATGGGGGTGGTCTACCGGGCCGCGCGCGACGACGAAGCATTCCATCGCGAGGTCGCCATCAAGCTCATCCTCCAGGGCTCTATGGACCTGGAGACGCAACGGCGCCTGCGCAGCGAGCGTCAGATCCTCGCCGGCCTGAACCATCCCTCGATTGCCCAGATCTTCGATGGCGGCACCACGGACGACGGCGTCCCTTACCTGGTGATGGAGTTGGTGGACGGAGAGCCGATCGATCGCTACTGCGAGCGTGAGGGACTGACGACCCGCCAGCGGATCGAGCTCTTTCGCGAGGTCTGCGCCGCGGTCCACTGCTCCCATCAAAACCTCGTCGTGCACTGCGATCTCAAGCCGAGCAACATTCTCATCACCGCCGAAGGCAAACCGAAGCTGCTCGATTTCGGCATCGCCAAACTGCTGCGCGAGCAGGCGGCCGACGACCCGACTACCCAGACCACGCAGGGCCGCCGGCCGTTGACGCCGGAGTACGCCAGCCCCGAGCAGATTCGCGGCGAAGCGCTGTCGACGGTCAGTGACGTCTACTCGCTCGGGGTCCTGCTGTATCGCCTCCTGACCGGCCAGCGTCCGGAAGTCTCCGATGCCTTGGCACAGGGTGACGCGGACCGGGATGTGGCGCCGCCAAGCGTCGCCGTGCGTCAACGCGAGCCCAGCGTTGCGCGAGAGCTTCGCGGTGACCTCGACAACATCGTCCTGAAGGCACTGCAACCCCAGCCGGAAGCGCGCTTCGGTTCGGTGGAACAGCTCTCGGAAGACCTCGGTCGCTACCTCGACGGCTTCCCCGTGCTAGCCCGTCAAGGCAGCCTGCGATACCGAGCCAGGAAGTTCTTGCGGCGCCATCGCGTGCCGGTAGCTGCGGCCACCCTAGCTCTGCTGGTCCTGACGAGCTTCGCGGTGAGCATGACCGTGCTGGCCGGGCGTCTGTCCGAGGAGCGATCCAAGCTGCAGGAAGTGGTCGGCTTCTTCAGGCTCTTCTTCGAGCGCGCCGGCCCTCTGGTGGACCAGGGCCGCAACTTGACCCTGCGCGAGGCGGTCGATCAAAACGCCGACATGATCGCCGAAGGCCTGGAGGATCAGCCCACGGTAAAGGTCGAGATCGCCACGGTGCTCGGCAACATCTACCGCGAGCTGGGGCAAGCGGAACAGGCCCTAAGCTGGTCCGATCGCGCCCTCGAGCTCAATCAACAGCTGTTCGGTGAGGACAGCCAGGCCTACGCGCTGAGCCAGGTGCAGGCGGGCGCTGCGCTGCGTGAGCTGGGGCGGTTCGACGAATCCGAGAACAAAATACGCGCCGGCCTAGCGTGGCTCCGCAGCCAGTCCGACCCCGAGCCATCAGACCTGGTGGAAAGCCTCAACAACCTCGTCAGCCTGTACTGTTTCCAGGGACGCTACGAGGAAGTTGCAGACGAATCCGCCGAGGCCCTCCGCCTGGCCGACTCGAAACTCTCGGGCGCCAACCCGGCGACGGCGGCGGCGACCGTCAATCGGGGACTCGTACTGCGCCAGCTCGGCGACAACGCAGCGGCGCAGCGGCTCTACGAACGCGCTCTTGCGCTCTATCGCCAAAACCTGGGAGCGATTCATCCGCAGGTCGCCACCGTCCTGCTGAATCTCGGTCTGATCCACCGCGACCGCGGCAACCTCGAGCTGGCGCGCAGCACGCTCGAGGAGGCCACCGATCAGGTCCTGAAGCTATTCGGCGAAAACCACTACGCCCGCATTCGGCCACTCGTCGGCCTGGCCAAGCTAGCGGCCGAGCAGCAGGACATCAACGCCGCGCTCGCGAACTATCGCGAAGCGGTGAGGGTCGCCATCGTCTCGGGCGCCCCTCCGCCGTTCGTCCTCCGCCCCACCCTCGACGTCGCACAGCTCATGCTCGCCGAGGGCCGGTGTCGTGAAGTGGAACCCCTGCTCCGCCAAAGCCTGGAGCACTGCCGCCCCCATGCCGACCAATTCCCGCGCTACGCCAAGATCGAAGGGGTGCTCGCCGCGTGCTCGAGCGGCGCATGAAGACTCTCCGGCCACCGGCGCCCGGTGACAGTAACTTTTGGCCGAGGAGATACGACTCATGAGAATTCGCTGGGGCATCCTTGGTCCGGGCAAGATCGCCCACAAGTTCGCCGACGCATTGACAGTGCTCGAAGACCACGCGCTGGTTGCCGTCGGCGGGCGCGACCTGAGCCGCGCGTCGGATTTTGCCCAGCGCTATGGCGATATTCGCGCCTATGGCTCTCAGGAGTCACTCCTGGAAGATGACGAGGTCGACGTCGTCTACATCGCGACGCCCCATTCCAACCACCGCGAGGCGGCGATCGCCTGCAGCCAGGCGGGGAAAGCCGTGCTGTGTGAAAAACCTCTAGCCGTCAATCGCGATCAGGCCGAAGCGATGGTTGCCGCTGCGCGAGATGCCGACCGCTTCTTGATGGAAGCGATGTGGACGCGCTTCCTGCCGGTCTACGCGGACGTGCGCTCCTGGCTGGCGGAGGGAGCCCTCGGCGACCCGCGCCTGCTCCAGGCGTCCTTCGGCTTCCGCACGCCCTGGAATCCCGAGGGTCGTGTGCTCGCACCCGAGCTGGCCGGCGGTGCCCTGCTCGATGTCGGCGTTTATCCCGTCGCGTTGGCCCTGTGGATCTTCGGTCGTCCCCCTACCGAGATCCGCGCTCTCGGTCACCTCGGCGAGACCGGCGTCGACGAGCAAACCGGCATCCTGCTGCGCTTCGATCGCGGCGAGCTGGCCATTCTGGACTGCTCCGTGCGCACCGTTACCCGCCACGACGCCGAGCTCTTCGGCACTGGAGGCCGTCTCCGCATCGAGAAATTCTCGCGCGCCACCACGGCGCATCTCGAAGCCGGGGACCGCCGGGAGACTCGGGTCCGCCCATTCCGAGCCAACGGCTTCGAGTATCAGGCCCAAGAAGCGGGACGCTGCCTGCGGGCCGGGCAGCTCGAGAGCCCCGACATGAGCCACCGGATGTCTGTCGAGATCATGGCCGTCATGGACGAAGTGCGCCGCCAGTTGGGGCTGCGGTATCCGATGGAGTGAGGCACCGGAGTCAACATGCCCAAACACAGAGGGCAAAACATGAAGTGGGGGCTGATCCCTACTATTCGCCCCGCTAGAGCCGCTCTTTCTTTCAAGGGTGCGATTTCCACGGCAGTCATCCCACCACTTAGTCAGAACCCCGGAGGGACTAGCAGGAGCGCTGCTGGCCACCCGAGGTGATGACACTCGGCGATCCCTACCTCGAAGGGCCTCGCTGATCTCAGGAGATGAAGCCATGGCAGACAACACTCCCGTTTCGCTCACCAACAATACCGATGAGACGCTGTACCTGTGCGTTCAAGTCAACGGCGTGTTTCAAGAGTGGTCCCTTCCCCGTGGAGGCAGCCAGACGATCAACGCAGAGACGACGCAGGTCGTAATGATCAACTCACAGCAGGGTGCTTGCCCGCAATAGCGGCGAGATAGCCCATGTGAGATGCGGCTCCGGCACCTGGGGTCGGAGCCGCTGGGTCGAAACCTGGACAACGGAGCGCTGTTTCGAGCAGCCAGGGCTCGAGGGCAGACCCACTGCTATACTCAAGTAGAAATACTCAACAAAGTTTGTCCTCGCTTCGGACGCAGACATCGTAGGCCAGGTATTGACCCGGGGCAGGTGATGCAGGCAGGCGCGACCGGACGGAGGCGGACGCGATGAGGAGATCTCCGGTCATGAACGAGGGGTCTAGCTGATGCGTGTGTCTAGGAGTGTGCTTGCGACACCCTGGATTTCACTGGCGTTGAGCCTAACGCTATACCCAGCCGCGCTGGGAGCCATGGGCGGCCCGATCGCCGAGATCATCGACGCAGCGGGCGATGGCAATGGCGCCGTGCTCGAAGGGCCGTATGGCGTCGCAGCCGACAGCTCCGGTAACGCCTACGTGGCTGGCTTCCACACCGCCAACGCCTTCAAGATCACGCCGAGTGGCGAGGTCCTTGAGATCATCGATGCGACCGGTGACGGCGCGGGCAATATGCTCGATCGGCCCTACGGTCTAAAAACGGACGACTCCGGCAACCTGTACATCACCGGCTACCGTAGCGACAACGCCTTCCGGATCGCCGACGACGGGACGATCACTCAGCTCATCGATGCCACGGGCGACGGCACCCACATCCTGAACGGATGCAAAGCGATCGTGCTGGATAGCTCGGGCAACGTCGTGGTGACGGGCTTCTTGAGCGACAACGTGTTCCGCATCACTCCGGCGGGTGTGATCACCCAGATCCTCGACGCCACGGGCGACGGCGAGGGCAACCTCCTGGATGGTCCCTGGAGTCTGGCGGTGGACGGCTCGGACAACGTCTACGTGGCGGGCTTTTGGAGTGACAACGCCTTCAAGATCTCTCCCACCGGAGAGATCACGACGATCATCGACGCCACCGGCGACGGTGCGGGAAACCCCTTGGAAAGTGTCGGCGGCATCGCGGTGACCCGCTCGGGCAAAGTCTTCGTGTCGGGCTACTTCAGCAACAACGCCTTCACTATCTCGCCGGGTGGCATCATCACCGAGATCATCGACGAGACGGGCGATGGCGCGGGCAATCCCCTGGGTCTCGCCACCGGGATTGGCTATGACAGCTATGGCAACGTCTTCGTGGTGGGCTTTGAAAGCGACAACGCCTTCAAGATCTCCGGTGGTGTGATTACCGAGATCATCGACGCCGACGGCGACGGCGCGGGCCACATACTGGACGAGCCCCGAAGCCTGGCGATCGATGGTTCCGGAACCGCTTACGTGCCGGGCTTCTCCAGCCACAACGCATTCCGCATCCCGCCGACTGAGGCCCCCGAGATCTTCAGTGACGACTTCGAATCGGGTGACACCAGCGCATGGAATCCTTGAGATGCCTGGGCTCCCTCACTGTCTCCCAGCCCTCTAAGTCTCTCAGCCCTCTAACACTAGCTCGGATACTAACCACTTACGAAGAGGACGATCCCCATGAAACACACGACCCAAGCCGACGGCGCCGAGAAGGTCCGAGACGCGATGAAACGGCTTGCACTTCTGGCAGTTGCTGCAAGCCTTGTCACGCTATCCCTACCGAGCGATATCGCCGAGGCGGCCTGCAATCGAGGACCCGTAGGCTGCACCGTCAATACGATAGCCGGAACCAAGATGTGCACCGCAACCCTGCAGTGTGCTTCGGCGCTCAAGAACAGCGAATGGACCGTCCGGTCGACGGCGATGACCAACATCATCGCTTGCGATCCAACGGAAGTAGAGGGAGTCACGGGTCCTACGACCTTCTTGCTCATGGCCACCGCTTCAACCACGGCTCCTACAGCGCGGCTGTGCGGCTGGGAGTGGAACACCCGCACCACCAAATCCACCGGCAACGTGTCGATCTCCACTGCCGACGGCTTGCCCGTCGAGCTGATGGACTTCAGCGTCGAGTCGGCGGACGAAGAGTAGGCAGACGCTCGTTACTCGACGCCGAACGCCATCAGCTCCACAGGCGTCGTCGAGCTGTCGGCATAGCAGCCGACGATGTAGGCGGCCGGCGTCGCGGCGATGACACCGAGAGAGGTCGCCACTCCCAGTGGGAAGGGTGCGCCGCGCAGTGGGGGCTGGGCGCCGGGAACGATGCCTCCCAGGCCGTTGCCTCCCCAGGGACTCCCCGGTCCGGGAGGTAAGTAGCCTGACCCACCGACGAGGAGACCACAGTAGATCCCAGAGGCTCCCGAAGTCACCCGAACCGGCGGCCAGGCACCGATCATGGAGATCAGGCCACTCGGCGCCGGGAACCCGGGACCGGGCACCGGCGTGGCTGCGGAGATGCCGGTGGCGATCGGCCCGGCGGGCGCGAACGGGGTCGCCGGCGGCGGCACCGAGGCCGCCCCGACGATGCGGTAAAACGACGCCATCGTGGTGGGCGCCGCGTGCCAGGCGTAGGCGCCGGTGACGTCGAAACCCGAGACTCCGCCAGCGGTCAGAAAGCTGGCCGGATAATCGACGCCGGGCAGGAATAGATTGCCAGCAGCCTGACAATCACGAATGGTGTCCCGGACTTCCGGGGCATCTTCTCTGCTGATTCCGTTAAGGATTTCGCGGTTTGCGGACACTCACCGCTTCAAC
>JBCCEE010000313.1:0-10150 GCA_039030415.1 Acidobacteriota bacterium
CGCCGCGGCGAGTTTCGAGCTGAGATGTGATGTCTTGACCTGCAAGGTGTCTCCTCCGGGAGCGCGGCCGAAGACCGCGGTACGTCTGGTGCGGTGCGTCTTGTGATGGAAGCGTCTTGGTGATGAAAGAAGCTTGGTGAACCGGGCTTCAGCATATTGTACCGTCTGCTGAGGAGGTACCGTCTGCTGAGGAGTTACCGTCCGCTGACGCGCTGCCCGGTGGCGTTTGCCTGCCAACCGCAGCTGTGGCAAGCTCGCGAGCGTGACCGACGACACCACGCCGCTGCCGGGCGACGACGCGACGCCGCTGCCGGACGATGACGCGACGCCATTGCCCGACGACCCAACGCCTTCGGCTCCGCCCCTGGCCCAGGGCTCGCCGACTCAGAACGCGACGCCGCCATCGACCCAAGCCAGCGGCGCCGACGAGCCGCGCTTCGTGCCGGGCACGGTGCTGGCCGAGCGCTACCGCATTGTCGGGATGCTGGGGCGCGGCGGCATGGGGGAGGTGTACCGCGCCGACGACCTCAAGCTCGGCCAGTCGGTGGCGCTCAAGTTCCTGCCGCGCGGTTTCGAAGACGATCCTGAGCGCCTGAGGCGCTTTCTCGACGAGGCGCGGGTAGCGCTCAAGATCACGCACCCCAACGTCTGCCGGGTCTATGACTTGGGTGAAGTCGACGGCGCGCACTATCTGTCGATGGAGTACATCGACGGCGAAGATCTGGCCTCGCTGCTGCGGCGCATCGGCCGCCTGCCCGAGGACAAGGCGATCGAGATCGCCCGCCAGCTGTGCGCCGGGCTGGCGGCAGCCCACGATCAAGGCATTCTGCACCGCGATCTCAAGCCGGCCAACGTTATGCTCGACGGTCGCGGCGAGGTCAAGATCACCGACTTTGGCCTCGCCGGGCTGGCCGAGGGCTTCTCGGGGCTCGAGATTCGCGCCGGCACGCCGGCGTTCATGGCGCCGGAGCAGCTGGCGGGTAAAGAGGTCACCGTGCGGAGCGATCTCTATGCGCTCGGCCTGGTGCTCTATCAGCTGTTCACCGGCAAGCGTGCCTTCGCCGGGCAGTCGCTGGCCGAGCTCAGCGCGCTCCAGCATTCGGGACCGGTGAGCCCGAGCAGTCACGTCACGCTGCTCGATCCGAGCGTCGAGCAGGTGATCCTGCGCTGCCTGGCTCCCGAGCCCGAAGACCGGCCGGCTTCGGCGCTCAAGGTGGCGCTCGGCCTGCCGGGCGGCGATCCGCTGGCGGCGGCACTGGCGGCGGGGGAGACGCCGTCGCCCGACATGGTGGCCGAGGCGGGAGACGACTCGGGGCTCGAGCCGCGGATCGCGTTGGCCGTCATGGCGTTCGCCATCCTCGGTCTGCTGGTCGCCTCGTGGTCGATCGGGCGTTATGAGCTCCTGGGGCGCTCGCCGATGGAGCTGCCGCCGCAGGTGCTGGCGCATCGCGCTTACGAGATCACCCAGGCGCTGGGCTACACCGACCCGCCGGCCGACCGCGCGTATCGCTTTCGGTCCAACTGGCCGCTGCTGCAGCACGTCGCCAAGGATCCGTCACCGGATCGCTGGGACCGTCTAGCGACCGACCGGCCGACGCCGATTTACATGTGGTACCGGCAGAGCCCGCGTACTTTGATTCCTTTCAATCGCTCTGCCATGGTGGACTTCAACGACCCGCCGTTTCGCACTACCGGCATGGTCAGCCTGTTCCTGGACACCTCGGGGCGGCTCAAGTTCTTTCAGGCCGTGCCGCCTCAGCGGGACACCTCGCCGCCGGATCCGACCGCGGTGGCGGACTGGTCGGTGGCGTTCGAAGCGGCCGACCTCGACCCTGCTCGCTTCGAGCCGACCGCTCCTCACTGGCTGCCCGAGACCTACTGCGATGCGCGCTCCGCGTGGTTGGGCAGCTACCGTGAAGGCGATGGAGAGATCCGCGTCGAGGCCTGTTCTTACCGCGGCAGGCCGGTATTGTTTTCGATCGTGTCGCCGTGGGCCCGGCCGTTCAACCAGCAGCCGCCCGATTTGAGCAGCGGCCAGAAGCTGCGCAACTCTCTCAACGGTCTGCTCGCCGTCGTGGTGATTCTGAGCGCGATCCTGCTGGTGCATCGCAACCTGCGGCTCGGTCGGGGAGACCGGCAGGGGGCCCTCGTGCTGGCGGCTTCGGTGGTGATCGCCAGAATGGGCGCGTGGGTGTTCCAAGGGAGCCACGTCTCGGATCCTTTCCGTCAGATCGATCTCTTCTCCTCGGCCCTGGGGCACGCGCTCTACGACGGCGGCACGATCTGGCTGTTCTACCTCGCGCTCGAGCCGTTCGTGCGGCGGCGCTGGCCGGAATCCTTGGTGTCGTGGAATCGTCTCCTGGCTGGGCGTATCCGCGACCCGCTGGTGGGGCGTCACGTGCTCTACGGTGCCGCGCTGGGAGTCGGCATGGCGCTGATCGATCAGCTCGGCGATCAGGCGCCGAGGTGGTTCGGCGGCGCCCCGGCGCGCCCGAACGTGACCGATCTCGACACGCTGCTGGGGACGCACTGGGTGATCGGCGAATTCTTCTTTTCGCTGCGCCATGCTCTGGTCGACCCCATGAGCATACTCTTTCTGCTGGTGTTGGCGCGGGTGTTGCTGCGCAATGCCTGGCTGGCCTCGGCGGCGTTCGTCGCCATCTTTGTGTTCAATAACGTGCCGCAGCATGAGATGGCTTGGATCGCAGGCATCGCGCTGACGGTGACGTCGGCCGCGATTGTGATCTTCATGACGCGGTTCGGCCTGGTGACCCTGGTAGCGGCGTACTTTTTCATCAACGAGCTAGCCAGCAACCAGCCGCTGACGCTCGATTTTTCGACCTGGTACGCCGGCTCGAGCCTGACGGCACTCGCCGTTGGGATCGCCGTGATCGTGTTCGCCTTCCGCACGTCGCTCGCCGGCCGGCCGCTGCTGCCGGAAAGCGAGTGACGCTTCAGCCTTTTCCAAGCTTCGCTTGGAAGCGACGCATGCCGCCGATCCAGCGGTCATAGTCGCTGGCTTTGCGCTGGAAGAAGTCGAGGACTTCGGGGTGGGGGAGGACCAGGAAGCGCCCTTCGGCCATGGCTTCGAGCACCGCGGCGGCGACGTCTTCGGGGTCGATGGCGACCTGGGCCAGGTAGTCGCCGATCGCCGACTCGTCCTCGAATTGATGCATCATGTTGGTGCGCACGCCCTGCGGGCACAGCCAGAAGACTTCGAGGCCCTGGTCGCCATGGGTCACCGACAGCCACTCGGCGAAGGCGACGGCGGCGTGCTTGCTGACGGCGTAGGGCGCCGAGCCGATCTGGGTCAGCAGGCCGGCGGCCGAGGAGGTGACGAGGAAGGCGCCCTCACCGCGTTCGAGCATCTCGGGCAGGACGGCGCGAGCGGCGTAGACGTGAGCCATGAAGTTGATGTCCATGATGCGTTTCCAGTCCGCGTCCGTCACCTCAGCGCCGCCCTCGAGCGCGATACCCGCGTTGCAGCAGAAGAGATCGACCTGACCGTAGGCTTCGCGGGTCTTTTCGACGAGATTCTGAACCTCGCTTTCCTGCGCGACGTCGGCGGCGACGGCGAGGCCGCCGATCTCCTCGGCGACGCGCTTGGCGCTCGCCGCGTCGATGTCAGAAACCACGACGCCGCGGGCGCCCGCCGCCGCGAAAGCCTGGCACAACGCCCGTCCGATTCCGCTACCGCCTCCAGTCACGATTACCGTCTTGTTCTCGACCTGCACGCGTCATTCTCCTGAAGTATTGATGGGGTGCGCTGGCTGATGTCCTCAGAGGATACTGGCTTCTGGGATTCGAGAGTCAGATTTGGCCCACAAAGGCTTGAACCCGAGGGGACCAGGGCGTAGATTCGCACCTCCCGCATGAGGTCCGCAGCCCCAAGGTTCCGACTCAGCTAGGAGACGCATGAGCCAGCAGCCGAAGTCGACCCTGTTGTATCTCGAGTGCTCGATCTGCGGAGCGCAGCACGACGATCGCGTGCCGCAGACCATCTGCACGGTCTGCGGCCGGGTGCTGCTCGCCCGCTACGACCTCGAAGCTGCGCAGCAGACCTTCAGTCGCGAGTCGCTCGGCGGTCGCTCGGCGACGATCTGGCGCTATTGGGAAGTGATGCCGATCCGGGCGTGCGACTCGGTGGTGTCGCTCGGTGAAGGCATGACGCCGCTCCTGTTCACCGAACGCCTCGGCAGCGAGCTCGGCATGAAGCAGCTGTTCGTCAAGGATGAAGGCGTCAATCCCACGGGATCCTTCAAGGCGCGCGGCCTGTCGGCGGCGGCTTCGAAGGCGGTCGAGCTCGGTATCCCGAAGATCGCGCTGCCAACGGCCGGTAACGCCGGCGGAGCGGCAGCCGCCTATGGCGCCCGCGGCGGCCTCGGCGTGCACGTCTCGATGCCAATGGATGCGCCGCAAGCGATGATGAACGAAGTGCAGTCCTACGGCGGCGAGCTCGACCTGTTCGACGGCCTGATCTCAGACTGCGGCAAGCGCGTCGCCGCGCTGTGCCGTGACTCCGACTGGTTTGATATCGCGACCCTCAAGGAGCCCTACCGCGCTGAAGGCAAGAAGACCATGGGCTTCGAGCTCTGGGAGCAGCTCGACGGCGAGCTGCCCGATGTCTTGCTCTATCCGCTCGGCGGCGGCACCGGGGTGGTCGGCATGTGGAAAGCGTTCGACGAGCTCGAGGGCATGGGGCTGATCGATTCGCGCCGGCCGCGCATGATCGTCGTCCAGGCCACCGGCTGCGCCCCCATCGTGCGGGCGTTCGAGGCCGGAGAAGAGCGGGCCGAGCCGTGGCAGGACGCGGCGACCCTGGCTCCCGGCATCCGGGTGCCGACGCCGTTCGCCGACGACATCGTGCTCGACGTGCTGCGCCAGAGCCATGGTGACGCCATCGCGGTCGATGAAGCGGAGATCCTCGACGGTATGCGGGAGATCGCGGCGCGTGAGGGCATCAATGCGTGCCCGGAGGGCGGCGCACTGCTCGCCGGGCTGCGCCACCTGCTGGCCAGCGGCCGGGTCGACCGCAGCGAGCGCACCATTTTGTTCAACACCGGCAGCGGGCTCAAACACCCGGAATTACAGACGGTCTGAATCCTTGGAGCTCAGCTTGAATCAGCGGTTTACCGTTGCCAGCGTGATACCATCGAAAGGTGTCGAATCCCATGAACACGAAGTCTGGACTGGTCTGCGGGCCAAGAAACGACCGGCAGATCCGCGAGTCACCGCGCAGCACCGCCGGAACCCGGTAGGTTTGCATTAAGTGAGAATTTTTCTCGCGGCGCCGAGTGACGTCGCCAACTATCGCGAGGCAACGAAACGCGTTGCCGATCGCCTCAACCAGGAGCGGGGCGCCAAGCTGGGCTCCGAGCTGTTCCTTGAGGTCGTCGACTGGAACACCCACATCTCGGCCCTCATGAGCCTGCCCGAAAGTGCGGTGCTCGAAGAGGTCGAGGTCGACGAGCACGACGTTTTCGTCGGCATCGCCTGGCTGGGCTTCGACAGCCTGGAAGCCAGCGCCAGCAGCGGCGACGACGGACCTAGCACCGAGCGCAACTTCGGCCTGGCCTATGCCTTCTGGAAGCAGCATCGGCCGGCGTCCTGCCTGCTTTACCGCTGCATGAGGCTGCCGGAGAAGTTGACCGATATCGACGGCAAGTCGTTCGATAGGGTGAGCCAGTTCTTCTCGCACTTCACGCTCACCGGCAACAACCCGGTGCCGTACTCCGAGTTCCGCTCGGCAACCGATCTCGAAGAGCAGCTGGCCAGCCGGCTGACCGAGCTGCAGCAGGAGCTGGCCGGCGGCCGCGCCGCGGCATCGACCCCGGCCCCGGCGTCCTCACGGGCCGAGGAGCGGCCGGCCCGCGAACGATCGGCGGAAGCACGGCCGGCTGAAACACGGCCGGCTGAGGAGCGACCGGCGGGCACGGCCGAGTTCGAGAAGCGCATGCAGCCCGGCAAGGCCTACGAGGTGTCGTTCCTATCGATCGAGATCGAGGAGACCCAGCAGATCGCCCAGGCCCAGTCGGCGACGCCGGCCGGCATCGACACGCTCTACCGCTCGTTCCGCGAGCTGGTCAGCGGCACGGCGGCGAACTATGGCGGCGAGATCTTCTCGTGGAATGGCAACGGCGGGCTGCTGATCTTCTGGTCGAACCGCAGCTTCGACCACGCCATCATGACCGGCCTCAAAGTGCTGCACAGCCTGCCGGTGTTCAACCTCGATCCGGCCCAGAATCCGCTGGCGGTGCAGGTCAAGACGCGCACCGCCGCCCACGACGCGGTGATCATCTTCAAGCTGCCGTCTTCGGACATCTCCTCAGAAGACCTCGACTTCGTGGTCGAGCTGCGCAAGAACACCGACGCCGGCGAGCTGTCGATCACCCGGCGGCTGCTGGAACGCGTCGACAGCCGGCTCAAGCCGCATTTCAAGTTCAAGGAGCGCTTCGAAGGCGAGCCGGTCTACGCCTGCCGTCTGCCGTCGACCAACGGCGGCGCGCGTGAGGCGAACCTGGCCGATCTCACCCGCAAGCTGAAAGAGAAGACCGCTCAGGTGCGCGAGATCCTCGCCATTCCCAGCTCCGGCCTCGACATCTCCGGCCTGGAAGCGATGAGCACCGCGATCGACGAGACCTACTCGCTGCTCAACAAATACGCCGCGTCGTTCAGCAGCATCGATCAGGAATGGCCGAAGGAGTTCCTGAACGAGCTCGCCAAGGCCACGAGCCAAATGATGCGCGAGGAGTCCGAGGTCTGGAAGACGCTGCGCAAGAGCTACGTCTCGGGCTCGTTCACCGCCGGCAAGGCGCGCAAGCTCGAAGCGATCGTGCAGGCTGCCTCGCGCCGGCGCTCGCGTCCCGTGGTGATTCTGGAGAAGCTCGAGGAGCGCTGCCGAGCGCTGTCCGGCAGCGGTGCGGAAGTCGCCAGCGAGCCGACGCAGGTGGACGAAGACCTGATCAAGAAGATCGACACCTTCGTGCGGGCCGACGCGCTCGACAGCGAGACCGCTTTGACCGAGCTGCTGCTGAACCGCAAGACCGGTCTGCTCGATTTCATTCACTCCCGTGGCTCGGACGAGCGGCACGCCAGCCTGCTGAACAAGCTGTGGGAGACCGCCGACCTGGTGCTGCTCGACGATCTCTATTCGATCCGCGGTCGGCAGCGCGCCAACGAGGCCAAGACCTACGACACCCTGACCTCCGAGCCGGTCAAAGACGCTCGCTTCAGCATCGTGCGGCAGGCCCTGGCGCGCTCCACCGAGCCGGTCGATCAAGAGGTGATCGGCGCCTTCGCCGCGATCGGCCAGCAGGCCCAGCCGCAGGATCTGCAGACGGTGTGGCGCTGCCTGGTGCTGGGCCACACCGATCCCGCGATCCGTCTGGCCGCGGCGATGAAGCTGGCGCCCAATTCCATGTGGCAGACCATCTCGCTGCCCAACGTGCCGGTAGCCAGCCTCTATGCGATTGGCGAACGGGTCAAGAAGAGCCAGAGCGAAGACGCCGAGAAGATTTTCTTCGACTGCATCCGCGCCCAGCTCGAGCAGGCGGTCGAGAGCTTCCGCACGCGGGAAGAGGTCTCGCTCCTCACCAAGCTCATCATGGTGCTGCTCGATTTCACGTTCCTGGTCGAGACCGGCTACTTCGAGCGTTTCGACGACATCCTGCGCAAGTTCTTGGAGCGCTCGCAGAGGGCCGGCCTCAAGGTCGAGTACTTCGAGAGCCTGCGCAAGACGCTGGAAGAAACCCGCAAGACCGCCGACAAGACGCCGAGCAAGCCGCCCACCGGCATCAAGAAGCTGCCTTTGACCATCCAGCGCCGCTTGGCGGGGGAGGCGCGCTACGTCTACTGGTTCGTCTCCCACCCGGATCACCGCATCGCCGGCGAGACGCTGCGCCACGTCGGCCTGATGAACGTCGAGCGGGTTCTGCGACTGCGCGAGGTCAACTCGACGGTGCTCAATGCGCTGCTCAAGAAGCCCGAGCTGTTCACCCGCAGCGCGCCGCTGGTGGCGGCGCTCAACCATCCCAAGTGCACGCAGAATTTCGCCAGCCGCTACCTGCCGACGATGTCTCGCTCGCGGCAGGGCATGCAGGAGCTGCAGAAGATCGCCAACAATCCCTCGGCCAATCCGGTGGTGCGCTCCGCAGCCAAGCGCATGGCTTCTCGTCCCGTGGCTCGCTGAGCTGTGGCTCGCTGACCACTCAGTTGACGCCTCAGCGAAGCGCCAAACCCTCATCCTCGAGGCCTTTCAACATGATCTACGACAACATTCTGCAGGTGATCGGCAACACGCCGGTCGTGAGGTTGAATCGGATCGGTGCCGACCTGCCGGTCGAGCTCTATGGCAAATGCGAGTTCCTCAATCCTGGCGGCTCGGTGAAGGATCGTATCGGGGTGAATATGGTCGAGCACCTCGAAGCGACGGGCTGTCTGCGCCCCGAAACGACGATGATCGAGCCGACCAGCGGCAATACCGGCGTCGGCCTGTGTATGACGGCGGCGGTCAAGGGCTACCGTCAGATCATCACTATGCCGATGAAGATGAGCCAGGAGAAGCAGGTGGTGATGGAGGCGTTGGGCGCCGAGATCATCCGCACTCCCACCGAGGCGGCGCACGACTCGCCGGACAGCCTGCTGGGCGTTGCCAAGCGCAAGCACGAAGAGATCGAAGACTCGGTGATTCCGGATCAGTACAACAATCCCAACAACCCTTCGGCGCACTACGAAGGCACGGCGCCGGAGATCTGGGACGACTTCGGCGACAGCCTCGACATGGTGGTCGTCGCCTCGGGCACGGGCGGCACCATCACTGGCGTCGCGCAGTACCTGAAGGAGAAGAATCCGGACATCCTGATCATCGGGGTCGATCCCGAGGGCTCGATCCTCGGCGGTCGCAAGATCGTCGGCACCTATCAGATCGAAGGCATCGGCTACGACTTCATCCCGGAAGTCCTCGACCTGTCGCTGGTCGACGATTGGATCTACAGCAACGATCAGGACAGCTTCGACATGGCCCGGCGCTTGATCCGTGAGGAAGGCCTGCTGGTCGGCGGCAGCTCGGGCGCGGCGATCTGGGGCACGCTGGAAGCGCTCAAGAAGTATCCCGACGTCAAGAAAGTGCTGACCATTCTGCCGGACTCGATCCGCAACTATCTCTCCAAGTTCGTCAACGATGACTGGATGCGCGAGCACGGTTTCCTCGATGACGAAGCGGAGGATTGAGAGGCGTACCCGCTGGGGAAGCGCGCTCTGTACACTGCTCGTAGCGTTGGGGCTGTTCTTTGCGCTGGCACTGTCCGGCTGCCAGCAGGCCCCGAACCAAGCCGATACCGACTCGGCGGTCGACCCACCGACCGAGCCGGCGGCCACACCCGTAGCTGACGGCGCCAGCGGGCCCGCCGCGCCAACGGCCGAGCCTGCCCAGGCGGAGCTGAGCTGGAGCGATGTTCCGGTGTCGATGAAGCCGTGCTTCACCTGCCACCGCGACGCCGTAGCGTCGTATCTCGGGCACGGCATGTCGCGCAGCATCGGGCCGGTGGGGGAGATCGAGATCGGTGGCATCGACAACCCGGCGAGCGGCAATCGCTACGAGATGCGCCTGGACGGCGGCGAGCCCTGGCTGCACGCCAGCTTCTCGGACGGTGGCGTACGCGGGCAGCGTCTCGTCGGACGCATCGGAGCGGGCGTGCTCGACACCTCGTGGGTGGGGGAGGAGGTCGACCTGCAGACCGGTGAGCCCACCGGGCGGCTGTTCTTCGCGCCGATCGAGACCATCACCGGCCACGGCCCCGAGCTGTCGCCGTTCGACCTCAGCTCGCAGAACATCGGCCTCGACATGGCGTTGACCGAGGGCTGCCTGACCTGCCACACCACCGACCGCATGCAGGGGCTGCCGGGAGCCGCGCGGCCGCAGACCGGTACCGGCGACGGCGAGGTGTTTCCGGCCAACGCCTTGGGCTCGGACGCCTTCGAGCAGCTTTCTCCCCTGACCTGCGACGCCTGCCACGGCGACAGCGCCCGCCATCTCGAGCTGATGACCACTCCGGGCGAGCGCCCGCCCGACGATATCGGCCTGCGACGTCTCGCCGACCAGTCGGCCGGCGCCCAGCGCGACGTCTGCGCTCGCTGCCACCTGCAGGGCGAC
>JBCCEE010000314.1:0-10099 GCA_039030415.1 Acidobacteriota bacterium
CGCTCAGTGATGACGTCCCTGGCGGGACGCGGAGCGCCTGCCGGTGGGCTGGCGCAGGGCCTTAGGGCCGTGGGGCTGGTGGCGCTGCTGCTGCTGGTTTCGGGCTGCCTCCACCGTGGGGTGACGCCGATCCGCACCCACTTCAACAAGGGGGTGTATCACTACTCCGAAGGGGCGATCGACGATGCGATCAGCGAGTATCGTCTTGCGCTCGAAGAGGAGCCGGCCGACCATCGCGCCCGATTCAATCTAGCGGAAGCGCTCGAAGTTCGAGCCCAGCAGCTGGCTGCCGAGGGAGAGGCGGCGCGGGCCGGGGGCATGGTGCGGGAAGCCGGCGAGCACTACCGCCGCATTTTGACAGAAGCTCCGGGACACCTGCGGGCGACGGTCAACCTCGCGGCCCACGAGCGCGCCACGGATCCGGCGGCGGCCGAGGCGCGGCTGCGGGAGGCCGTGGCGACGCATCCGCGTTCGGCACTGCCGCGCGTCGCGCTGGCGGCGCACCGTCTGGAGGACGGCTCGCCGCAGGCCCTCGGCGAGGCGGTCCAGCTGCTCGAGGAAGCGCTGGATCGTGACGCCGGCCACGTCGACGCTCGGGTGCTGCTCGGGCATGCGCTGTCGCGTCGGGCCGAGGCGGCAGACGGCGCAACCCGGAATGAGCTGCTGGGGCGGGCTCGTACAGCCTACCGCCGAGCCCTCAAAGGCAGCTCCGAGGATATCGGAGCGCTGCTGGCGCTGGCTCGGCTGGAGCGCCAGGCGGGACAGCCGGAGGCGGCGCTGCCGTGGCTGAGGCGGGCGCTCTACGTGCGCTCCGATCTGATCGAAGCGCACGTTTCTCTAGCGGAGATTCTGGCCGATCGCGGCGAGCTGGAGCAGGCGACGGTCCATCTGTGGCAGGCCCGCCAGCTCGAGGATGCGCACCAGCCGCATCTCGAGCCGGGGGCCTACCGTGAACGCTTGCTCGAGCTGTACCGTCGGCTCACCGAGCAAGAGACGCGCTGAGCGAAGTGCGAAGCAGGGCTACTCACACTTGCAGCCGGGCCGGCCGGTGAGGACCGCGGCCTGGGCTTCCGGCACGCACGCCGAGCCCTTGAACGGCAGGAAGGCTGCGGCGAAGCGACGGCAGCCCGAGCAGCAGACGAACGAGCCACCGCAGTCGCCGAGCTCGCAGCCTTCGATGGTGCACATGCCGCCGCGCCGGCCCTTCAGGCAATGGTCGGCCTCAAAGCCCTGGCAGTCCTGGTCGCTCTCGCAGAGAGTCCCGAGGCCGCTGGAGTTGACGGTTGATGCGTCGGGAGTCGACGAACCTTCGCCGGGATTGACGCGCTGGTAGGTGTTGCTGAGCTCGTCCTGGAGCACGACGGCCTGGCCATCTGCCACCAGGATCAGATCCGCCTCTAGCGTACGGGCCCGAAACGTCCACCCTTCCGGCAGCTCGAGGCGGGAGCCCAGGGCCGGAAGCTCGGCTAGGGTCAAGTCGGGATCATGGATCTGGGACATCGACTGCATCACGTACCTCGAGCCTGCTGGCGACTCGAGCTCGTAGATCTCGGTTCCCTCAGGGAAGTTGAAGGTCGTCTTTCGCTGCACGGTGCTCTCGGTGTAGGACGCTAAGCCCTGGGCCGAATCGATCTCGACGGTCGCGAGCCGCCGCATCTCGAGCCCGCCGAAACGCTTCAGCTCCCGGGATGGCGGCGAGCCCGCCGCCACGTTGGGCAGCCAGATCCTCGGGCCGTTCATCTGCACCGCGAGCGCGTCTTCCTCGGCCCGGATCTGGTCGGGGTCGAGCGCCTCCCAGCTCGCGGCGGGACAGTCGTTGAGGCCCGGGGTCCCCCAGACTTCCGCTTCGAGATTCGTCCCTTGGCGCTTCACCAGCAGGATTTCACAGTAGCGGTGGCCCGCGCCAAACGGTGGCCAGGCGGCGCGCTGCTGGAACGCGGCGTTGCTGGGTTGTGACTCTTCTTCGGCCAAGACTTGACCCGGCAAGATCATGCTGACGAACAGAGCCAGGAGTAGAGCGAGGGTTGGATGTCGGGGGAGAGAATCCCCCCTCGATCCCCCCTTTTTCAAAGGGGGGAGACTTTGAAAAGGCCCCCTTTCCCCCCTTTTCAAAGGGGGGAAGCCAGAATGCTTCTTTGTCAACGAGAGGCAGCAGCTAGCAAGAGGCTTTCCGGCCCTCCCCCTTTGGAAAAGGGGGAGCTGGAGGGGGATTCTCTGCCTGGGCAGGGATTCGGATCTCATGGGGTCATCTCCTTGAAAATGCAAAGACTCGGTCTGATTTATTCGAAGCGCAGCGCGTCGATCGGGTCGAGCTGGGCGGCGCGACGCGCCGGGGTGAAGCCGAACAGCACGCCGACGGCGGCGGAAAAGGCGAAGGCGATGAGGTTGATCTCGGGATCGAACACGAAGGGGATGCCCATTACGCCGGCCAGGGCGTAGCTGCCGGCAAGGGCCAACCCAATGCCGATGAGCCCGCCGATCACCGACAGCACCAGCGCTTCCACCAGGAACTGCAGCAGCACCTCGCTGGGCAATGCGCCGATCGACATGCGGATGCCGATCTCGCGCGTGCGCTCGGTGACCGAGACCAGCATGATGTTCATGATGCCGATGCCGCCGACCAGCAGGCTGACCGCCGCCACCGCCGCGAGCAGCAGGGTCAGGATCCGCGTCGTCGAGCCCAGGGTGTCGGCGATCTCTTTGGTGTCGAGCACGCTGAAGTCGTCATCCTCTCCTTCCCGGATGCCGCGCCGCTCGCGCAGCAGATCGGTGACGTCTCGCACCACACGTTCGGTGGAGGCGCCGTCGTGCGCCGAGATCATCACTCGGGCCACGTCGCGGTTGCCGACCCGGCCGGACAAGCGACGCTGGACGGTGGTGAGCGGTAGGACGATGACGCTGTCCTGGTCTTGCCCCATGGCGCCCTGGCCTTTGCTCCGGAGCACGCCGATGACTTCACAGGTCATGGTCTTGAGCCGGATGCGAGCGCCGACCGGCCGCTGCTGGCCGAAGAGCTCCTCGACCAGGGTCTCCCCCAGCACGCAGACCGGACGGGCGCCGAGGTACTCGGCTTCGGTGAAGCCTCGCCCCTCGGCCATCTCCCAGCCGGCCACCGAGAAATAGTCCACCGTCGTGCCCACCGCCTGGGTCGACCAGTCCTGCTGCAGATAGACCGCGTTCACTCCCTGGATCTTGACCGGGGCAACGGCCCGGATGCCCGGACTGCTCTCGGCGATGGCGGTAGCGTCGGACAGGCGGAAGGCCGGCGCGGTGCCGCCGGTGGGGCCCATGCCCTGGCCCGGGATCGCCATCACCAGATTGCTGCCCAGGCTCGCGACCTGCGACGTCACCGACTCGGTCGCTCCCTGGCCGAGACTGACCATGATCACCACCGCGGCGACGCCGATCACCACGCCGAGCACGGTGAGGAAAGCCCGCACCAGGTTGCGGCGAATCTCGCGCACTGCGATACCCAAAGCGCTCCAAAACATCACGCCACCTCCACTTCTGCGAGCTGGGTTTCCCGCGGCACGTCGCGCGCGATGAGGCCATCGCGGACGGTGATGATGCGCCGCGCGTAGTCGGCCATTTCGGGTTCGTGGGTCACCATGACCACCGTGATGCCCTGCTCCTGGTTGAGCCGGGTGATCAGCTGCATGACTTCGCGGCTGGCCTTGGAATCGAGGTTGCCCGTCGGCTCGTCCGCGAACAGCACCCGCGGGTCGGTGGCGATGGCGCGGGCCACCGCCACGCGCTGCTGCTGGCCGCCGGACAGCTCGTTCGAGCTGTGGCTCTGCCACGGCAGCAGCCCGACGGCATCGAGCGCCCGGCGGGCGCGCTCCCGACGCTGGCGACGGGACACGCCGCGGTAGAGCAGCGGCAGCTCGACGTTCTCGAGCGCCGTGGTGCGCGCCAGCAGGTTGTAGCCCTGGAAAACGAAACCAAGGTAGTGGCGCCGCACCAGCGCCCGCTGCTCCTTCGACAGCCCCTGCATGGCGCGCCCGCCGAATAGGTAGCTGCCGGTGGTCGGAGAGTCGAGGCAGCCCAGCAGGTTCATGAGGGTCGACTTGCCGGAGCCGCTGGCGCCCATGATGGCGACGAACTCTCCCGCCTCGACGTCGAGATCGACGCCGCGCAGCGCCCGAAAGGCGGCGTTGCCGGTACCGTAGGTCTTGGTCACGCCGCGCAGCTGGATGATAGAGCTGCACGCATTATGGTCTGAGGAAGTCATGACGCTGCCTCCAAGATTCCGATCACAACCTCGACGCCTTCCGTCAGGTCCGGGGCGCTCACTTCGGTTCTCTTGCCGTCGCTGAGGCCGGCACCCACCGCCAGGCGCGTGAGGCCGTCCTCGCTCGGGACGTAGACGGCGCTGCCGCTCTCCGTCGACTCGGTGCGCCTCATGCCCGGAGGCGTCGGCAGCAGCGAGAACCCTCGCGAAGGCTCAGTCGAAGCCGGAGGACGGAAGCGCAGCGCGGCGTTGGATACCACCAGCACGTCCTGGCGCTCGGCGACCCGGATCAGGGCGGTGGCGGTCATGCCGGGGCGCAGCATCAGGCCCTCGTTGTCGACCTCGAGCTCGGCCTCGTAGCTGACGACGTTCTCGATCGTCTGCGATCCGAAGCTGACCTTCCGCACCACCGCTTCGAAATCAGCCTGGGGCCAGGCGTCGACCGTGAACGACGCCGTCTGGCCTTCCTCGACCTGGCCGACATCCGCCTCCGACACGTAGACCGTCAGGCTCATCCGGCTCAGATCCTGGCCGATGGTGAAGAGCAACGGCGCCTGGAACGAAGCCGCTACGGTCTGGCCGGGCTCGACCCGGCGGTCCAGCACGATGCCATTGATGGGAGAGCGGATCACGCTCCGCTCCAGGTCGATCTCGTTGGTGAGCACGCTGGCCTTGGACTCTTCGACGCCGGCCTCCGCCACCTGCACCGCGGCATCGGCACGCAGTTTGGCGGCGCGCACCCCGTCGAGCTCGGAGGCCGACGGCACCCGGCCGTCGGACAGGCGGTGGACCTCCTCGAAGCGCTCCAGATCGGCCGCAGCCTCGGACTGGGACGCCTGCGCCTGGCTCAGAGCCGCTTCGGCCGACAGTAGCGCGGCGCGACTGCGCTCGGTCTGCTGCTCGAGCCGGGTGGTGTCGATGACCGCCAGAATCTGGCCGCGCGTGACCCGGTCGTTGGTGTCCACCAGGACCTTCGCCACGATGCCGGAGAGCTCGCTGCCGATGTCCACCTGATCCGTCGGCTCCAGCTTGCCGGTAGCGGAGACGGTAGCGACGAGGTCACGGCGTTCCACGGCCACGGTCTCGTAGCGCTGATCGCTATGGCTCTGCGGACGCGCCAGCAGGATCGCCGCTAGGCTGGCGCAGCCGATGAGCGCTAGGATCACTCGGCTCCACCGACGGTGGGGGCGGGACTCTAAGATCTGATCGATCTCGTTAGGATTTAGAGTACTGTCAGACATTGGATGCTCCTGTATCGGTAGCCTCTTGCGAGGCAGAGTCTTGAGAGGCAGAGTCTCGAGAGGCAGAATCTTGGGAAGCAGGGTCTTGAGAGGCAGCGTCCCAACCGCCACCCAGTGCGCGGTAGAGACTCGAGAATGCGTTCAATAGCTCGCCGCGGGAGGTGACGAGCTGCTCTTGGATGGTGAACAGGGTGCGCTCCGTCTCGAGCACCGAGAGCAGGTCGACGAGGCCGGCCGCGTAGCGTTGATCCGCCAGCTCCGAGGCTTCCGTCGCCGCCTGCATCGCGACATCGAGCGCGGCGATGCGCTCCTGGGAGCGGTAGAAAGCCGCCAGGGCGGTCTCGACCTCGGACAGTGCACCGAGCACGGCGCTTTGGTAAGCCAAGGCAGCCTGATCCACCTGGGCCTCGCGCACCGCGATGTTCTCGCGGATGCGGCCCGACTCGAAGATCGGGGCCGTCAGGCCAGCCAGGAGGTTGCCGAAGAACGCGTCGGCGTCGAATAGATCCCCGAGATCCGGCGACTGGGCGTCGAGGGAGCCGGTGAGCCGCAGGGTGGGATAGCGCGCCGCCTGCGCCACGCCGAGCCGGGCCCAGGCGGCTGCAAACCCGCGCTCCGCCGACCGCACGTCGGGACGCTGGCGCAAGGCGTCCGCCGGGATACCCGCCGACACAGCGTTCGGCGGCGCAGGCACGTCGGCCGCGGCTGGCGTCGTCAGCAGCTCGTCGAGCGCTCCGGGCGATTCGCCGGCCAGCAGGGCCAGCCGCAGCCGGGCCTCGGTGACGCGGCGCTCGAGAGTGGGGCGCTCGGCGCGGGTCTGCTCCAGGCTGCTAGCGGCCTGATTCACTTCGAGCCGCGACGCCAGGTTGGCCTGCTCGCGCCAGGTGGTGAGCTGATAGGTCTCCTCACGGCTCGCCAGGCTGTCGTCGACCACCTTCAGGCGGGCCTCGGCGACCCGCACGTCGGCATAGGCCGCCACGGTCTCCGCCACCACCGCGACGCGGGCAGCGCGCAGGTCTTCGACGCCGGCCTCGAGATCCGCCTGGCTGGCTGCCAGCGCCAGGCGGTTGGCCCCGAACAGATCGGCTTCCCATGAAGTCTCGAGCGTCGCTGTATAGCTGTCGCCGGCGATGCCGTCTCCCAGGGGCTCGGTGCGGCCCGCCGTCACGCGGCCCGAGACGCTCGGCCCGAGCTCGGAACGTGACAGGCCGCGACGGGCGCGGGCTTCCGCCACCCGTGCGGCGGCGGTTTGGAGATCGAGGTTGCCCGAAACGATTCGAGTCACCAGCTCGTCGAGCACCGGGTCGCCGAGCTGCCGCCACCAGACGGCGAGCTCCTCGGCGCTCAGTCCGTCAGTCGAAGCCGCAGAGGACAGCTGGGTGCCCGTCCAGGACGCCGGGACGTCCGGAGTTTCCGGCAGGATTTGAGGTTGCGCTAGGCCCGTGCAGCCCGTGCTGAGCAGCCCGGCTAGCGCCAGGAGAGCGAGACTGACGCGTCTCGCTTTGGGATGATTCTTAGTGATGAGCATTGTCTTCTTTCGAGCTATGTTGGGACGCCGTCAGACGACGCCTTGGAGCGTTGTAGAGACTGCCGACGGACCGGCCGAAACGACCGGTCCCCGGCGTCGAAGTCAGACTACGGTGACCCCCAGCAAGGTGCGGTTACGCGGGTGTAAAGGAAGGTAAAGCTCTGCCAAACCGCGCAAAGGCCGTTTCCCCTCGGGCCGAAACCGGTCTACGCTTAGGGCGTCCCGGAGCCTGAAGCGGAACCCAAACCATGCCGAAAGTTCTTCTCATCGACGACGACATCGAGCTCTCCTCGATGCACCAGGAATACCTGGAGGCCGAGGGCTTCGAGGTCGAGCTGGCCTTTGACGGCGAGCGCGGCATCGAGGCGATCGCCAGCCACCCGCCGGATATCGTGATGCTCGACGTCATGATGCCCGGCATGGGCGGCGTCGAGACCCTGCGCCAGATCCGCGGCATGAGCCACGTCCCGGTCCTCATGCTGACGGCGCGCGGCGACGACATCGACCGCATCGTCGGCCTCGAGCTCGGCGCTGACGACTACGTCGCCAAGCCGTGCACGCCGCGCGAGCTGGTGGCCCGGCTGCGGGCTATCCTGCGACGCGTCGCGCCGGGTCCGCGGCCCACTGAAGCCGGCTCGCTGAGGAGCGGAGAGCTGATCGTGGAGCCTGCGGCTCGCCGGGTCAGCTGGAGGGGAGCGTCGCTGGAGCTCACCAGCACCGAGTTCAACCTGCTCGAGCAGCTGACGCGCCACGCCGGACGCGTGGTGTCCAAGGAAGAGCTGTCGGAGCGGGCGCTGGGGCGCAAGCTGACGCGCTACGATCGCAGCATCGACGTCCACATGAGCCACCTGCGGACCAAGCTGGGCGAGCTCGCCGACGGCCGCTCGCCGATCCAAACGGTCCGCGGCCTGGGTTATCAGCTCATCGCCGATCCGAAATAGCGGCGCGTGATGCGGCTCTTCTGGAGGATCCTCTCAGGCTACTTCCTGGCCTGGACGCTGCTCAGCCTGGCGCTGTTCGGAGCCCTGGCGCTCGACCTGGTGACCCACTACCTGCCGCGCACGGCGGTGAGCGAGGCTATACCGTCGATGGTGGGCGTGCAGATCGCCGCAACCAATCTGCGGCACGGCGGCGAAGACGTCTTCCGCAAGTTCTCGGCGGATTGGCTGCGCGGCGAACCGCCGTGGGTGGTCGACGGCACGGGGCGAGAGGTGCTGGGACGCGAGGTGGATCCGGCGATCCTCGAGCTGGCGCGATCGCTGGCGGTCGAAACCGTCGAGCCGTCGCCGGTCAAGAGGATCACCAGCCCCGATGGTCGCGCATACGTGGTGTACTTTCCCGAAGGCAAGGGTCCGGAAGACCGCACGCCTCTCGGCTGGTTCTTCGACTGGCCGTGGCTGATCGGCGTCGTCTTCGCGGCGGCCGGGCTGCTGCTCGCCGGTGGCCTGACCGCCGCCTGGACGCGTCCGATCGCGGCCTTGAAAGCCGCTTTCGACAGCTTCGCCAGCGGCCGTCTCGAGCCCCAGATCGACCCCAGCGTCACCCAGCGGCGGGACGAGATCGGTGACCTCGGCCGCCACTTCGAGAAAATGGCGCGGCGCCTGGCGCGTTCGATCGAAGCTCAGCGCCAGCTGCTGCACGACATCTCGCACGAGCTGCGCTCGCCGCTGGCCCGCCTGAGCGTCGCCTCGGAGCTGGCGCGGCGTCGCCCCGAGCGCATCGAGGAGGCGCTGGAGCGCATCGACCGCGAGAGTCAGCGGCTAGATCGACTCATCGGCGAGGTCTTGACCCTGGCCAGGCTCGAGAGCGACGTCGACGAGCCGCTCGAAGACTACTTCGACCTGCTCGAGCTATTGCGGGTGATCCGCGACGACGTCGCCTTCGAGGCCTACGGGGTCGGCGTCGAGATAGCCCTCGAGATTCCGGAGCGTGAGGAGCTGGTGATGCGCGGCAGCGCTGAGCTGCTGCACCGAGCGATCGAGAACGTCGTTCGCAATGCGCTCCAGCACGCCGGCAGCTCCGGTCGCATCGAAATGGTTCTCGAGGAGCCGCGAGCCGATCGAATCATCCTGCGCGTCAGGGACCACGGTGAAGGGATCGCGGCCGAGGAGCTCGAGTCGCTGTTCGAACCGTTCCAGCGCGGCCGGGAGTCCACCGGCTTCGGGCTGGGGCTGGCCATCGCGCGGCGAGCGGTGGCGGTCCACCACGGCACGATCAGCGCTCGCAGCGAGCCCGGCACAGGCGTCGAGGTCGAGATCCGCCTGCCGCTCCAGGTCGCCGCCTAGGCGTCCCTCACGAAACGGGTGGCACCTCACCCGAAACGGGTGGCACCTCACCCGAAACGGGTGGCACCCTCGCAGCTCCCTCATCGCAACCTCATCGTTTCATCAAGTGTCGTCGCGGCCGGCGCCCTAGAGTGAAGGGCGTCGATCACCCGGTCTGCCGGGTTCCTAGCGGAGAGCCCGCCGCTCCTATCCCCTCATCCTCACCGCGAGAAGGCACCATGAAGCGCCCAGACATGAAACGCTCGAGATCCCTCCCCCTCCTACTCCTCATCCTCAGCTTCACTTCGATCGCCTGCACGACGGTCGACTATCGCTCTCCGACCTTCGCTCACCAATCCCAGGATCACCGCACGGTCGCCGTGCTGCCGTTCGAGATGATTTTCGCCGGCAAGGCGCCGCGCGGCATGACGGCGCGCCAGATCCAGGCGATCGAAGAGCAGGAGAGTATCGCCTTCCAGACCTCGCTCTATCTTCGACTGCTGAATCGCATCGACAGGGGCTACCTCGACATCGACGTCCAGCAGGTCGAGGAGACGAACCGCATCCTGGCCGCCCACCGCATCGACATACGCGACTCCTGGTACATGTCACCGCAGGAGCTGGCGCAGGTGCTGGGGGTCGACGCGGTGGTGCGCACCCGGGTCGAGAAGACCCGCTACCTCTCCGACGGTGCGTCGTTCGGCATCGACCTCGGCACCCATATCCTGGCTGAGATCCTGCACGACGATGACGATCACCATCATCATGACGTGGTTCACCACGGCATGGTCAAGACCCACGACATCTTCGCCGACGGTGCCCTGCTCTCCGGCTA
>JBCCEE010000315.1:0-10094 GCA_039030415.1 Acidobacteriota bacterium
CCCTCGCGACCCGATCGCGGTCCGCCGTCCGGGCGTCTCGTCTGGGTGCGGGCTGGGTCATGCCGTCACCAGCCTCTTGCGCAGCGCGCCGCTCCACCAGTCTGCCGCCACGACCAGCAGGATCAGAGTGTAGAGGTAGGTCCAGACCTCGCCGTAGTAGAGGTTCTCGAACGAGGCGGCGATGTAGTAGCCGAGGGTGGGAAAGCCGAAGAAGCCCAGCACCGCTGACGATCGCAAGGCGCATTCGAAGCGGTAGAACGCATAGGCACTCATGTCCGGCAAGGCGCGCGGTAACAGCCCGAAGAGGAAGACCTGGGCCGGCGAAGCGCCGGCCGAACGCAGCGCTAGGGCCGCGTCGCGAGGAGCTTCGTCCAGCATCTCGGAGAAGACTTTGGCGAAGATGCCGCTGTAGGGAATCGCGATCGCAACCACCGCCGACAGCTGACTCAACCCGAACGCCGCCAGCAGCAGCACCGCCCACAGCAGCTCGTGGATCGAGCGCATCAGGGCGATGACGCATCGAGCCGTGCCATAGATCACGGGGCCAGCGCGCAGCGGGCCAACGCGGGATTGCCGGCCGCTCTGCTCACCCGCCCACCAGGCGGTCGACGCCAGGAAGCCGAGCACCCCACCACACAACAGCGACAGGCTGATCGCAGCGGCGGCGAAGACTACGGTCAAGCGTGCTGCTTCGGCGGCTTTGAGCAGCAGGGGGATCGTGCCTTCCGGCACATCCGGCGCTTCGTAGCTCAGGGCCGGAGTTACAGCGCGAGCCAGAAACTCACGCGCCAGATTCAGCCCGCCTTCCCCGGGAATCAAATCCCGCGGGTCGAGCCGCAGCTCGACAGCGGCCCAAACACCAGCCGCCGCCAGGGTCGCCAGCACGAGGCCGCGGTGGCTAATCACCATCGAGCAGCTCGTCCTGAGTCAGATCGTAGAGCCTGCGAAAGTCGTCGTCCCCAAGCTCCGCCGTCGGCCGATCGAATCTCACCTCACCCCGCCGCAGACCGACCAGACGAGGCACGAAGGCCCGAGCCACCTCGAGGTCATGCAGGCTGAGGCACAGCGTCATGCCAGCCTCGCGCGACAGCTCGATCAGCAGCCCCATGGTGTCGCGCGACCGCGCCGGGTCGAGGCTCGAGATCGGCTCGTCCGGCAACAGGGCCGTCGGCTCCTGGTAGAGCGCTCGGGCGATCGCGACGCGCTGACGCTGGCCGCCGGACAGCCGATCGGTGCGCTGGTACAGCTTTTCGTCGATGCCCACCCGCTCGAGCAGCTCGTGCACTCGAAGCACCTCGCGGCGCGGCGGCAGGAGCAGCAGCCGGAAGGTCTGCAGCAGCGACAGGCGACCCAAGCGACCCAGCAGGACGTTGCGGATCACCCGCAGGTTGGGGACCAGGCTCAGATCCTGGTGCACGGTGGCAATGCGGCTGCGCAGGGAGCGCAGCTGGCGTGGGCTCAGCTCATCCAAGCGCTCGCCGTCCACCCGCACCAAGCCACGGGTCGGGCGGACCGAGCCGTTGAGCAGGCGCAGCAGCGTGGTCTTGCCCGAGCCACTCGGCCCGACGAAGCCCACCGCCTCACCGGGCTCGACGGTCAGGTCGATATTGCGCAGCGCGTGCGTCTCGCCGAAGGAGACTGAGACTCCCTCGAGCTGAAAACTCGCGCCGCGCCCTTTCATCTAACTAGCGCAACATCCCCAGCGACTCGGCGACCCTGCGGATGCCTTCGAAGTCTTCATTGGTCGCCGGGATCAACCGCTGGCGCGGCAGCGCGGTGAGCAGTGCCGGATCGTCGATCGAAACCAGGGTCTGGCGCAGGCGCTCGCTGAAGCCGGCGCCGAAGTCGGCGTCGATATCGGGCCGCATGGTCCAGTTGTAGTCGGCGTAGTGCGGCGTCTTCCAGATCACCTTCGCCACCTCGGGATCGGTGTCGCCGTTGGCGACGCGCTTGTCGTAGACCGTGTAGTTGACCGCCCCGACCTCGAACTGCCCGGACTCCACCAGCTCGACGGTCTTGTCATGGCTACCGGAGTAGCCCACCGGCTGCTCGAAGAAGTCCGCCGGTGACTTGCCGGTGTTCTCTTGGATGTAGAACTCCGGCATCAGGCGACCGGACGTCGAGCTCTCAGAGCCAAAGGTGAATTTGAGGCCGCTGATGGCAGCCGGAAACTCGTCCGATGGCTCGAGCCCAGTGTCCTTGTGGGCGATGAAGTAACTCATGAAGTTGGGGTCGCTCTCACCCTGGGCGATCGCCTGAGCGCCCGCCACCGCCTGCCGGGCCTGCACGCCGGTGAGTCCGCCAAACCACGCCAGCTGAACATCACCGTTTTTGAACATCTCGACCGAGGCCTGGTAATCGCGCGCCGGCACGTATTCGACCTCGACCTCGAGCTGCTGTGCCAGGTGCTCGATGAGCGGCTGCAGCTTCTCGCGAGTTTCGGTGGTGTTTTGATCGGGAATCGCCGAGAAACGAAATACCTTGGCTTCCGCTGTCGGAGCCTCGGCCGGCTCCGGGCCATCGCCTGCGCAACCGACGCTGACAACCAGCACCCAAGCCAAGAGAGTTACGTACCGGAACGAGAGGCGATGCATGAAAGAGCTCCTTGAGTTTTGAACCTCGCTGGGCCAACCTGGCCCAGCGAGAGACTTGTAAGCGAGACAGACCCGTAAGCGAAACAGACCCGTAACAGGATGACTTTATCCGGCCGGCGTGACTGAAGCCGGTCGATCACCATAGGACTGCAGACGTTGAGCGATCAGCTCTGCCTCATCTTCGTCGAGCGTTCGCAGGTCGATGATCAAAGCGTCGTCTTGGACCCGCGTCAGAATCGACGGCTCGCCGCGACGCAAGAACGCCGCGAGCGCTTGAGCCGAACCGCCGCTCGGCACCAGCCGGACGCCCCAACTGGCGATATCGCGAGCCGGCATCGAGCCGCTGCCCGCCTGGGAGCCGCATTCGACCGCCGTCGCTTCGAGCCCCGGCAGCTCCGCGAGGCGAGCCGCCAGCGCCGCGGCGCGCGGCTGGAGCTCCTCGGCCGCCATCGTCAGGCGATGCAGCGCCGGGATCCTGGCGACCGCTTCTTCGACGCCGCCGAGGTAGAGACGCAGGGTTGCTTCGAGCGCCGTGTAGATCAAGCGTCCGGGTCGCATGGCGCGAAACAGCGAGTGCCGGCGGCAGGCTTCGACCGCTTCCTTGCGGCCGACGATCAGACCGGCTTGCGGCCCGCCGAGCAGCTTGTCGCCGGAGAAGCACACCAGATCCGCGCCGGCGGCTACCGAATCGCGCACCAGCTGCTCGCCGGGGCGACCGTGGGCCGCCAGGTCCACCAGACAGCCAGAGCCGAGGTCGTGCACCACCGGCACGCCATGCTCGCGACCGATCTCTGCCAGCACGTCGATCTCGACCTCCCGGGTGAATCCCACGACGCGATAGTTCGAGGTGTGGACCTTGAGGATCATGCCGGTCTCGTCGTCGACGGCCTCGCGGTAATCCCGCTCGTGCGTGCGATTGGTGGTGCCGATGTCGACCAGGATGGCGCCGGATTCGCGCATGATCTCCGGGATCCGGTACGAGCCGCCGATCTCCACCATCTCACCGCGCGACAGCAGCACGCGGCGTTCCCGGGCCAGGGCCGCCAGGATCAGCATGGTGGCGGCGGCATTGTTGTTGACCACCGCCGCCGCCTCACAGCCCGTCAGCTCGCACAGCAGCTGCTCGCAGCCCTTCCCGCGTCCGCCGCGCTCGCCGGTCTCGAGGTCGATCTCGACGCGCTGCGGCCGGGCGGCCAGCTCGCTCAAGGCCGCGACCGCCTCGGAAGCAAGCGGTGCGCGGCCCAGCCCCGTATGAAGGATGACGCCGGTGGCGTTGACGACGCGACGGTAATAGGGACGAAAGCGACGGGCGAGGCGCAGCTCGAGCCGGTCACGAATCGCCGCAACTTCGAGGTCGGCCTCGCCGAGCTCACCGGTCTTTGCCAGCTGCCGCAGCTCGTCCAGGGTCGTGCGCAACTGTCCCACAATCTCCCGTCGCGGGTAGGCGCTGTGGAGCTCCTCGAGCTCGGCGGACGCCAGCAGACGGTCGACTTTAGGGATACGGCGTAGCAGCTCGCCAGCAGGATTAGAGGTCATGAGCGAAGAGTCTATACAACCCACGACCCACCCTTTACGATCCATTGGATTCACCGTGCCTTCGAGTCGAGCTCGTCTTTGAACGACACCCTGCCAACCCACGCCCAAGAACCCGTCCGGCCGGACTCGCCGCAGCGATCGTCGGTGCTCCAGCTGCTGGCGCTCACCGCCGTCATCGGTGGCACCTGCGGCCTCGTGCTGGCGACCTGGTGCCGCCTGGCTCGACCGCTGCTCGGAGATCCCACGGTCGCCGCGGCACCAGAGTCGACGCTATGGATCGCGACGCTGGCAGGCCTAGCCGTGGCGATGGGGGTGCTCGCGACGCGCGCTTCGGGCTCGCTCAGCTCAGCCCTCGCCTGGACCGCGCCGGCGCTCCTGCTGCCCTACGCTCTCGGCGACCGCCTGGCGCTCCTGGCGCTTCTGCTGCGGCCTATGAGCAGCGCCGGTGAGGTTCAGCGGCTGATCGGCTGGGGAGGGATCGTACTTCCGCTGGTGGCTCCGGCCGCGTTCCTGCTCGGCGTCGCCTTGGGTCGGCTCCTGCCGCTGCTAGCGACGCGGAGGCGACAGCTCGCTACCGGGGCCCTGGGCTCCGCCGGTCTTTTGGCCGGCTGGAACGCCGCCCACTCCGGTCTGCTCACCTGGCTGGGCGTCCACGGAGCCTGGCGTGGCGCGGCCGTGGTCTGGCTGCTCCTCGCCATCTGGGCCGCCCTGGTCCAGCCGTCCGGTCGCCCCCGGAGCCTCTGGCCGATCCCATTCCATGGGCTAGCGCTGCCGATCGTGATGGTACTGCTCTGGGTTCTACCCGGACCGACCGAGCTCTCCCTGCACAGTCCGATCGCGGCCGGGAGCTCGGCGACCGTGCCGAAGTCCTTCGCCAGCGCCAACGCGCTGCGCCACTGGCTCGAGAGCGAGCGACGAGCGCTGCGCTGGAGCGCTGACGGTGCGACCCACGGCGTCGCCGTGGCCGCATACCAGGGCGCCGAGCTCAGGTTCGACGGTTGGCCGGTCGGCGGCCTCGCCAACGCGCCGGCGGAGGTGATGACGGGCCTCATCGGCGCGGCGCTGCATCCCGCGCCCAATCACGCCCTGCTGCTCGGCCTCGGCACCGGCGTCACGGCCGGCTGGCTCACCGCAGTGCCGGAGATCGAACGCGTCGACATCGCGGAGAGCGAGCCTGCCGTCGAGCGCGCCGCGGCAGACTTCGCCGGGCTCAATCGCAAAGCGCTCGACCACCCCAAGGTGCGGCTTACAGCGACCGCTCCCTCGGGCACCTACGACCTGGTCGTAATTGACTCGTCGGGGTCGCCTTCGACCCGGCTCTACCGCAGCGCCGCACGCCGGCTTGGCCCAGGCGGGCTGCTGCTGCACGCTCGGCCACGCGTCGGGCTCCACGCGGCTCGCCGGTCTCTGCTCGAGGTGCTCCCCCACATCGACACCTGGCACCTCCAGCCGGAACGCGTCCTCCTGGTCGCTAGCGCCGCGCCCATCCCCATGGACCCGCAGCGCCTGCGCACGCTCGCCTCCCGGGAGCCTTACCCGCAGGCCCAGGAATGGCTGTGGGGCGTCGAAGGTTTAGACGGACTGCTCAGCGGTCACGCCCCCAGTGAAGCGACCGCCGAGACCGCGACGTCCGGCGTCGAGCGAGCCCGGGCCATCCGTCGCGCCTATTGGGGCGGGGACGTCGCGGATCCGGCCTTTGCCGCCTTTCAGCGTGGCGATCTGAGGCGCGCTCGCATCGAGTGGGCCCTCGCCGGCCGGGTGGCCAGCAGCCCGTTCGAGCGCCTGCTGGTGGCCGAGTCGTCCGCCGAGCTGACGGACCCGCGCGTTCCCGAAATGGCGGCCGAGCTGCGGCCCCAGCGACCGATCGAGGCCGATGCGGTGATGGCTCGCTGGCACTTGCGTCAGCGCCAGCTCGACGCGGCGCTGCGCCACCTGAGCGCCACCTTCGAAGCCGCCCGCCAGCAACCCTACGTCTACCGTCCGACTCTGCGCCGCGCCCTCGAGCTGGCGGTCGAGATCGGCGTCGAGACCCCGAGACGGCGCGAAGGAACGCGCCAGCTGTTCGACGTCCTGGCCGAGCCCTTCGCCGCCTGGCTGCTGGACGACACCCGCCTCCGCACCCGCGTCGAGCTCGCGAATCAGCTGGGTGGCGACCCCTGCGTCGAAGCCCTCGAGGCGTTCGAGCCCCATCCGCCGTGGGAAGACGACTTCCTGCGGCAGCGCGCTGCCTGCTACAAGACCCATCGGCACTCCCTGGCGGAATCCGCGACGCGCGACGTCGAGGCCTTCGAAAGCCAAGCTCCGTCGCGCATCGAGCATGGTCTGCTGTCGGGACGCGGACGGAGTGAGAACTAATGCCGCTTTCCCGCGTCGCTCCCCTGCTCTTCGCCTCCGGCTTCTGTGCCCTGGTCTTCCAGGTCGCCTGGCTGCGTCTGCTGCGGCTTATCTTCGGCGGCAGCACCGCCGCCTCGGCGGCCACCCTGGCGATGTTCATGGCCGGCCTGGGACTCGGCAGCCTGGTGCTGAGCCGTCGCGTCGACCGGTGGCGACGGCCGCTGCTCGGCTACGCAAAACTGGAGGCCGGGGTGGCCATGGCCGCGGCGCTCAGTCCGTGGCTGGTCGGCCTGGCCCAGAGCGTCTACTTCGGCCTGGGCGGCGCCAGCGAGCTCGGCGACACCACCGCTACCCTGCTCAGGCTCGCGCTGTCCGCGCTGGTGCTCGGCGTGCCGACCTTTCTCATGGGCGGCACCCTGCCCGCCGCGAGCCTGGCGGTCGCCACCCCAAACGATCGTGGACGTCGTAGGGTCGCGCTACTCTACGGCATCAATACCCTCGGAGCGGTGTGCGGAGCCCTGGTGGCGACATTCTTCGCCCTCGAGCATCTCGGCATTCGCGGCACGCTGTGGACGGCCGCCGGTCTCAACCTGGGGGTCGCGTTGGTAGCCGCGCTGCTGGGTCGAACCGCGGTCCAGGCAAAGGAGCCGGACGAGGGCTCGCCGGCCACCGAGGCCACCGCAGATCCCGCAGCGGCGCGCGGTCGCTTCGTCCTGGGTGCCGCCGCAGTCGTCGGCTTCGCTTTCTTCCTGATGGAGATGGTCTGGTACCGCATCCTGGCGCCGGTGCTGGGCGGCTCGTCTTACACCTTCGGGCTCATCCTGGCGATCGCCCTGCTCGGCGTCGGGCTCGGCGGCTGGCTCTACAGCCAGGTCTACCGCCATCGTGCCCGCGATCAGCGGCCCACCCTCGTAACCTTCGCCGGCACCTGCGCTGCCGAAGCGCTGCTGCTGCTCGTACCTTACGCGCTCGGCGATCACATCGCGCTGACCGCCATGCTGCTGCGCCCCATCGGCAACATCAGCTTTGCTCTGCTGGTGGCGAGCTGGACGGCGTTGACCGCCGTCGTGGTGCTGCCGGCAGCGATCGTCGCGGGCTTTCAGTTTCCGCTGTTGATCGCTCTGCTCGGCTCGGGCCGAAGGCACCTTGGTCGCCAGGTCGGGCTGGCCTACGCCTGCAATACCGTCGGCGCCGTCGCTGGCGCCATCGCCGGAGGTTTCGGGCTGCTCGCCCTGCTGTCGGCCCCGCGCCTGTGGTTGGGAGTCGCCGGCATGCTGCTGGTCCTTGCCGCGGTCGCGGTCGCCCTGGAGCGTCCCCAACGGTTCGAGCGACGCCTGCTGTGGCCGGCCATCGCCGCGCCAGCCTGTCTCGCTTTGATGATGACCCCCGGACCGAGTGCGCTGTGGCGTCACACCCCGATCGGAGCCGGCGGCATGCCGGCCTCCTTCGATGGTCCCAACGAGGTGCGACGCATCAGCCATGCCGTCAAGCGGGCCATCGGCTGGCAGCGCGAGGGGCGTGAGTCGAGCATCGCCATCCACGGCCTCGACGAAGCCTCCCTGCTGGTCAACGGCAAGGCCGACGGCAGCGCCGTCTCGGACGCCCCGACCCAGGTGCTCAGCGTGCTGATCGGCGCCGCCCTTCACCCCGCGCCGCGCGACGCGCTGGTGATCGGACTCGGCACCGGCTCGAGCGCCGGCTGGCTAGCCAAGTTTCCGGGCATCGAGAGCGTGCGGGTGGTCGAGCTCGAGCCAGCGATGACCGAAGTCTCCGAGCTGTGCGCCGCGGTCAACCACGACGCCCTCGATCTGCCCCAGGTCAAGCTCCAGATCGGCGACGGTCGCGAGCTCTTGCGCAGCTCACCAGCAACCTACGACCTGATCTTCTCGGAGCCCTCCAATCCCTACCGCGCCGGCATCGCCAGCCTCTTCACCCGCAACCTCTATCGCGACGCCGCCCGGCGCCTGAACGAAGGCGGCATCTTCCTGCAGTGGCTGCAGAGCTACCACGTCGACGCTGATCTGGTGCGCACCGTCGTCGCCACCCTGGCGTCCGAGCTGCCGCACGTCGAGATCTGGCAGCTGGCCAGCGGCGACATGCTGCTGGCCGCCAGCCCCTCGCCGATCCGTCATAATCTGGCGCGCATCCGCGGGCTAGCCGCCGAGGAGCCTTTGCGCAGCGCGCTCCGGGCTACCCTCGGCGTCAGCGGAGCCGAGGGCTTCTACACCGCCTTCATCGCTAGCGACGCCTTGGCGAAAGCGATGAGTCGGCAGGTCGAGGAGCTCAACACCGACGACCACCCAATCGTCGAGTTCGGATTCGCCCGCGGCGTCGGCCGCGACCTCGGCTTCAGCGTCCAGCGTCTGCTGGCAGTGGCCACGACGCGCCGCGAGCAGCTGCCGCCGATACAAGGCGGTCGTCTCGACTGGCGGCGCGTGCTCGAGCTGCGCACCGCCCGGGACGCCAAATGGGGCGCCTTGAGCTCCCCACTCGGGCTCGATGAAGCGATGGACACCCGCATCGCCGCCCGCAACGCCTACGTCCTCGGAGATCTCGTCGCCGCCGGCCGCCGCTGGCAGTCGCAGCCCGAGCCGCCGAGCTCGCCGCTCGATCAGCTGCTGGTCGCCGAAGCCCTCGCCGAAGCCGCCGACCCCGCCGCCCTCGAGCACGCCGAGCAGCTACAGATCCACGGCCAGGTCGGCGCCGCCCACGCCGTGCGAGCGCGCTTCTACGTCCGCGCCGGGCTGCATCCCGCCGCGCTCGACCCGCTGATCGCCGTTTTCCGCCAAGCCCGCACCAACCCGTGGACCCACCGTCCGACCCTGGAGCGCTCCCTCGCCCTAGCCGCCGAGCTCGCCCAGGCCGATCCCGTCCTCGGGCTCGATCTCTTCCCCATCCTCGGCGACGCCTTCGCCGTCCAGCTGCTCGACGAAGCCCGCCTACGCATCCGTCTCGACATCGCCGAAGCCGTCTCCTTCGCCGCCTTCTGCGAGCCCGCCCTGGCGCCCTTCAAGCCGCACGTGCCGTGGGAGGAAGACTTCCTCGAGCGTCGTTCGCGGTGTTATGAGACCCTGGCGCATCCGTTGATGGAGCAGGCTCGGGAAGACCTCGCCACGTATCAGCGGGAAGCGGCCTCCTAGGCGAGGGCCTTGCGACACCACGTCTCGATCTTGGTCTATCTGACCGCCTGCTGCCTCTCTAAGTCATTAGGGCGTGGATTACAGAGGACACAAGCACCGCATGGTTGTAGGCCCTCACTACTACAGAGTTGGCTTTTAGTAACAGTATTAGTGATAGTACTGGGATGAGCCCGTTTTAAGTGGTCTATGGCCCACCGCTGATTGAACTTCCTGGGGCCAGGAAAGTCCAAGCGGCGGCTGGATAGCAACACAAAATCACCAACCTCAAACTCACATGGGCAATGGCGAGCATCGTAATGACGCTTCTACCAACCCTACACCCTGGTCATTGCCGCCATGGCCTCCGTCACAAGAGACAAGACACGTGATGCTAAGTCAGCTGCTGAGTTATTGCTGACTTCATCCCCAACCAGCACATCAATAGGCAGCTGCATATGTATGCCAAACACCAACTCACACGGTGCATGACCTGTGGACACACTCACTGAAG
>JBCCEE010000316.1:0-10045 GCA_039030415.1 Acidobacteriota bacterium
AATCCAGCACATCGCTCTTACGCGCTGGCACGCTCTTGAAGTGATGCGGATCGACGAGAAGCACTTCAAATCCTCGCTCTTCCAGCACGTACATCAGCGGAATCCAATAGACCCCAGTCGATTCCATCGCAACCGTTTTGATATTCAAGGACTTCAGCCAATGTGCGAGGGCGTAAAGATCTCGGGTGATTGCGCCGAATGCACGCACAGAGCGTGGTGATCGCCCGGGTGGCACAGCTACGTAATGAACCTGACTCCCGACGTCAATGCCTGCAGCATTGGGGTTGACACACAGGCGAAAGGGCTCCTCCTTGGAGGCCCGCTTGCGTCCGGATCCAGAGCTTTGCCGAGAGCGGCCACTGCCTCGAGGACTCTGCTGAGTCTCTTCTGCCATGTCATCCTCCTTCAGTTAGGATCGGCAGACGGGGAGGTGGCGGTGGTGCAACCTTCCAAACGGGATCACACAGAAGTGTGTCGCCAACGAAGACGTCGCTACCTCCCCTGACCAGGCTGGACGTCGGGCCACTAAGGCACCATTGAAAATTCGGTCTTCAACTGCCGAACCGCCCTACAGTAGCCAAAGGGGGATGTTTCTTGGCGATGAAGCGCCAACTGGCGTGAGAGCTGGATGCGATCTAGGTAGCTGCTAGCTGAGCTCGGTAGGGCAAGAGGAATCAGGCGGCGTCACCGCTCTGGAGCCGACGGTAGCTGCGATTCCAGTAGATCAGGGGCGGCGTGTCGGGAGTCGGCACGCTGGCGGCTTGCACCTCGCCGACGTAGAGGTTGTGGGTGCCGGCCGAAGCGCTCGAGTGCTTGCGGCAGTCTAGCCAGGCAGCGGCGTCGGCGAGCACCGGGGCACCGGTCTCAGCGGTCTTCCAGTCGCCCTCGAGAAAGCGATTCTCATCTTTGACCCAAGCGAACCGGTCCGACAGCGGGGCCTGCTCCTGCCGCAGAATGCTGACCGCGAAGACGGCGTCGGGCCGCTCGATGATCTCGTAGGCGCTGTGCTTGCGATCGATAGCGACCGCGATCAGCGGCGGATCCGGTGAGATCGAAACGAAGGCCGATACCGTGAGGCCGTGCACGTCTTCGCCGCTCTTGACGGTGACGATCGTGACGCCGGAAGCGAAGTGGCTCAGGGCGTTGCGAAACTCGTTGGGGGTGATGGCCAAGATGCAGACTCCTCGGGAGAACAGAATGGCTGGGCAGTCTAGCATCGCAGGCTCGCCGGCGTGCGGTTGGATCGGCGCTGTGGGTGACGTAGAATACGGCGCCAGCGGCGCTTCGAGCCGCTGTGAAACTCTGTCAATCAGGAGGATTCCACGATGTATAGCCCACTCCTCGTCAAACCGATGCGTGACGAGCTCACGGCGGTTGGATTCGAAGAGCTGATGAGTGCTGATGACGTCGACCGCTGGGTCGGAAACCAAGAGGGTACCGCGCTGCTGGTGATCAACTCGGTATGCGGCTGCGCCGCCGGTACGGCTCGCCCTGGAGTGCGACTGGCTCTCGACAACGCCACGAAGCCGGACCGCCTCGGTACGGTGTTCGCCGGTCAGGAGGCCGAGGCGACGGCCCAAGCGCGTGCCGCCATCCCGCAGGTCCCACCGTCGAGTCCTTCGATGGCGCTGTTCAAGAATGGTGAGCTGGTTCACTTTGTGCCGCGCCACCGCATCGAAGGGCACAGCGTCGAACAGGTGGCCGCGAATCTGGTCAATGCCTTCGAGGAACACTGCGCCTAGGCGGGTGGCAGAGGCGCAATGGGCACCTTTCATCAGAACAAGAGTGAGCTCCACGGCATCACCGTAGTCGTCGATACCGCCGGCCCCGAGATCTATGTCGGACGCTGCGACGACATGGACGACACGCGGGTGATCCTGCTCGACGTCGACGTGCACCGCGACGGTGACAATGGCAGCTCGAAAGACGAGTACGTGCGCAAGGCGGCTCAGTTCGGGGTGTGGAAGAAGCACGATCAGCTGGTGCTCGATCGGGCTCAGGTCACCTCCGTCCGTCGCCTGAGCGAATTCTGAGTCCACCCTGCGACCCTTCCCAATGGCTCAGAACTGGATCGCTCTAGGAGCTTTGTGGTGCGCCCTGGCGGTGATAGCCGGGGCATTCGGTGCCCATGGCCTCGAGGCCCGGCTCGACGTCGATGCGCTAGCGCTGTGGGAGACCGCGGCGCGCTACTTCATGTATGCCGGGCTGGGTATCGTGCTCGTCGGTCTGGCCGCCTGGCAGCAGGCCAGGCGGGGGTTCGACAGCGCCGCGATCTGCTTGCTCGTCGGTAGCCTGGTGTTCAGCGGCACCGTCGCGGTGCTGGCCCTCGGTGGGCCGCGCTGGCTGGGCGCGGTCACCCCGATTGGCGGATCGCTGATGATCGCCGGCTTCTTGATTTTCAGCTGGACGGCGTTCAAGGCATGAGCCCCAGGCGCCGCTGGCGCCGCCATACTGGGTTGCCGTATACCGACGTGCCGTGCTTGGAGGGTGCCTCTCCAGTAGAGTAGTCTCCAAGAACTAGGTTCGAGCGCGATCTCAGGATCGCAGATCAGCAACGCATATTTTGGCGGTCCGGTGGATTGCGCACGGCTCGCGGCGCTCGCTGAAGCGTCGACGGGCCAATGCGAGACGAAGGATCGCCAGGCCCGACGCCATCTGTTGGATCCCAGGAGCCCGCAGCATTCGATGGGATCACAACGAACGACGCGATCCGGTGGATCGCCCGAAGCAAGGAGATTCAGTCTGATGCCGAACGGAATCGTACAGGTCCCGACCCCCGTCAATGAGCCGGTGCGCGCCTACGGTCCGGGGTCGCCGGAGAAGGCTTCGCTGAAGCAGCGCCTCGAGCAGATGCTCGGCGAGAAGATCGAGATCCCGCTGATCATCGGCGGTAAAGAGGTCCGCACGGGTCACACCGACAACGCGGTGTGCCCGCACGATCATGGTCACGTCCTGGCCGAGTTTCACCAGGCCGGCGCGGCTGAAGTGCAGCAGGCGATCGATGCCTCGCTCGCCGCCTGGAAAGACTGGTCGGAGATGGCCTGGGAAGACCGTGCGGCGGTGTTCCTGAAGGCCGCGGATCTGCTGGCCGGGCCGTGGCGCGACACGGTGAACGCCGCCACCATGCTCAACCAGTCCAAGACGGTCTACCAGGCCGAGATCGATTCGGCCTGCGAGCTGATCGACTTCTGGCGCTTCAACAGCGCCTACATGCAGCAGCTCTACCGCGAGCAGCCGGGCTCGGTCGCCGGCATCTGGGACAGCTCGGAGTATCGCGCGCTCGAGGGTTTCGTCTTTGCCGTGGCGCCGTTCAACTTCACCTCGATCTCCGGCAACCTGCCGACCGCGCCGGCGCTGATGGGCAACGTCGCGCTGTGGAAACCGGCGTCGACGTCGGTGGTGTCGAGCTACTACCTGATGAAGCTGCTGCAGGCCGCCGGGCTGCCGGACGGCGTCATCAACTTCCTGCCGGGGCCGGGCGCCGCGGTCGGCGATCCGGTGCTGGCGAGCCCGCATTTCTCGGGCCTCCATTTCACCGGCTCGACCGGCACGTTCCAGTCGATGTGGAAGACGATCGGCGCCAACATTCAGAACTACCAAACCTATCCGCGCATCGTCGGCGAGACCGGCGGCAAGGATTTCATCTTCGCCCATCCGACGTCGAGCGTCGATGCCCTGGTGGTGGCGCTGGTGCGCGGCGCCTTCGAGTACCAGGGGCAGAAGTGTTCGGCGGCGTCGCGCGCCTACATCCCGAAGTCGCTGTGGCCGCAGGTCTCAGCAGGCATGAAGCGTATGATCGCCTCGATCGACATGGGCTCGCCGATGGACTTCCGCAACTTCATGGGGGCGGTGATCGATCGCCGGGCGTTCGCCAAGATCACCGGGGCGATCGAGCGCGCCAAGGACTCGAGCGACGCCGAGATCCTGTGCGGGGGCGGTTTCGACGACACGAAGGGCTATTTCATCGACCCGACGGTGATCGTCGCCCACGACCCGCGCTACGAGACCATGCAGGAAGAGCTCTTCGGCCCGGTGCTGACGGTCACGGTCTACGAGGATGCCGAGCTCGACGCGGCGCTCGAGCTGTGTGACACCACCAGCCCCTACGCTCTCACCGGCGCCATTTTCGCCGACGACCGGGCCGCCCTGGTGAAGATGTCGGCGGCGCTGCGCCATGCCGCCGGCAACTTCTACATCAACGACAAGCCGACGGGCGCGGTGGTCGGGCAGCAGCCGTTCGGCGGTGCGCGAGCTTCGGGCACCAACGACAAGGCGGGCTCGGTCTTCAACCTGCTGCGCTGGACCTCCCAGCGCTCGATCAAGGAGACCTTCGTGCCGCCGACCGACTATCGCTATCCCTTCATGGCGGAGGAGTAGAGCACCGTTCCGAACCCTGGCGGTCGCGATTCGTCCCCCGAGGGTCGACGCGCTGCCGTTCGATTTGATGTCTTCGTCGTCAAGGTGAGTGCCGGCACGATGCGTGTCGGCATGGTGAGCCTGCGGCGAAGACCGCACCCGGCCGCGGCCTGTATCCGACCCCTGGGGAGGACGGTCGAGAGCCCTGGAGGAGAAGGCATGACAGGCGGAGATCTGGTCGCGGACGTTTTGGTGAAGCAGGGCGTGGAGTTCGTCTTCACCCTGTGCGGTGGGCATATCTCGCCGATCCTGGTGAGCTCCAAGCAGCGCGGGATCCGAATCATCGACGTGCGTGACGAAGTGACGGCAGCCTTCGCGGCCGACGCCATTTCACGGCTGACCGACAGTGTCGGCGTGGCGGCGGTGACCGCCGGCCCCGGCGTCACCAACACCATCACGGCGATCAAGAACGCCCAGCTCGCCCAGTCACCTCTGGTGCTGCTGGGCGGCGCCACCGGCACCATCCTCAAGGGCCGAGGGTCGCTGCAGGACATCGATCAGATGGCGCTGTTCGAGCCCCACGTCAAGTGGATGGCGGAGGTCGATCGGGTGCGCGATCTGGTGCCGGCACTCGAGCAGGCCTTCGAAGAGGCGCGGCTCGGGGTGCCGGGGCCGGTGTTCGTCGAGTGCCCGGTAGATCTGCTGTATGCCGAACCGCTGGTGCGCGACCTCTACGGCGTGGCCAAGGAGCCTCGGTCGTTCAGCGAGAAGGCCCTGCACTGGTACCTGGGGCGTCATCTCAACCGCCTGTTCAAGGGTGCTGACAAGGTGCAGGCCAGCGAGCCGCGAAGCTTCGAGCCGCTGGCGGCCACCAAGAGCGAGATCCGGGGGGCGGCCGCGAAGCTCGCGGCCGCCGAGCGTCCGGTGCTGCTGGTCGGCAGCCAGGCGATGCTGCATCCCGAGCGGGTCGAGGCCTTGGCTGCCGCGGTCGACCGGCTCGGCGTGCCGGCTTACCTCAGCGGCATGGCGCGCGGCCTGCTCGGCGCCGACCACCCTCGGCATCTGCGGCACAAGCGGACCAAGGCTCTGAAAGAGGCCGATGTCGTGCTGCTGGCGGGCGTGCCGAACGATTTTCGACTGGACTATGGACGCCACATCAGCCGCAAGGCGAAGCTCGTCTCGGTCAATCTCTCGGACCATGACCTGACCAAGAACCGTCGACCCACCCTCGGCATCCTGGCAGACCCCGGGCGCTTCCTGGAGGATTTGGCGGACGTCATGGACCGCGAAGGCGGCTGGCCCGAGTGGCTCGCGACCCTGCAGGAGCGCGACGCGGCTCGGGAAGAGAACATTGCCGAGCGCGCGGAGCTGGAGACCGAGTACATCAACCCGCTCCACCTCTGCCGCGAGATCGAAAAGGCCCTCGACGACGACAGCGTGCTGGTGGCGGACGGCGGCGATTTCGTTGCCACCGCTTCGTACACGGTGCGCCCGCGCGGGCCGTTGCGCCGGCTCGATCCCGGGGTGTTCGGCACCCTCGGCGTCGGCGGCGGCTTCGCCATCGGTGCCGCTCTGGCGCGGCCGACGGCGGAGATCTGGCTGATCTACGGCGACGGCTCGGCCGGCTACAGCCTGGCGGAGTTCGACACCTACGCCAGGCATGGTCTGCCGGTGATCGCGGTGGTTGGCAACGATGCCGGCTGGACCCAGATTGCTCGCGAACAGGTCGAGATTCTCGGCGACGACTGCGCAACTGTGTTGAACCACAACGATTACCACGTGGTGGCCGAAGGCTACGGCGGCAAGGGCCTGCTGCTGGAGCGGCCGGAAGACGTGCCGCGGGTGCTGGCCGAGGCGAAGGAGATCGCGCGCAGCGGCAGCCCGGTTCTGATCAACGCTCTGCTCGGCAAGACTGACTTTCGGAAGGGCTCGATCTCGATGTGATCTGGCCCGCATCGTGCATTCAATTTTGGAGGCAGTACCGCCTCCGCGGCCTCTGACCCCTCTGAAACCGGCGAGGCCCCAACTCGAGACAACGAACGAGGTATTCGACCATGCAGATTTCCTTCCTCCCGTCGCTCCGGTCCGCAGCCCGGCCGACGTCGCTCCTCACCTGCTGCGCTCTCATCGCCACCGTATTGGGCGGTATGGCGACTCCGTCCCTGGCGCAGGCGCCGCCGCAGCTGCCGCCGCTCAATATTGATCTCAACACGATTCCGGAAGTCGTCGCCCGCATCGATGGCGACACGGTTGGCAAGCGTGAGCTGCTGGCGCAGGCTCAGACCATGCGCATTCAGGCGCTCCAGGCGGGGGCCGCGGATCCGGCGCAGCAGGAGAAGTTCCTGGACTTCGTGCTCGACGCTCTGATCGGCGAGCGGCTGGTGTTCGCGGACGGCCAGAAGCGCGGCGTCGGCGTCACCGACAGCCAGGTGGACGAGCGGGTGGAGCGGATCATTGCCGCTTATGGCGGCCAGGAGACGTTCGAGAAGGCGCTAGCGGAGCAGGGGCTCGATCGCGCCTACGTGCGTCGCCAGGTGCATCAGGGCATGACGATCGACAAGCTGATGGAAGGCGAGATCATGCCCGGCGTCAAGGTCAGCGACGAGGATGCCAAGGCGTACTACGACCAGTTCAGCAGCCAGATGAAGGTGCCGGTCACCTACAAGGTGCGCCACATCATGAAGAAGTTCCCGGCGGAGGGTAAGGCGGCGGTGATGGAGACCGCGACCAACGAGCTCGAGGGGCTGCGCAAGCTGGTGGCGGAAGGCGGTGACTTTGCCGCCCTAGCGACCCTGCACACCGATGATGAGCGCACCCGCGAGGGCGGTGGCGAGCTGCCGTGGATGGCGCTCAGCGGTCGCGAAGGTGCTTTTGGGGAAGCGGTCGCTGGCCTCGAAGTCGGCGCGATGAGCGGGATCGTCGAGAGTCAGGAAGGGCTGCACTTGATCCAGCTCGTCGAGCGCCGGCCGGAGCGCATTCGCACCTTCGAAGAGGCCCGGCCCGAGATCGACAACATCCTGGGCGCCTACAGCGCCCGCGAAGAGATCCAGAAGCGCATCCAGACGCTGCGGGAAACGGCCAACATCGAGATCTTGCTGAACAGCTAGTAGGTGCCAGCGAAGAATGACCGATAGACGGTCGTGCTGGGTGGGCTGCGCCGGGCTGCGGAGCTCGCCTCGGCACCTCCGAGCAGCTCATCGGTTTGGGCTGCAAGAGCTTATTGGTGGAGCCGTCGATGTTGGGCTCAGACAGTCCTCACCCTTGCTCGCTCCACCCACACGACCTCACGGCTCAGCGACGTCGTTCTCAGAAGCGATCTAGGACACTCAGCTGATAGCCGCAAGGCGCTCGACGATCTTGCGGCCGGTGGTTTGCCAAGTCCAGCGCTCGGCCATCTCGTGGGCGGCGGCCTGACCGCGGCGATAGGCTTCGTCGCGGTTCTCGTAGATCTCGCGCAGCAGGTGGCGTAGATGCTCAGGGTCGGGATCGGCCCACGAGTAGCCGTTGTAGTAGGGGCATTTGGCGACCGCGGGAATGGTGCCGCGGATGCGCAGGGGATAGGCGATGCCGTCGTGGACGAATTCGCGGTGGGCCCCCCAGTCGGTGGCGATGGTTGGCAGGCCGCAGGCCATCGCTTCCATCAGCGGCATGTTCCAGCCTTCGCCGCGGCTGGCGGAGACGAAACAGTCGGCCGAGCGGTAGAGCGAGCCGAGCTGGTAGCGCGGTAGCTCGAGGTTGAAGAGGTAGGAGATACGGCCGCCGGAGGAGCGCAGGCGAAGGCGGGCGATCTCGCGCTTGAGGCTGACCTTGCGGTCGCGGTTGACGACTTTGCACACCAGTCGCACCGGCTCGTCGGCAGAGAAGACTTCGTTGAAGGCGCGCATCAGCAGCCACGGCTCTTTGCGCTCGCCCCACTCGAAGACGGACAGGAAGACGTACTCGCCCAGCGGATTGCGGTAGCCGGTGATGCCGGGATGGAAGTAGTCCGGGTTGACCCCGAGCGGCATGACGTGAATCGGTCGCTCGAGACCGCTGTTCAAATAGCCTTCCTTGTTGAACTCGCTCGGTACCCAGATCTCGTCCATGCGGTTGCCCTGGCGCACCCATTCGGCGGGGAAGCCGTCGACCTCCAGCATGGTGTAGCCGATCTTGTAGCGGCCGCGGTTGCGGTAGAAGACGTCGCCCTGGGCGTAGACGACTCCCACCTCGGGCTTGCGTGGCACCTTGCGGGAGGCGTAGACGTTGAGTCGGTAGTCGTCGAATCCCTCGGGCTCTTCCTTGGGGAAGACCGTCTTGGGGCCGTAGACGTAGCGGTAGATCGCCTTCACCCCGAGCTCGTTGACCGCGTTGAGCATCTCCTGGCAGCTCATGGCGTAGCCGGTGGGGAAGTTCATGATCGACTGCCACAGCACCTCGTGCTGGAAGCCCGACTCGAGGGTGCCGCGCCACTTGTCGGCGAACACCTTGCGGCTGCCCTGAAAGATGCGCATCAGGGCTGCGGCGTCGCCGCGGGTCGAGCCGTGCTCGTCGTGGATCAGGGTGACGCCGCCGCACAGCAGCGTCTTGAAGCCGGCCTGCTTGGCGCGCAGGCAGTAGTCGGTGTCCTCGAAGTACGACGTGTAGTCGAGCGCCAGGCCGCCGATGGCGTCGAGGACTTCGCGCCGCAGGTAGGCGCAGGCGAAGACGATGCCTTCGACCTCGCGGTCGCGGGTGTACTGGCCGATGTCTTTCTCGCGGCCGCCGATCTGCTGGCCCCACATGGTGTCGAGGGGAATGTAGGTGCCGGCGTGGGCGAGTCGCCCGTCTTTCATCGTCAGCCGACAGCCGGCGACGCCGACGTCGTCACCGCTGTGGGCGCAGCGACGCAGGCGCTGGAGCCAGTCGCGCTGAGTGAATTCGAGGTCATTGTTGAGCAGGACGATGTCGGAGGTGGCGTCGGCCGCCTCGATGCCGGCGTTGTTGCCGCGCACGAAGCCGACGTTCTCGGGCAGCGTCAACACCTCGATGCCTTGGGTGGCGGCCAGCCGCTCGGGCGTCTCGTCGGTGGAGCCGTTGTCGACCACCATCACGGTGGCGCCCTCGAGGTCGGTGGCTAGCAGCGTCTCGAGGCAGCGCTCGGTGAGGTGCCAGCGGTTCCAGGCCAGGATGATCAGGGTCGCTGACCGATCGCCGGCTGCGGGCTCACTCACGCTTCGGGCTCCTCGAACGGCTGCAGCGATCGCCACAGATCGGTCATCGTCTGCTCGACGTCGGCGGCGGTGAGATCGGTGGTCTCGGGCCACAGCTCGACGTCGTAGGCTTGATCGGGTAGCGGGGGCAAGCCGGCTTCGATGCGCGAGATCACCAGCAGGTCGTCCGATGAGACCTCGCGCTGAATCATGCGGTGAATGCGCGAGCGCCGCTCGAGCGCGGATTCGAGACTCGCGACCCGTGCTTCGAGGAAGGCGATGTACTCGTCTTTGGTGCTGAATTCCATCTACCAGGCCCGCCCCATCATCCGCCGTACCGTCTGAATCATCCGCCACGGCAGCGACTCGTCGACGGCTTTGACGTAGGCCGAGAGCTCGCTGAGGCGGGATTCGAGCTGCACCACTTTGAGCGATGCCTCCTCTTCGTCCAGGCTCTGGCGGGCGTTTCGCGGCCGCCACGCCGCCTCGGCCAGGCGCTGCTCGCGCTCGCCGGCCTCGCG
>JBCCEE010000317.1:0-9964 GCA_039030415.1 Acidobacteriota bacterium
ACCACCTAGGCTCTGTGTCGACCAGTTTTGTCGACAGCGAGGCCGTCAGCACCCTGGGCGGACGGTATCGCTTCGTGCGTCCGCTCGGCTTTGGCGGCATGGGCACGGTATTCGAGGTCGAAGATCTCGAGACCGGCGCCCACCTGGCGCTCAAGGTGATGCAGCGCTCGAGTCCGTCGCGACTGCTGCGCTTCAAGCACGAGTTCCGCCTGGTGGCGGACGTCCGGCATCCCAATCTGGTGCGCCTGTTCGATCTCGGCTTCGATCAGGGCGTGTGGTTCTTCACCATGGAGGTCGTGCGCGGTCAGGATCTGCGGCGGGCGCTGCTCGCCGGCGGCTCGCGGGCGTCGAGTGATCAGTCGACCCTGGACAGTCTCTCCAGCGCCGTCGACTCGATTGTGACGACTCTGGATGGCGGCGCGGCGGCTCTCGAGAGTGCGAATGACCTGGCGTGGGAAGACGGCCAGACGGCAAGCCCCACCGCGACGCTCGTGGCCGGTGAAGCGGTAGCCGGGGACCGTGCGCTCATGCGGCCTGCAGCGACCGCCAGCCAGCCTGCTTCGCCGTGCGACCCACAGGCTGTGCAAGGGATCCTCGCGCAGATCCTCGACGGGCTCGAGCACCTGCATCAGCACGGTATCGTGCACGGTGATCTGAAGCCGAGCAACGTGCTGATCGATGACGGTCAGCGGGTGAGGCTGGCCGATTTTGGCCTGGCGAGCCGGCCGCAAGGTCTCGACGAGGCTTCGCCGGTCAGCGGCTTGGCGGGCACGGTGGCGTATCTGGCGCCTGAGCTCGGCGACCGGCAGCCGCCCTCGCCAGCGACCGATCTCTATGCTCTCGGCACGATGCTGTTCGAGCTGCTCACCGGGCATCTGCCGTTCCGCGGTAATCCGGTGCAGATGATCCGAGCCCGACGTGAGCGACCGGCGCCGCGGGTCGAGAGCCTGGTGACGGGCGCCCCGCGAGCGCTGGTTGCGCTCTGCCAGGGTTGGCTCGAAACGTCGCCGGAAGCGCGGCCGTCGATCGTCGAAGCCCGCCGGCAGCTCGGTCTCAGCCAGGGTGGGGAGAGCTCCGAGGAATCGGCTGAGCTGATCGGCCGGGACGCCGAGCGCCAGGCGCTGGCGGCGTGCCTGGATCGCGCGCGGAGCGGCGGGCTGCAGCTTGCGATGGTGTTCGGCGACAGCGGTCTCGGCAAGAGCTTCCTCGCCCAGCAGCTCATGGGGAGCGCGCGGCGCCTGGGGGCGTTGTGCTTCGAGGGACGCTGCTTCGAGCGCGAGCAGGTGCCGTTCGGCGCCTTCGATCGAGTGGTCGACGGCATGGTGCGCCACCTCGCGGGGCGACCTGCCGAAGTCTTGGCGACACACGGCCAAGCGCTGGGCGATCTTTCGGCGATCTTCCCGGTGGTTGGCCTGCTCACCGGGCAGCAGAGGTCGGTGCGCCGGAGCTGGCACGAGGCAGCGACCCGCATGGATCCCCAAACGCGCACCCGGCGAGCGTATGCTGCTCTGAGTACGCTGCTCGCCGAGATCGCGACCGAGACGCCGGTCCTGATCGTTGTGGATGACCTGCAGTGGGCGGGGGAAGAGAGCATCGAGATGCTCGAGAGCCTGCTCCAGAGTCGGCCCGCCAAGGTGATGGTGATGGCGCTCCTGAGACCCATCGCGGGTCTTGGTGAGCGCCTGCGTGCGGCGTTCGATCGGCCGGCGCTCGAGCTCGTTCTCGAGCCCTTGGCGCCGCCGGTCGCCCAGCAGCTGCTGCGCGCCACCGCCGGCGGCGTCGACGATCGGGCGGCGGCCACCCTGGTGCGCGAAGCGGCGGGCAATCCCTTCATGCTGACGCGGCTGGCCCGGCAGCTGGGCGGGCTCGACGAGGGCGCCGACGCCTCGGCCTGGCTAGCCGACACGTTTGGGGAGCTGAGCTCGGAAGCCCGGCGCCTGCTGTCGCTGGCAGCGGTCGCGGGCGGCGAGGTCGATGTCGACGTTTTGCAGCAGGCCAATCAGGCCGAGAGCTCGAGCTTCACTCTGGCGCTCGACGAGCTGGTCAGCGAGCGCTGGATCGAGATCGAAGCCAGCCACCGCGTTGCGAGTGTAGGCAGTAGAGCGAGTCGTCGGGTCGACTTCTACCACGACAAGCTGCGACAAGCGGCCTATCGACGGCTGGCGGCAGACGGTCGGGCCGATCTGCACCGGACGCTCGCCGAAACGCTGGAGACCCGGCCCGAGGCGACGGGGCGCTACGCCAGCGCGCTGTGCCGACACTGGACCGAGGCCGGTGATCGCGACAAGGGGCGGCACTGGGAGCTCGAGGCGGCGCACCAGGCGGCAGCACAGCTGGCGGCCCGTCAGGCGACTCGGCTCTACCAGCGCTACCTCGACGATCCAGATCCCGACCTACCGCGTCAGGAGCTGATCCTTCTGTGGGAGCGCATGGGCGACGTCGCCGGCCAGGGTGGCGAGTGGCAAACGGCGGTGGAAGCCTACCGCAGGGCGCTGCAGCAGGTGCCCGAGGGCAGCGATCTCGATCGTCTGCGGATTCTGCGCCGGTTTGCCGAGGCAGCGCTGGCGGCAGGCGATCTGGTACGAGCGCTCGATACGTTGGGGGCTGGTCTCGGACTGCTCGGGCTACCGCTCGAGCGACCCAAAGCCCAGCGGCTGGCGGTGCTCGCCGGTTTGGCGACCGCCCTGGAGCTGCGTCGCCGCCTTCCCATGACCGTTCGCCAGAGCCGCGAGGCGCAGGCTCGGATGGGTTTTCTCAGCGCCGCCAGCCAGGCGCTGATCCATCTCGATCCGCTCGCCAGCCTCGAGCTCGCGCTGCGTCATGAGCTGCTCGGGGTGCGACTGGGTGATCCGTGGGCCATTCAGCGGGCGCTCGCCAGTCGAACCATCGTCCTGGTCCTCGGCGGTCGCATCAGCGAGAGCCGCCGCCGTCGCCTGCATCGCGAGCTCGATCGGGCGCAGGCGCTGGCCGTCGAGCACCAGCTGCCGCTGGGCCAGGAGGTGGTCGCCGTCAGCCGAGCGCTGCTGTGGCTCGACCGCGACCTCGACCGGGCGCTGGCAGAGAGTCAGGCCGCGCTCGAAGGCATCGCTCGCGAAGGCATGATCGATAGCCATGAGGCGGCGCTGGCCCGCGCCCACCATCGGCTCGTCCTGCTGCAGCGCGGTGACTACGATCGCATCGTCGCGCTCGCCGAGCGCGAGGCCGCTTCGTCGCGCCCCAACTACGTCGGCATCCTGAACAGCCTGTTCTTCCTGGTGATCTTGGCCGCTCGCCAAGGCCGTCTGGCCGAGGCGGAGCGGCGTCTCGAGCAGCTCGAGCGTCATCGTGGGCAGACCCCCGACCCGGTCAGCCGCTGGATCGAGACGGATGCCCGCGTGGTCCTGCTGTGCGCTCGGGGAGAGTTCGCGGCGGCCCGGAGACATCGGAGCGAGCTCGAGCCGGTGCTCCAGAAGCTCGCCACGCCGTCTTCGAGTCTGTTGGCGGTGCGCTGGCGGCTCGGTCTGCTGGAAGCCGACCTCGGGCTGGCGGCGAAGGGTGAGCTCGAACCGTCCAAGCGCGATCAGGCGGTGCGTCACGCCCGCCTGCTGATCCGCACGGGAATGCTGGACGCTCCCTGCCTCGGCTGGCGGGCTGTGGCGCTGCTCAGCCGCCATCGCGTCGAGGCCGAGCGGGCGCTCGAGCGTGCTCTAGTGCTGTCTGCTGCCGCCACCACCGAACCCTACAAGCGCTGGCTGTGCCTCGACGCGGCGCGGGAGCTGGCTCACGCGCGTCCCGAGCACGAGGCCGAAGCTGAGCTGCTGCGCGAACGCTATGCCCTACAGCCCCTGGTGCGAGACAAGCCAAAGCCCCGGCTTGAAGCCGGGGCGTAGTCGCGTCTTGGATGAAATCTAGCCCAACGTGTCGCAGTTGCCCTTGACGCAGACTTTGAGCTTGCCGCTGCCCGTCATCGAGATGTCGATGTCGCGGGTCGAGACGCTGGTGCAGTTCCAGTTGCCGACCACGGGCTTGACGCACCACCTGGCCGAGGCGTCGAGGTCGACGTTGGAGAGGTTGGTGTCGAACACTACCTCGATCTCCGTCTCCGCCTTGATCACGCTGGAGATCCCGAACGTGTGCTGGAGCGAACCTTCGAACCGTGCCCGAGAGCTCGTGATCACGCCGTCGATATCGACGTCGGTCGTGCCGAAGGCCGCCGAGCCGGTGAAGCTCGCACCGCTCTCGCTGATCTCGGCGCGGCCTTCCATCCGCGGCGTCGAGATCAGGACACCGGCGAAGGTGAATTTGGCCTCGCCTTCGACGACCACGAACGCCTCGTCGCCCGCGAACGGCGCGGTATCGACATAGCCGTAGATGGCGGCGCCGGCCTTGAACGGCAGCGGCAGCCCCAGGAAGCCGTCCGACGAGTCGATCTCACCGCTGAAAGCGACCTTCTTGGTGCTGGTTCGGCCGTCGTAGTAGAGCGAGCCGCCGCCGACCGCGAGGTCCATGCCGAAGGCGCCGACCTCGAGGCTGGCGCTGAAATCCGCGTTGATTCCAAGCTGGTTGACGAAGTCGGGATTGCCGTTGGCGAGCCGCCGCGTGTTGACGTCGAGGTAGCCGTCGCCGCGGATGCTGAACGCGAGATGTTCGAATTCCTCGCCGCCGGCATCTTTGATGAGCGACGGGCTCCAGGTACCGGTCATGTAGAGCTCGCCTTCGAACGTATTCATGAAGCTACCGGAGCCGTTGAGCGTCGTCGGCACGAAGCGGATGCTGTCTCTGCCGGAAACGCCGAATCCCGCCTCTTCGATGCCGAGCTTCTCACCCACCGGGCCGAGCTCGGTGGTGTAGAAGAACAGGGTGGGGGTGCGGTGGTCGAGAATCAGCACCATGTCGTCACCGGCGGAGACGCTGAAGGGACCCCACTCCAAGCCCGCGGAGGTCGAGAGCATGAGGTAGAAGTACTTGGTGCCGGGATCGAGCGGCAGGTCGAAGGTCTGCTGGAAGAGATCCGGCGTGCCGTAGGCGATTTGGATACCCGGCGAGTCGATCTCCGGCGTGCCCAGGGCACACAAGGGGCCGCAGACGCTTCCCAGCGGGAAGCTCGGCAGGCCGATGTATCCCGAGATCGATTCGACGGTCTGGATGCCGCCGAAACGGGTGTCGTGCGACCAGTTGACGACGACCGTGTCGTTGTGGGGAAAGACGATATCGCCGAGCGGGGTCGGGACTCTGATCTCGCTGCTGCTCGCTACCAGATCGTCGACCAAGTCTTCGGTCTCGACGATCCCGAATTCCTGGGTGTGGCCCTGAGCGGTATCGCAGAAGCCGGCCTCGAGCTTGCCGTTGGTCTTGGCGCACAGGTTGAGACCGCGATCGGTCCTGATGAAGAAACGCTCGCGCAGGTAGCCGGTGGGGTCGGTGCTGATGAGATTGAACTTTTCATGATCGCCGAGGCTCCAGGCGTCGGCCCGAACTCCGCCCCCGCCACCGCCGACAGCGGTGAGATACGCGCCGTTGAGCGCTCGAAACGCGACCCGGCCATCGGACAGGGTGATCATCTGAAAGTCGGTGGTTCTGTCGCCGTAGGCGCCGAAGGCCTTGGCGTTGCCGCCCTGGGTGTAAACGTAGTCGTCGTTGTGATGCTCGAGCTTGACCACCTGGCTCGAAGCCTCCACCGTCGTGGAGCCGGTGAGGGCGAGCAGGATGAATAGGAGCGGGGTGAGTAGGAACCGGGTGAATAAGAACCGGGTGAGGGAGCGGGTACTGTTCGAGACGGTGATGCTGTTTGAAACCGTGCTGGAATTGGGTGGGGTGACCGTGGCTGGGCGGGTCATGAGCGTCTCCTCGTGATGGCTTGTTAGCGGGACGCGACCCGATAAAAGCAAGCGAGGTGCCAGCCTGGATCTAGGGATTCAAGTGTCTTCTTTGCCTATAGATAGGGTGTTTCCTCGGTGTCGAATCGAAGCGGTTCGAGCGTCCAATCGAGAGCGTGCTGCGGCTCGATTGGACGCGGGCCCGCGTCCAAATGGACGAGGCCCCGCGGGGCCAGCAAGACGGTTCGACGCGGGTAGGCGGTCAGTTGGTGGTGAACGAGGCTCGCGGAGACCAAAACGACAGGTTGCGCTCATCACCGGCCACCGAGCAGCCGGCGCTGACGTGGAAGTCGTAGAGGGTTCCCGGCTCGAGCCCGGTCAACGCCGCCGATAGCGACGGTGCCTGCTGGAATTCCCAGTGCTGGGCGCCGCGCGGCTGGTAGCGCACGAGGTAGTGGGTATTGTTGGTGCCGGCCTGCCAGCTGACGGTGGCGGTGGTCGAGCCGATGGCGGTGGTCTGCAGCATGTTTGGCCGCGGGCAGGGGACGTTCAGCGGGTCGGTGCCTTTGATCCAGGTGTCGCGGTTGACGTAGTTGGAGTAGTTCGGTGGGTTGTGGAAGGTGATCTCGGGGCGCACCTGATCCACGATGTCGTTCTGGATCCAGCCGGCGACCTGGTAGCCGTCGATACTGAGGTCGGTGAACGACTGGCTGGTGAGCTTGAAGCGAAACTCGGCGCCGTCGCGACCGTCGGCCGGGTGCTCGCCTTCGTAGACCAGGCGGTTGATGGCGTCGACCTGCTGCCAGTCGGTGTCGGCCACGTAGCGCATGCGAAACGCCTGCTCGTTGTTCCACAGCGTCAGCTGCTCGACGACCTGGCGGTTGCGCCCCGCGCAGGCCAGGTTGCCGCCGCAGACGATGCCGAGATCATGGTGGTAGCGGAACGGCTGTTCGTTGTACCAGTCGACGCTGTCGTGGTTGCTGAAGCGCAGACGGAAGCCGACCAGGTTGCCGTAGGCGGTGAAGTTCTCGAATTCGAGGATCGGCAGGTCGGCGATCACCAGCTTCTCACCGGGCGCCCCGAAGTTCCAATAGCGCGGCAAGAGGCCCGAGCCGACGCCGTAGACGTCGTCTAGGGCGCTGCCGGGGAAGAAGCTGTAGGGTTGTGGACGTAGCCACCGTCCATCACTTCGTGGCTGACGTCGGGCGCGCCGGGGGTGAACCAGGCCATGCCCGCCCCGTCGCAGCCGCTGGCGATGTTGTTCTTGACCCGCAGCGCCGGACCCTGGAACCAGAAGCCGTCGCCGCTGAAGCCGAAGTCCGACAGCGGCTGCGGTCGGTTGGGATTCTCGAACACCAGCCGCTCCTGGCGGTACTCGCCGTTGCCGGTGCCGCGGATGGCGACGTTGTCGAAGAAGTTGCCGAGCTCGTCGCCGAGCTCGGTGACGAAGCCGGCGCCGGCGAAGTCGTAGGCGATGTTGCGCTGGAAGTCGACGTGGCTGCTGTGGTTGACGAAGCCCCAGCCGACCGTGCCGTCGACCACCGAGCCGTAGACCTTCGACGGCGGATTGGTCAGCTGCGGCTGGATGCCGTTGAGGTGGAAGTGCAGCGCGTAGCGCCCCCGGCGGTTGGTGATCGCCGACGGCGCTGGCGTCACGATGTTGTAGTCGCTGCCGAGGTCCTGGATGATCTTGTCGTCCAGCGGGATGCGCTTGTCGGTGCGCCCGAGGTCGACGAATCGCACGTTGTCGATGTGGACGTCGGCGCTGCGCAGCATGATGTGCCCGCGATCCGACACCTGGGTGGTCTGATCGGAGCGCAGGATGACGTTGCGCGTCAGGTTGACGATGTGGAAGCGGCGCGTGCCCAGGAGCAGGTGGTTGTAAGCCAGGGCGGGCTGAAATTGGAATTGATCGCCACCGCGCGCCGTGATGGTGACCCGCTCGTCTTGGGAGGCGGTCTCACCCGGCACGCGCTGGAAGACGGTGCCGGCGATGACCAGCTCGTCGCCGACCTGCCAGCCGCCCCAGGGTGGTTCGAGGAAGAACGACGACACGCCGGCGGTGAAGGGGCCGTCCGGCGCCTGGATGACGTGGGTCTTGGGTTGGCCGAAGAGCCGGATGATGCCGTCTGACACCAGGCCGCGGCTGGCTTGCTTGGCATCCCAGGTGAGATCGATGGCGCCGCTCGAGGTGAACACCACCTCCGCCGTGACGCCGCTCTGCACCGGGTGGGTGGCTGAGCCGATCCGGAAGACGCCTTCGTTCGACCCGCCGGGGCCGTCGCCGAAGACGTAGAGCGTCTCGGCCAGGAGACGGGTGTCGACGTCGTTGGCCAGCTCGAGCTCGCCTTCGACCCGGATGAAGCGGTGCCGGGTGGTTTCCTGGCGGGCGACCGTCACCGTATGACCGCTTTGGATCAGCACGTCGGCATCGAGACCCGGAACCGCGGATTTGTTGCCCCAGGTGGCGGGGTCGTGCCAGAGGCCGCTTTGCACCGAGGTGTTGTCGTAGCTGCCGTCGGGCGAATCGGGAAACGTCGGGGATCCAGCGGACGCTGGGTCGACGGTGGCACCAAGCAGGGCGAGAGCACATAGCAAGGTAAGAGAGAACAGACGCCAGGTGGGCGCGGGGTGTCGCATAGAGAGCTCCTCCGAAAAGTCAATGGATAGATCAATCCTCGTTTTCAACCTGTCATGACGCTTCAAAAACTCGCTCGCAGGTTGGGACCGATGGTAGTGCCGCGGTTGTGAGAAGAGGTTGAGCGGTGCTGGCCAGCGTGATGATTGATCTGACGGCCCGGGCCAGCCAATGGGCGAGACCGAAGCGCGGCCGATCGAAGCCGTCGCGGCATCCTCGACGGTCTCTGGGCGTCGGGTTATATTCCCGTCTCCCAACCCAGGCGATCGATAGAGGATCGCGTTGGGTGGACTGCGCGCGAACCACCAAGGAGAGACCATGTCCCGGCGACGACTGCACACTCCACTCTGTGACCTTTTCGATATCGAGTATCCGATCCTGCTCGCTGGCATGGGTGGCGTCGTGTCGCCGTCGGGTCCGGAGCTGGCGGCGGCGGTGTCGAACGCGGGTGGACTCGGGGTGCTGGGCGGGGCGTTTCTGCCGCCCGAGGAGCTGGCCGAATGGATCGAGCGCACGCGAGCGCTGACCGACCGGCCCTTCGGCGTAGACACCCTGCTGCCGATGAACGTCCTCCAGGGTCCGCAGAAGTTCCTGGCGCACGCGGCGGGCAAGATCCTGCGAGCCGAGCACCTGATTCCGCGCAAGCATCGCAAATTCGCCGACGCCTTCCGCAAGCGCCATGGTCTGCCGGATCCGGACGTCGATCCGCCGGCGTTCGACATGAAGTTCATGGAGCAGCAGATCGAGGTCGTGCTCGACCTGAAGCCGGCGGTCTACGTCGCCGGCCTGGGCGATCCGGGCTTCATGGTCGAGCGGGCCCATGGCTCAGGGATGAAAGTCGGCTCGGTGATCGGCGCGACGCGGCACGCGACGCGGGTTAAGCAGAGCGGCGTCGACTTCGTGGTCGCCCAGGGGCACGACGGCGGGGGCCACAACTCCAAGGTCGGAACCCTCGCGCTGGTGCCGCAGGTGGTCGACGCGGTGGCGCCGATTCCGATCCTCGGAGCCGGCGCCATCATGGACGGCCGCGGCATCGTCGCCTGCCTGGCGCTCGGCGCTCAGGGCGTCTGGTGCGGCTCCGCCTTCCTCGCCACGGATGAGGCCAACCTGACGCTGGCGCAAAAGCAGGCCATGGTCACCAGCGACGAGTCGGGTACCGTAGTGTCCAAGTCGATGACCGGCAAGCCGGCGCGGGCGCTCAAGAACCTATGGGTCGACGAGTTCGAAGCGTCGGGCCTCGATCCGCTACCCATGCCGCTACAGGCCTACCTGACCTACGACGTCTACGCCGCCGCCGACCGCGCGGGCCGCGCCGACATCTCGCCCGGCGGCGCCGGCCAGGGCGTCGGCCTCGTCGAGGCGATCCGTCCCGCTGCCGACGTCTTCAGCGACCTGGTCGAAGAGGCCTGTGACGTCCTGGCGACGGGACTGCGGCACAGCGTCTCTTGGAGTTAGATTGCGTTCCATCACTCCTGATCGACGGAGCGAGATGCTGATCAAGAAGCCGTCGCTGGTGCGGGGGAGAAAATCC
>JBCCEE010000318.1:0-9956 GCA_039030415.1 Acidobacteriota bacterium
AGCTCTCGCAGGGCCGCCACTGTCTCGGCGCTGGCGTCGTCGTAGAGCAGGGCTCGCATGCCGCTGTCGCGCACCATGTGCTCGAGCTCGGCGGCGGTGAGTCGGGTGCCGAGCGTCACTAGCACAATGCCGGTCTTGCCGGTGGCGAAGAAGGCTTCCAGGTACTCGACCCGGTTGTGCGCCAGAATGCCGACGCGGTCGCCACGACTTACGCCCAGGGTTTCCGTCCACAGGCGAGCGCAGGCGACGGCGCGCTGATCGAGCTCGCGATAGCTCAACCGCAGCTGCGGCTCGACGACCACCAGGGCCGGGGTGTCGGGGGTCAGACGAGCGCGCTCGCCGAGCAGGTCCGGATTCATGCCTAGCCGCAGGGCTCGGTGTAGCCGCTGCAGCAGCCGGCTCCCGAGCACGAAGTGGTGAGCATGTTGACCTGGATCTGGCCGGTCTGGGTCAGCGCGCGATAGTGGCCGACGCCGTCGGCGTCGCCGCCCAGCACGTTGAACAGACTCCAGTCGCTGAAGTCGAAATCGAAGCCGAACGCCGGCGTGCCGTGGCCGACGTCGAGCTGGGACTTGACGTTCGAGCGACTGTCGAAGCGGGCGGTGGTGCCGCAGCTGGCGATCACGCTGGCCAGGCCGCACAGCACCTCGTCGTGGATATCGGCGCTCAGGGTGTAGAACCAGGTGCTCTTGCCTGCCGGATCGTCGCGGAAGCCACCGTTGCCGAGGCGCGGATTCCAGGTCCACCAGCTGTGGGGATAGAGCCCGAAGATGTCGGAGTTGAAGACGTTCTGCGAACCGCAGGTCGGAGCGGCGGGATTGGCGTTGCCGACGGCATAGCAGGTCGTCAAGCCGCGCATGCCGCCGGCGATGCCGATGAAGCGCCGCAGGGAGCTCCACAGGCCGGCATCGTCGACGGCGAAGAGGCTCATGGTGACGCCAAGCGAATGGGCGATGACGTCGACCTGGCTGGCGCCGGTGTAGGCTTTGACGTCCCAGATGAAGTCGGCGATGACGTCGGCTTTGGCCGGCTGATGGTAGTTGAGCTGGGGCAGCGAGGCTTCGGTCGGCGACAGCCAGGTGATACCGAAGAGCTCGCAGTCGTTGTAGCCGGCGGCTTTGAAGGTGTCGTAGGCCGAGGCGACGCCGGTCGAGGTCGGCGCGTCGAAGCTCTTGGCCTGATCGCCATTGCCGTGAATGAAGATCACCGGCGTACGGCTGGCAGTGCAGCTGCCGCCACCGAATCCGCCCCAGGCGGCGTTGGAGGGTGCGAAGCCGCCGGCAAACTGGTTGGAGCCGCCGTTGAAGTCGAGGGCGAGAGCGGCTTGGGCGGTGAGGGTCAAGACGACGGTTAGGAGCATGGTGCGCTTCATGTTTTTGACCTTCTTCAGTGGGTTGGGGCGTTGGAATGCGTCGACGGGTTGGATGGCGGTGCGGACGACGGGTCGGGCTACGGCTCTTGCTCAGAGCCTGGCGGTGCCTGAGCGAGCACGTCCGCCAGCAGCTCGGCGAAACGACCCGGGCATTCGACCTGGGGGATGTGGCCGCATGTTTCGATGGCGGTCAGGCGAGCCCGCGGCAGGCCGTCCAGCAGGCGCTGAGCGAAGTCTTCTCCGAGGTAGCGATCGGACGTGCCCCACAGCAGGTCGACGGCAGTGCCGATCTCGTCGAGTCGGCCTTCGAGCAGGTAGCTGTCGAGGTCGTCCTCGGCCTGGAACATGCGCCGTGCCGGGCTCGAACCGGCGCGCAGCACGAGGTCGTCGAGCAGCGGATCGGGAATCGCCGGGCTCGCCTGATCGCGCACCGCCGCCATCAGGCGACGCGCCTGCTCGCGGTCCTCGGGCAGCAGGTTGAGGCCGCCGGTATCGGGACGCAGCGGGCCACCGTTGATCGCCACGACGCGCGCTACCGCGGTGGGCTGGCGGTGGGCGGTCACCAGCGCGATCCAGGCGCCCATCGAATTGCCGACCAGGATCGGCGGCGGCCCGTCGGGGCCAGCGACCTGCTCGAGCCATGCCTCGAAGCTCTCGATAACCCGGGTCATTCGCAGGGGCCCGGCGAAGGGGGCGCTCTCGCCATGGCCCGGCAGGTCGGGCAGCAGCACGCGGTAGCGATCGGTGGGGCCGCCCGCTACCTGGACCCAGGTGCCAGCCTGGTCGTTGACGCCATGGATCAGAACCATGGGAGGTCCCGAGCCTTTCTGCCACCAGACCATCTCGTGACCGGCGATCTCAGCCGCCTGGCGCTCGAATCCCTGGCTGGCGAGCTGAGCGCGACTGAAGGCCGCCAGCATGGCGAGCGGCCCGGTTTGTTGTGCCGAAGACTGTTGTGCTGCCGGCTGCTGGGCCGACGGCTCGGCCGGTTCTTGGGCCGGCGAAGGTTCCTGCGCCGGTTCGCTTTGCGCCCCGACGCTCGAAGCCGCGGTCAAGACCAGAGTCGCTGCGAGCCAACGTTTCATGCTCATTCTCCTGTGACGAGCTCCGGGCGCAGCCGGAAGGCGGTGCCGGCCTGGTTGTAGCCGACGCCGGAGCCGATGAAGACCACCAGATCGCCGGCTTTTGCAACACCGTTGATCACCGCGTCGTGGAACGCCATGCCGAGGCTGGCGGAGCCGGTGTAGCCGCTGTCTCGCATGATCATGTGGGAGCGCTCGATCGGCAGCCCGAGCTCCGCCATCACCAGTTGGATCGACGACTTGCGCACTTGGCTGAAGATCAGCTGGTCGATATCGTCGAGCGCGAAGCCGCCCTCCTTGGCCAGGCGACGCACCAGCCGCGGCCAGCCCTCGTGGTTGACCTCGGGCGGGTAGCGCTCGATCATGCGCACCTGGGTGCGGCCGGCGTTGACCGCCTCGACGCTCGCCGGCTCGGCGGTGCCGCCAGCGTAGATCCCCCAATTCTCGGCGTAAGTGCCGTCGGCGAAGGTGGCGGCGTTGACGAAGCCGGGCTCATCCGCCGCCTCGAGCACCGCCGCGCCGGCGCCGTCGCCATAGAAGAAGGTGATCGGATCGTCCGGCGAAGCCAGCTTGTGCATCATGTAGACGCCAATCACTAGGACCGTGCGCAGCGACGGATTGGCGGTGATCCAGCCGCTGGCGGTGGCCAGTCCGGCGGGGAACGAGGCGCAGGCGCAGCCGATGTCAAAAGTGCCGGCGTTGACCGCGCCGAGCTTGTGCTGCACCACCGCCGAGGTGGCGGGGGTGATGTAGTCCGGCGAATCGGTGCCGACGATCAGCAGGTCGACGTCCTCCGGCCGCCGCCCGGCGCGCTCGAGCGCCTGCCGCGCCGCCGGCAGGCAGAGGTCGGAAGACGCCCAGTCGTCGGGGGCGTACCAGCGGGTTTGGATGCCGGTGTTGGCCTCCATCTTGTCGACGAAGCCATCGAGGTGGGCGAAGCGCTCCCGGAAGACGTCGTTGTGGACTTCGATCTCGGGCAGGTAGGAGCCGGTGGCGATCAGATTGCCGAACCGGCTCATGTGCCGAGCACCAGCCCGCCGTCTACCGACAGCACCGCGCCGCTGATGAAAGTCGCCGCGTCCGACGCTAGCCACAGGTAGGCGTCGGCGATCTCTTCGGGCTTGCCCATGCGGCCGAGCGGCGTGTGCCCGACCAGCTTGTCGAGCACCTTGTCCGGCATCGCCTGCAGGATCTCGGTGCCGATGAAGCCGGGCGCGATGGCGTTGGCCCGGATGCCATAGCGGCCGAGCTCACGCGCCCAGGTGCGCGTCATGTTGATGACGCCGGCCTTGGTCGCGGCGTAGTTGGTCTGGCCGAAGTTGCCGTAGAGGCCGACCACTGACGAGGCGCTCAGGATGGCGCCGCCGCCGCGCTGAATCATGTGCGGCACGACGGCTCGGGTGCAGGTGAAGACGCCGCGCAGGTTGACCGCGATCACGGCGTCGAAAGTGGCGTCGTCCATCACCTTGACGACCTCGCCGTCGCGCACCTTCACCAGCTGCGCGTCCCTCACGATGCCGGCGTTGTTGATCAGCACGTCGACGCCTCCCCAGGCCTCGACCACCTGCGCTACCGTGGCTTCCACCGCCGCACTGTCGGTGACGTCGACCACGTCGTAGCGACCTTCACCGCCGGCCTCGGCGGCGCCCTCGACCAGAGCGTCCGCCGCCGAGTCATCGACGTCCCACATCGCCACCCGCGCGCCCTCTGCCGCGAAGCGCAGAGCGGTGGCGCGGCCGATGCCGGCGGCCGCTCCGGTGACGATGACGACGCGGTCCTGCAATCCTGTTTCGATCATGGCTGTCCTTTCGCACTTCGGGAGGCGGGGGCTGGCAAGCCCCCGGAACGACGGTGAGGAGCTCAGCTCAGACGTTAGCTCAGCTCAAAACCTGTAGCCGAGGCTGGCGCTGACCGTGCGAGGGGCGCCGTTTGAGCCGACCAGAATGCCGAGAACCGGGATGTTATAGCCGTTGGTCAGGTACTCCTCGTCGGTCAGGTTGCGGCCGTTGATGGTGAACTGCCAGGTGCCGTCGCCCGACAGCCAGGACACCCAGGCGTTGATCAGATCGAACGAAGGCTGAATGATCGGCGACAGCGGCCGGGTCGGGTTGGTGGGGTCGGGGCCGCCCTCGTTGGTCAGGGTCGATTCGTCGCGGTAGGCGTAGCCGACGCTGCCCGAGATCAGGCCGTCGAAAGCCGGGAAGTTGACGTTGAGGTTGAGCGCGCCGGTGAGCTCCGGGGCGTTGGTGATCACCTGGGTGTCGACGAAGCCGTCGCCATTGGCGTCCAGGAAATCATCCGGCTCGGCGTCGAGGTAGCTGACGTTGCCGGACAGGCCGAACCAGGTGGCGGTGGGGGAGGTCCAGTCGAATTCGACCTCGAGGCCCTGCATGGTGGCGCTGCCGGCGTTCAGGAAGTTGCCGAAGAAGGCGTCGTTCGTGCCGTCGCCGTCGGAGTCGAAGTCGGTGAAGGTGCTGACCTGAATGTCCTCATAGTCGCCGTAGAAGGCGGCGGCGTTGAGCACCAGGCTGCGGTTCGCCAGCACCGACTTGATGCCGAATTCGGCGACGGTGAGCACCTCGTCGTCGAACGGCAGGGCGGATTCGGGGAACGCCGTGGCCTGGGCGCGGACGTTGAAACCGCCGCTCTTGAAGCCGCGCGACAGCGTGACGTAGCCCATCACGTCGTCGTTGAACCAGTAGTCGAGTCCGAGCCTGGGTGAGAACGACGAGAAGGTCTCGCTCTGATCATAGTCGGCGGTCACCGCGTTGATGGTGGTGAAGGTGCCGTCGGTATAGCCGGCGTTGAAGGCGACCCCGCGCTTGTCCTCCTCGGTCAGGCGCAGACCGAAGTTGAACGTCAGGCGGTCGTTGATCTGGTAGGAGCCGTCGCCGAAGATGGCGAAGGACTCGGTGTCGGTGGTGCCCTCGGTGGTGCCGAAGATCGAGCCGAAGAAGGTGTTCTGCACCAGGCCGCCGGCGGTGCCGTCGAAATAGAACAGGCCGAAGACGCCGCTCAGCGCGCCGTCACCCTGGTAGAGGAACTGGAATTCCTGCGAGGTCTGCTCATCGGAGTAGGTCGCCACGACGTCGGTGATCGGGGCCGGCGTGGTGTCGAAGTCGATGTTGTTCTCGCTGTCCGACTCGCGATAGGCGGTGATCGACTTGAACTGCCAGTTGTCGTTGATCGCCCACTCGATGTTGAGGGCGTAGCCCTCCGAGTCGGTGCTGTTGAGCGGCTCGAGGCCGCTGTCGGTGTCGAACAGATCGGGGTTGGGAGCGCAGGTGATGCCGAACAGCGGGCAGAACGGGTTGGCTTCCAGCCGCGTCAGGCCCTTGGGCTCGGCGTCGTCCTCGGTGCGGTCGAGGCTGAGCTTCACCGTCACGTCGTCCGATACCAGCCAGTCGAGGGCGAGGCGGAAGGCGAGGGTGTCCTTGTCCGAGACGTCGCGACCGGTGAATAGGTTGGTGCCGTAGCCGTCGCGCTGCAGCGACGCGATCGCCGCCTTGGCGCGCAGCTTGCCCGGAACCAGAGCACCGCTGACCCAGGCCTTGAAGTCCTGGGTCCCGAACTCGCCGCCGGTGAGCGAGATGGCGCCGGTGGTGTCGTCGCTCAGCGGCCGGCTGACGTACTTGATTGCGCCGCCGATGGTGTTTTTGCCGTAGAGCGTGCCCTGCGGGCCGCGCAGCACCTCGATGCGCTCGACGTCGAAGACGTCCAGCAAGGCACCCTGCGGCCGGGCGATGTAGACGTCGTCGAGATAGAGGCCGACGCCGGGATCGACGCCCCACAGTGGATCGGCCTGACCGATGCCGCGCAGGAAGGCGGTGAGGGTGGTCGACTGGTTGCGGCCCGGGTAGATCGACAGGTTGGGCACCTGCACCTGCAGGTCGGAGATGTCGGCGGCGCCCGAGTCTTCGAGCGCTTCGCCGGTGATCAGGCTGACCGCGATCGGCACTTCCTGGATGTTCTCCTCACGCTTGCGGGCGGTGACGACGATCGCTTCTTCGATCGGCTGCTGGTCTGCGATCTGGTCGCCGGTGTCGGCGTCCTGATCGGCCTCTTGCGCCGCCAGTGGCAGAGTGGGCGAGGCGAGCACGGCGGTTAGGAGGGCGGCGCTGAGCAAGGGCGTGTGTTTCATCTCGGAAGCTCCTGGAGGATTCGAGCTCGGCGGCGATAGGGGGCTAGGGGCTGTCGTCCGCTTTGCTGGTGGGTTGGGCGGGCTCGGCCGCCGGGGCGGGCTCGTCGGCCGTGCGGGGCAAGAGACCGAGGCGCAGCAGACGCAGGAACTCCTCCGTCGCCTTGGCGGGCTCCATGCCGAAGTGCATCGGGGCTCCGAAGCACTTTTCGACCGTATAGAAATAAAACAGCCAGCGGGTAGCGAAGATGACGCCGACCAGAGGGTCGACGTCGCCGAAGTCGCCGGCGGCTTTACGGGCTTCCAGTTTCTCGCCGTAGATTTCTCCGAAGCGCTTGGCCATCCCCTGATAGAAGCTGCTGATGTGCTCGCCGCGAAACTCCACGACGTCGACGTAGATCAGAAGGATGTAGCGCGAGTTCTGCTCCACCATCTGCTCGATGGCGGCGGCCATCTCTTCCAGATCCTCGGGAAACGCGGCGCGCTCGAACAGCTTCTGCAGAGGGTGCTCGGGGTCGTTCAGCCGCGCCCAATAGTCGTCGATCAGGTGCTCGAAGAGCGACTCTTTGTTGGGGAAGTGATGGTAGAGATTGCCCATCGACATCCCCGCCTCGTCGGCGATCTCGCGCATGGAGGTGGCGCCGAAACCCTGGCTCGAGAAGAGCTCGAGGGCGGCCTCTAGGGCCTGCTCTTTGGAAACTTTGGAGCGTGTCTGCTGACGTCGACCCATGATGTCCTCAAAAACAAAGCGAGTGTTCGGTTTTTAATTTTTGTCGGCTGACTCCCGTTTGTCAAGGATCTCAACGGAACAATCTCTGCTCTGGCGTGATTCAGTGGCTGGCATGCCTTTCGGATCGTCGGCCGTGGACCCGCTCCGGCTCGCCTCGCCGGGCCTTGTAAGACCGGGGGTTTGGCAGGTAACGTCACGAGCTTCTGTCCAGCGAGTGTTCGTGGCCGCGCCGGACGCTGTCCCACGCTAGACGCTGTCCCGCACCAGACGCTGTCCCACGCTAGACGCTGTCCCACGCCAGACATGTTCGAGGCATTCCAAGAGAACCAGCCCAGCGTGCCTCCGCCGACGTGGCGCGAGCTCGTGGCGGTTTCGGTGCTGCTGCTGCTGCTGCTCTGCGTGCCCTACGGCAACGTCGTCTTCTTCGGCAAATCGCTGGTCATCTCGGACAACCGCAGCCCCCTCGAGCCCAGCTACCTTGGCGACTATGGCCCCGAGCTCGTCAACCCTGAGGTATGGCGGCGTCAGAACCTGCTGGCGACCACGAACTTCCACGACCCGGGCGCCGCGGCCCATCAGTGGGAGCCCGGCGGGGAGTTCCTGCACAAGGCGATCGAGCGTGGCGAGTGGCCGTGGTGGGATCCCTATGTTGGAGCCGGCACGCCGGCGATGGCCAACATGACCCAGACCTTCTTCTTCCCGCCGTATCTGCTGATGGTCGCGCTCGGCAATACGTCGCTGCTCAAGAACCTCTACATCTTCTTCCTGTTCTGGATGGCGGGCCTGGCGACCCACGCCTTCCTGCGCCGCCACGGGATCCGCTGCCAGGCCAGCTTCTTTGGCGCCGCGATCTACATGCTGAGCGGTGCGATGACGCAGCACGTGGGATCGTTCTTCGGTCAGACCACGGCCTGCCTGCCGGTCGTCCTGCTGTTGACGCGGTGGCTGCTCGAGGCTCCCCGGCCCAGCCGCATCGCGGCCCTTGCCGTGGGGTACGGCGCCACCGCGCTATCCAGCTTTCCGCCCATGCTGCTGCCGATGTTCGGATTCGCCGCCGGTTACGGCCTGTGGATGATTCTGGCGACGCGACGGGGCACCCGGGCCCGGCTGCGGCTGGCCGGCGCCTTCGGGCTGGGGATCGCCCTCTCGCTCGGCCTGGTGGCTTTTTACTACCTGCCGATCGCCGACCTGATGGCGGATACGCCGCCGCAAGTGGAGGCTCGCTACCGCACCTTTGGCGCCGCGTCGCTGCAACTGATCGGACTCTTCACCCTGCTCAGCCCGACGCTGGTCGACGGCACCAAGATCTTCATCGACTCGCCGATGCAGGGCTTGATGTACCGCTACGAGGTGCTGCCCTTCATCGGCATCGTGCCAATCCTGGCGGCCCTGCTGGTCGGCATCCCCGCCACCCGCCTGAAGCGGCAGCTGGCGGCGGTCACCGGCTGCGCCACCCTACTGCTGGCGCTCAAGCTGCTCGGCGTCGAGCCGCTGCACTCCCTGACCCAGATCGGGCCTTTGGCCCAGATCCGCTGGGTTCCCTACGGCGGATTCATGTTCAGCGGGTTCGCCGCGATTCTGGCCGCTCTGGGCATCGAGCGCCTGGCCGACGGCCGGGTCAGCCGGGCGGGGGCGGTGCTGGTGGCGTTGATCGGCGGCTGCCTGCTGGGCGGGGTCTACCTGTTGGGGCAGGCCGACGGCGTGCTGGCTCACGAGCATGCCGAGCAGTGGCTGACCGAGCTGCGCCAGGGCCTGCTGGTCGCGGTGCTGTTCGGTGCACTGCTGATCGCCATCACCGTGCTGCGGGCGAAGCGTCACGTGCCGATGCTCTCTATCCTCTTTCTCACCGGGATCTGGCTGCTCGAGAGCTGGTTCAACCTGGCGGCTCCGCGGCAGGCGCGGCTCGATGTCTGGCAGCCTGAGATGCTGCCGGAGTACGTGCAGTACCTGCAGCGCGAGGCGGGATACGGGCGCGTCTTCGGGCCGGAGTTCGTCTTCCGACCCAACGTCGGCTCGGCGGTCGAAGTCTTCGATCTGCGTTCGATGATGGCCTTCAATTCGCATCGCACCCATCGGCTGTTCGAGCATTACAGCCAACCCTGGAAGCAGGAGATCTTCCTGGTCGGCTCCCTGGCGATGCCGCCCGAAGGCGTGTTGGACGCCGCCAACATCGAGCTGATCATCGTCCGGCGCGGAGCCGGACAGATGATCCACGAGCTCAAGAGCCGAGGGCATCGGCGTAAGTATCAAAAAACGCGGCTGTGGATCTTCCGGCGACCGAGCAGCCCGCGCTACTACTTCAGCAGCGACTATTGGGTCTCCGACGCTGAGACCGTCTTCGAGACCCTCGGCTCGCGGCAGCCCAGCTCCCAGATCTTGCTCGAGCAGACGCCGACGTTCCAGCCCGTGCCCAACGTCGAGGGCGATCCCGAAGTCGTCGTGGAGCACTTCGGCCGCAATCGCACCCTGCTTGCCCTCAAGGCACCGCGTCCAGGCCTGGTGTACCTGTCCGAGAGCCACTTTCGGGGCTGGCAAGCCGCCCTCAACGGTGAGCCGACCGACATTTTGCGAGCCAACTACGCTTTCCGAGCGGTCGAGGTGCCGGCGGGCGACGTGCAGCTCGAGCTCTCCTAC